>QHYQ01000341.1 GCA_003224175.1 Acidobacteriota bacterium
GCCCCGATGAGACGTCCCCGGGGAGGGTCCTTAATGGAATGGTATAAGGGAAAGGCGAAAACATCGCCGCACATTAGGTGGCAAATCTCAGGTGAGATTTGCCACCCTTCTCGCTGCGCTGGGCGCTCTCGGCCTCACAAGCAAGGCGCGGCCAAGCTTACGCTAAAAAGTCATACAGCTCGTCGGCCTATTCCATACAGGAGGCACAGACCAGGCTGTTACGATAAATTCGCAAGGCGAAGGTGGGTTGAGCACAAGCGGGGCAAGTCGGGGCTTCGATGGCTTCCGACAGTGGATTCCACACGACCTCCAACAGGCCGAGGGGGCGATTTTTGTCGGTAATGGCCACGGACATAAGCAATTTCGGTTGCTGCACGATCATCAGGTTCGCCAGCTTGACTTGGACGCGAAGATTGGACTTTTGCCGCAGCTCGGCGGTGCGCAAGCGTTCTTCCCGGTCGATCGCGTCGCGTCGCGCAGCGATGCGAGAAGGAGCGGCATCGTCGCCGTTGCGGAATGACTCGTTGGCTTCCTCGCGGAGCCGGGAATAGTATGCCGACATGCGCTGGATTTGCGTTGCCACCCGGCCGCTCCACTCGCGGCGCCGAGTGTTAGCCAACGCGGCTACGGTTGGCGCCAGGCGGTCGCGAGCGCAGCGATATCCCGCGATTAAACCGACATGTCGGGCTTCCGGCAAATGGGTTTCCGGCAGTTCCGACAGACCACTCGACGCTAGCAGCGAGTCCCAATGCCTGACCTCGCGCAAGCTGTGCAGATCGATGCCCATCAGCAAGATCTCTTCTTCCTTCTGATCGCTGACAAAAGTCGCTTTGAACCAGAACAGGGCTTGCGGACAGTTCATCGTGCGCACGCGCCGGATGCTCCCGATAGCCGTCGGCGAAAGCGAGATGGCCTGGCGGAAGCGCGATCCCAAGTCATGGGGATGGAGGTTCAGCCCGACGCGGTAAAACCGAGCACAGCGCCATCGTTCGGCGGCGTCAGCCAGCAGGCTGTCCAGCAACGGCGATCCCAAGCTGGCCAACTGGGCTTGGGGATGCTCCGGCAAAGCTTCGGGGTCGAAGGCCACTCGAGTGATTTCCGATCCAATAAGAACGTCATAGACCCGCGGTTCGATTTGGTCCCAGGCGCCATCACGAGCTTCCGCAAAATCGCGGACAAATTGTTCCAAAGTCGAAAGGGGCTCTTCGATCTGGCGATTCACTTCTTCTATCCTTCCGGAGCGAATCGATTGCCGAATAATTTCTCATCCTGGCTGCGCTGCTGGAAATAAGCGACTTTGGCCGCCAAGAGGCGGTTACCCAACATCTCCATACGGGCGGCGAACTCGTCGGCATTGGCGGCAGCAGCCCACTCGTCGGCCACTATGTCCTCAAATTCCCTTTCCTCATCCAGGTTGCCCAAAATCATGTCCACTTCACCGATGACCAACTCGAACATGTTGAGCTTGGCTTCCAGCAGATGAAGCACGGCCGACTCTACAGTTCCAGCGGCTACGAAATTGAAAACGTAAACGTCACGCTTCTGTCCGATGCGGCTCAGGCGGCCAATCCTTTGTTCGATCTTCATCGGGTTCCATGGCAGATCGAAGTTGCACAGGCCGTGGGCAAACTGAAGATTTCTGCCCTCGCTGCCCGATTCGGTACAGATCATCAAACGCGCCGATTCGCGGAAATGCTCTATAGCCGCTTCTTTTCCCAAACGTGGTAGACCGCCGTGGAATACTGCCACGTCGTGGCCCGCTTGGGCCAGATGGCGTCGCAGCATTTCCTGAGTTGCGCGGAATTGTGTGAAGATCACGAGTTTATCCGGGAATTCATCCAGCAACCCAAGCAGGCGACCCACCTTGGCGCTTTGGTCTTGTAGTGACGAGCGGCCCGACCATTCCAAAATGGATTGTCGCTGGCAAGCCGGCAGGATCGCCTTATCCCACAGGTTTTCGAGCATCGCGGCGGCCGCGGCACTGGAGCTGCCCAGTGCCATTTGCAGAGTGATCAGCGTCATGCGGTTGAGGGCCGGTGTTTTTGTTTCGGCGTGCAATTGGTCACGCACCAGCGCCGCGACCGCGTCATAGAAGGCTTTCTCAGACGCTGTCATGGCGACCGCTTCCGTGCGGGCAAAGCGCTGCGTAAATTGTAATCCGACGGTGCTGCGGCGGTTGCGAACCATCACTTCGCTCAACAGCGTGTGCAGTTCATCCACGTTTTTGGGCGTTAATTTGTCTCCCTTAGAAATAAACCGCTGGGAGAAATCCCTTTTGGTGCTCAAAAGCCCGGGCTCAAGCAAGGTGACAAGGTTGAACAATTCGTCCAAGTTGTTTTGTACCGGGGTTGCCGTCAACAGAAGAACAAATTGCCTTTGAATTTCGCTGGTGAATCTCCAGAGGGCCGTGGTTCGGTTACGCAGGTGATGGGCTTCGTCCACGATGACTATGTCCCATTTTCGGTTCAGGATCGCGGAGCGGTGGGGTTCTCGTTTTGCGGTGTGCTGCGAAACGATCACGCGCTCGTAACATTCCCATGCGCCCGCCTCGGATTGGCGGAAAGCGGGATCATCGTGACTGATTAGGTCGATGCCGAACTTGCGCCGCAATTCTCCCTGCCATTGTGTGATCAGCGATGGAGGAGTTAGCACCAGCACTGAGCGCACCAGGCCGCGCATCAGCAGCTCGGACAACACCAGCCCGGCCTCAATGGTTTTGCCCAAGCCCACTTCATCGCAGAGCAGGGCGCGGCCCCGCAGTCGTCGCAGCACGGTTATCGCCGTGCGGATTTGATGTTCCAGCAATTCCATGTCGCGCACCATGGGCAGGCAAATGAGCGAGTCAAAGCCGGGATGGCTGGCCAGTTTGACGGCGCGCAAAGCCAGTTCGAAATCGCGCCGCGTAATGGGTGGCGCGGGGCGGCGCAACAGGTCGAGATCGCCAGAGGAAAATTCGATTTCACGATTGGGGACCGCGCCGACTACCCTCTTGGCGGCCGGCGCAAGGTCCTGGGCTAGGCTTGCCGGGGGCCGATCAATCATCAGCCGGTACCGGGTGGGCGAAAGATATTCCAGCCAGATCGCTTCGGTTTCAGCGCCCAATGTGCCTTGGGCAGCCGTACTGGTAAGTTCAATTAAATTTCCACCGGCGCCATGGTTGAAGGGAAGCAAGTGGCCCGCGTCGTCTTCGAGTACCTTCACCATTGTCGCGGGGTCCAGCATCTGTGGTGGAAGAGCTAATCGGACTTTCCCCGCTGCGAATGAATGGACCTGTACTTCGAAACGATCTCCCGTTTCCAAATTGATGTCCGAAACTTCGAGCATCTTTGCGCGAGCAGCTTGCATGCGGCCGTCCTCCCTGACGTACCAAGGACCGGAGTCGATAGAAACCTCCAGTCATCAACCAATCGACGATAGTCCCGTCTTGCCAACCCGAATGCCATTTCGAGGTGGTTCTTAGCAAGAGCCGGCGCATGCTGGTGCGCAGGGTTTCGCGGTCAGTGAGTCTGTCCATGGCAAGGCGTTGCTCCAACACCCTGGCTACGACCTCAGAATGCCCTGCCTATGGTACAGCTCGAGTCTTTGCGATTGCATCGGAGCATTTGCGGATAAGTTGTGGATAAGTGCGCATTACACGAACGTCCGCAATTAAACGTCGGTTCGTGGCACAGCCGCGATCGACATGGCCCAGTTTAACGTCCTCACGCAGGTCAACTTCTTTATCCAGGGGTTCCATGATCGCGGCCGGGCGGCGCGGTGTCGAATGCAAGAAATCCAGCGGATGACACCCCAGGAACGGCACGAATGCCAAATCGAGAAGTATCGGGAACTCATCGAAGTGACCTAGGAGGTTGTGAACAGGGCGCAAAAGGTCGTGGAGCAAACGCGGAAGGCACGAGGGAATCACGCTGGTCACCAACGACCGCAAACTCGCGGGATATCCTGGCCCGATGCGCAAAGTGTAAGGAATGAAACCCTCCGCAACTAGTTGAACGAAAAGGCGATTGCCTCCCTGGGCAGGACTCGAACATGCGACCCTTAA
>QHYQ01000342.1 GCA_003224175.1 Acidobacteriota bacterium
TTGACTCTTTCCCACCTGTCCCTATCTCCTTGCCTGTTTACAATCGTTGTTCTACTAGCCAAGCCACTGTGGGTTGGCGTAAGTGCCGTCGAACCGATGACTCGTTTTATAAAGCTCGAACTGGCCTACTGCTGCTGCTTTTGCCGTTTTTGCCAGAAGCGCGGCAACTTGGGAGGAATTCATCGGTTGAAAACTGCGGGCTGCTTGTAGAGCTTGCTGAAGAATCGGGAGCGAATCGCAGCCCGTGATAACGACGCTAGTGGGAAGATTCATCGCGTAGTGAAGGCACTCTACCGGAGTGGCCGTTTTGCTCTCGAGAATGATGTGGTCGCCCATGGGCTTCATGCCGAGCACGCCGATAGCATTCTTGAGCAGGACGGGCAAAACTTTCTTTTCAAAACTATTGAAGTGCGCGTCCATCACGTTGAGAGGCATCTGTACAGCGTCGAACGTGAAGCCGTGCTTGGAAGCAGTGGCCAGCATTTTCAAATGGATGTCCGGGCTCTTGTGGCCTGTGAAGCCGATGAAGCGGATCTTGCCCGCCTTTTGCGACTCCAGGACAGCCTCCATCCCTCCGCCTACGGCAAAAATGCGATCCGGGTCCGTGTCGCGAATCACTTCATGGAATTGGAGAAGATCGATCCGGTCAGTCTGAAGGCGGCGTAAAGACTCGTTGATTTGGCTTGTGGCGGCAACTTTGGTGCGCCCGTCGATCTTGGACATTAGAAACGCTTTTTTGCGATAACCGTCACGCAACGCGTTGCCCATGCGGATTTCACTCTCGCCACCATTGTAGTCCCAGCAGTTGTCGAGAAAATTGACTCCCTCATCAAGGCCCGTGCGGATGATGCGAATGCTTGCCTGGGGATCCGCCTGACTGCCAAGGTGATAGCCACCGAGCCCAATGAGCGAGACTTTTTCTTTGGTGCGGCCCAGTGTTCGATAAGGTATGCCATTCCTGAGTTCTGTGCGCGAGGCCTGTTGGTCAGCGCCCGCCAAGAAAATGGACGCGGCCGCAAACCCGAGGAATTCCCGCCGGGAAACGCTGGCGTTCGCGGCGTCGTTAGTTTTTGAAACTAGTGCGGGATCCGGATGGAGTGAATCCTCTTGGCCTTGCTGATTTTTCTTGTGAGCCATGGCATACCTCCTTTTCAAGCGCCTCGTATCTGAAGGAATGGAATCCATTTGCAGTTGCGACGACCGCCGTGTACACAGGGCGGGCTATTTCTTTTGATGCAGCGAGCGAATGTAGGACACCAGCGAGTGAATCTGGTCCTCGCTGAGCGAATTCTTGAACGGGGGCATTCCGCCCTTGCCATTGGCAATGACTTGAGCGAGTTCAGTATCCGACAGCTTTTGGACTGCCGGTGAGCGAAGATCCGGAACGTTCATGGTTTTTCCGACCTCAGACCCGCTTCCGTCTGGACCGTGGCACGTTGCACACTTCGTCCGAAATGTCCTCCTGGTGGCCGCGCTGTCTGGACCGGGGTTTGCCTCCACGGTCGAGACTACAAAAAGCATAAGGCCAGCAAAAAGCAGTAACAGAATTGCAGAGCCACAAATTACATGGCGTTCAACCTTGTCTTGTGTCATGGCTTTTCCTTCCATTAGAATTTGTCATTGCAGCTGCGGACGTTTTCCCTTCAGAGAACGCGGAGACGGTCAACTCAAGCCAAGTTTTGTAATCGGCAGATCTCTCACGCGCTTGCCGGTTGCAGCAAAAATGGCGTTGCAGAGCGCCGCCACAAACGGCGGCACGCCTGGCTCACCAACGCCCGCTGGAGGAGCGTCGCTATCAACGATGTATACATTCGTCTGATAGGGCGCCTCTCCAATCCGAGCTACTGGATAATCCTGAAAATTCGATTGGTCAATTACCCCATTCGTAGCCGTGATCTCGCCGCTGCGCACAATACTTGTGCCGAACACCGCAGCGCCCTCGAACTGGGCACGGGTCGCTTCCGGATTTACCACCAAGCCCGCATCCAGAACGGTATCCACGCGAGGGATCCGCACCTCACCTTGATCATTGACTTCGACCTCAACTACCGTGGCCACGTATGACAAGAAACTGCGGTGCGCCGCAATCCCGACACCAGTGCCCTTGCCGTGCTTGCGCTTTCCCCACCCGGATTTTCCCGCGACCATCTCCGTGACTCGGCGCAGCCGACCGGTTTCCCATGGATAGGCTTCCATTGAGGCTCCATAGTTCGGGTATTCCACACCCTTAAAGTCGATCGTGCGCGGGTTCCCGATCAGATCGAGCAAGTATTCCAGAGGGTCGCGGCCGGCCGCATGTGCCAGTTCATCCGTGAAGCATTGAATACCGAAAGCGTGATAGATATTCGCCACAGAACGCAACCAGCCGATGCGTACATGAGCTTTCGCCGGGCCATTCTCGATGCGCAGGTTTGGCAGATCGTACGGAACGTCCGTCCAGCCCTGCTGCAGGTGGCTTGGATCGCCGTAGACTGCGTTCACGTCGAAAATAGATGGAATCGGAGGGAAGACCGACCGTTGCAGCCACGCTGTCGGCTTGCCGTTCGCGCCCAGGGCCGCCCTCATATACATGGAAGCAACAGCATTGTAGTAGTCAAACTTGATGTCGTCCTCTCGGGTCCAAACCACTTTCACTGGGCGGCCCACTTTTTTGGACAAAACGGCAGCCTCAGCCACGTAATCAGGTTTTGACTTGCGCCCGAATCCTGCGCCGAGCAGCGTCACGTGGCAGATTACGTCTTCCTTCGAGATCCCCAACTCTTTCGCGATGATGTCTTGCACAGCTTGCGGATTTTGCGTAGGAGCCCACAGCGTCGCTTTGCCGCCTTTGAATTCTGCCAGCGCGACCATCGGCTCCATCGAAGCGTGTGCCAGAAGCGGAACATAGTAGTCCGCCTCATAAATCTTGCCACCTTTGGCAAACACCGCATCCGCGTCACCAATATTGCGTACTACTTTGCAAGGATTGTGGGAAGTCGCGCGCAATTCGCTCTTGTACGCTTCCGAGTTGTAAGTCTCGTTTGGTCCGTTGTCCCATGAGACGTTCAGCTTCTTGCGGCCTTGAAAAGCCGCCCACGTGTTATCCGCAATCACCGCGATGCCACCGAGTGGCTGAAACGCCGGTGCCTGCTGGAAAGGATCAATCGGAACAGTCTGACGCACGCCTGCGACCTTCAAGGCTTCCTTGTCGTCGTACGATTTCACTTTGCCGCCGAGAACGGGCGGATGCTCCACTGACGCGTACACCATGCCATCCACGCGAGCATCCATGCCATAAATGGCCTTCCCGGTCACAAGCGCTTCGAGGTCGTAACTCACTTGCCCTTTGCCTACGTACCTCCATGCGCTCTTTGGTTTGAGCTTCAGCTCTTCTCTTTTGGGGATCGGCAATCTTGCCGCAGCGGTCGCCAGTTCGCCGTAGCCTGCTCGGCGTTTTGTGGAGCGATGAACAACAACGTGCAAGTCAGTCTCGCACTCCGCCGCGGGAACACCCCACTGCTGAGCCGCCGCTCGAATCAGCATGAATCGCGCCGTTGCTCCTGCCTCACGCATTGCGTCGTAGAACGAGCGTATCGAGTGCGATCCGTCCGTATTCTGGTCGCCGTATCGGCTGTCGCCAAGCGCCTGCTCGATCTTCACTCGCTTCCAATCGGCGTCCAACTCATCGGCGACAACGAGCGGCAGCGTGGTGCGGCTTGTTGTGCCCATCTCCGAGCGACTAGCCACGATCCACACCGTGCCGTCCGGGTTGATTCCGAGGTACACGCTGGGATGTAAAG
>QHYQ01000343.1 GCA_003224175.1 Acidobacteriota bacterium
CGAGAGCGCGCTGGAGATCGAGGGTCCAGGTCTCCACGTAAGGAGTGCGCAGCTTGGGATCAACTCTGATAGCACTGCATTGGGTTGGGGTGAGTGTCGTCCCAGGTACCGTCGTGGCGCCATCGCCGCAGGCGGAGACAAATGGGAAAATGCTGCCGTTTAAAGAATTGGCGCCCCAGTTAGCGGCAAGGCTGCCGGCGGCTGCCGTCGTAAAGGTGGCGGGTGCAGTTGCGCCGCCGTCAAGGGCCAAGCCGGGACTGAGGCTGACGTTGGCCACAGAAATAGTGCCCTTCCCGGCTGTGCAAGAGCCGGTAGCACCGCCGAAACAGAGCTGGTCGCCCGTCGGTTCTACGCGCAGCCCAAATGAGTTACCGATGCCTTGAGTTACGTCCAAGCTCAACTGCTCGTAAAGGATGCCGCCGCCGCCACGGAGCACGGTTTTGCCGTTGCCGAACATATCCCAGGCAAAACCGAAGCGCGGGGAGATGTTATTGTGGTCGCCACTATAAGGGGCATTCGTCTGCATCAATCCCTGCGTGGGATCAAAGTTGCCTTGTAGACCGTTCGTTTCCTTAGGTACGGTCGTGATTTCGTACCGAACTCCGATGTTGAGGGTTAGCCGCGGCCTCACGCGCCAGTCGTCCTGCAGAAAGGCGGCATAGCCGGTATAAGTGAAGTGCCGCACCAGATTACCCGTGAGGATCGTCGCACTGCCACCGCCGACCTTGTCAAGTGAGGAGTTGGGAACACCTGCGAAGAAGTCCTCGACCGAGCCGAACGTGATGTTGCCTCGGCCATTTGAAGTTACGTCGGTGGCGCTTCGATTGTAGAGAACCTCGCCACCGAATTTGAAAGCATGCTTCCCCTTCAAGTAAGAGACGTGGTCCATGATCTGCAAAACGCTGTCTGGGCCGACGACCTTAGGCCATCCTCCACCGCCCAACTGTCCCGTCACGCTTGCAATATGGATGACAGGGAAGCCGAAATACAAAGGGTTGGTCTGGCCGGTGTTGACGTTGTAGGTTGAGCCACCGAACGAGTATTTGGCCGGATTTTCGGACTTGTCGGCTACCTCGAAATCCTGGAAATAATGGGAGTAGCCGACACGAAATTCGTTGACCACAGTGGAAGTCGGAGTCAAGGTCCAGTTCGAAGCAAGGACTTGAGAGCGAGCGTATTGATTGGTCAGCCAGACATTGTTGGTTTGGCCTCCGGGAGCATCATTGAGAAAGCCGTTGCCGGGGCTAATCTCGTACATGCCATTGAGCGAGTTTTTGTCATTGAGGTGGTAATCAAATTTGGCGATGCCGGAATCAATTCGGTTCGTGTTAGTCAAAGTATTCGGTATCGTGAAATTGGCCGAATTGACCACGGGGAAGAGGCCCGGATAGTTTGCCGCTTTGGAGCAATCCGGGTTCAAGCCCGCTAGTTGCAAGCTGAGCCGCGCTCGCCCTGCAGTGGGTACGGCCAGGCACGAATCGATCATATTATTGGCAGCCGGCCCAATGCCCGAGCCAGCGGTTATGGGGTCGCTAATCAGGCCCGTGCTTCCGACGTTGTACCGCTGGTCCTCGAAGCTGAGGAAATAGAAGAGTTTATCCTTCTTGATGGGGCCTCCAAGCGTGGCGCCAAACTGCTCCAACGCCAAGGGCGGCGCAGGCTTTGCCACGCCTCCGTTTAGCCCGGCCGTGTTGAAGTAGGGAAGCGCATCCCAGGAACCGTCGCGGCCGTAGGCGAAGGCCGTGCCATGCATGGTGTTGGTGCCGGACTTGATTCCGACGTTGACGATCGCGCCGGGCTTCCAGCCGTATTCAGCACGAGGATTTTCTTCGGTCTTGAATTCGTCGATGGCGTCGATGGAAACGAGGGTCCCCGCATCGCCAGCGCCCATAACCGCGCTGATAATAGGCTGGGCCATCCAGGGATCACTGCCGTTCACGCCTTCGAACAAGTACACGTTGTCATGCGCGCGCTGCCCGTTGGTGCTCTGCGTCCACCCAGACCCGCCGGGATAGATCGTGACTCCGGGGCGCAGTTGCAGCAGGTTGGCGAAGTTGCGGCCGTTCATGGGCAGGTCCGCGATGATTGCGCTTTGCAGAGTTCCGCCGAGCTCTGCGTTGCTGGTTTCCACCATAGGCAGCGATTCGGTGACGACAATCCTCTCGGTCTGCTCGCCGGGCTGCAGCGTCAGATCGACGCGCAGGTCCTGATTGACCTCGAGAATAATGCCGGAGTGTTCCTCAGTCTTAAAGCCCTGAAACGCCGCCCGAACGGTATAGGTGCTTGGCAGAAGGTTCGGGGCACTGTATTCGCCTGCGGCGTCTGTAGTTAGCGTGCGCGTGGCGTTTCTTTGCGTATCGATAATTGTGACCGTGGCGCGCGCGATGGTGCCGCCCGTCTGATCGGTGACGCCGCCGAGAATACGGCCGGCATTGCCTTGCGAAAATAACGGCAAACAAGCCACGAGCATGGCGAGGCTGACAGACACCACCCCAATCGCGTTTCGCAACGAGAACGGGGAGAATCGGTGAGCTGCTGAACGAAGCTTCATAAAGCACACCCCCATAAAAATTGAGTTCGAAATCGGAGCTAAAACGTCCTAGAGTCCCACGCCGACTTGGCCCCGACGACCTTCACCCCGAAAACCAGCACGGGCTTCCACCCACGGTCGGCGTTCTCCCACAGCGTAGGATCATATTTACCAACCTGACAGAAGAAATTACCGGCTGTGTGCTAAAACGGTACCCGGGAGTACCAGAATCGTCACAAGGGATAATCCACATCGCGCCCGCAAAGCGAAGGGCGAAGAAATTGGAGCTGCGAAGCGAGATTTGCCGGATAATGTTGCCGGGCGGGGACATTATTGTGGAGGCGAGATTATGACCTGCGCGGAATGCCACAGGGAAGTTGATGAACGCTGGAATTTTTGCTCTTACTGCGGAGCGCGGATGCGACCGGTATTTTCGCACCGCCGATTGATGCGCTCGACAACGGACTCGAAGATCGCGGGGGTCTGTGGCGGTCTGGCCGAATACCTCGGAGTGGATTCTACGATTGTGCGGCTCGTCTGGGCCATACTGGCGGTGGTTCCGGGGGGCATCGTGGGCGGGATCGTGGCCTACGTCGTCGCCTGGGTGATCATGCCGAAGGCGCCGGTGCCGGTGTCTGCGCCGATCGCTGCGAAACCCACGCCCGCGGGCTGAGGCCGCAGGCTGGCGCTTCAGGTGCGGGCGCGGAAGGCGCTGAGGGCGCGACGCTCCTCGCCGTAGGGATCGTTCAGCACCTTGCATTCGTTGTTGAGGATCATGGTGGCGTGTTCGGAAGTGTTGAACGCCGGCCAATTCGGCAAACCCTTGTGATTGGGACTGCCGGTGCGAGCGAAGGCCACCCAGGCCGCGCTGACTTTGTCCGCTAGGGCTTGCCGGTCGGGGCCGTAGCCGATCATGGACTCGGCCAAATCCACATTATCGAAAACGAAGGGAATCTCCACGGTGTGGAAGGACTTCAGCTTGCCATCTCGCACGGGCGATCTCCAGTTGAAGTAATACATATACACAGGCGCCGCGTGGGCGTCGGCTTTGAATTCGGCCTGGGCGATTGTCTCCCCGCGGAAATTGTCCGAAGCCAGGATGAGATAGAGGTCAATGTTACTGACCCCAGGCCGGACGTTTCGGTAGACGCCGATGAGGCGGTCCACATCGGCATCGGCGGCGCGAACGATCTGCTTGACGCGCGCGTGCAAGTCCGAATCGTCGATGGGATCGAGCTGTTGATTGGGGAAGAAGGTGACTTCGGTCTCGACGGAGCCCGTGAGAAGAGGAATGTTGGCCGAGAGCTCGGGCGCGGAAGAGTAAGGTTTCGCGGGCAGCGAGTGACCATCGACGACGGGCTCAAGGCGCAAGGAATTGCGCGCAGCAACAAAGGCGCTGACCAATTGCTCGGTGGGAAGGCGTTCGAGTTTATCGAGGTCCGCTGGTTTCAGCGTGCCAGAGAGAGACGGAACGCCGAGCTTGGCGAGAAAGACCTCGGCTGATTTGGTGGCGTCTTCGCGGGGAACGCCGCTAAGCCCAGCGGCACTTTCGGCGATGGCGCGATGAAAGAGGCCCTTGGCCGC
>QHYQ01000344.1 GCA_003224175.1 Acidobacteriota bacterium
AGAAGATCCTACATCGAGTTCATAGGTTGAAACCGCTAGAAGGCTGAAGCTACTTTGGTGAAGATTGATCGACTGCTGCATAAAGTTCAAGAGCTACCCCCTGATTTGCTGGGAAATTTGCACGAAAACAGCGGACTTCACGCCGGATTTAGGTACTAACGCTCGGAACAGTGTGGCCGTTCTCGACTCTTGAGACATAGCAACGGAGAAGTCCGGTGCGTTTTTCGATGTGACCTTGGGACAAATTCTTCTGCTCTCGCAAGGCGCGGAGCCTGTCGCCGATAAGCATCGGACCTCCCTAAAGTTTTGTGAGGAAAGGTGCGGGGCTGCCGCAGACTATGCCAGTGCTTCTTGAAAATCAACAGGCGGGGCCAGTGAAGTCGTCCCGAATACGGTCCTTCCTGTATTTCGCCCGTGGTATGTGCCTGATTGCGCAGACAGACCGCATCGCCTATTTATATTGCGGCACCGCTGGGCTGTCCCCCCGCTTGGTTTGCCTGGGGCGCGACGTGCAAAAGCCCTTGAAAATCCTTGTCGTGGATGACCAGGAGTTCGTAAGGCGTAGCCTGCACTCTCTCCTGGCTGAACAAGCCCATTGGCAAATCTATGAGGCTGAAAATGGGAAGGTAGCTCTAGAACGAATCCGCGAAATCGAACCAGACGTGGTTGTGCTGGATATCGTGATGCCGGAAATGAGCGGCATCGAAGCAGCCTACGAGATAAGCCAACACACTCCTCAAACCAAGGTCATTCTCATTAGCAGCCATTACACCCCAGAAGAAACGGCCATACTCGGTCGCTTGTTCTCCGATAGCGCCTTCATTCAAAAATCCGAAGCTGGGAAAGAGTTGGTCCCAGCGATTACCCGCCTCCTCCGCATTAAGAGGCGAACACGGGCAGCGAAAGCCTGAATCCGCGAATGCCCAACACCCGGTATGGTATCTACGACTGCCGTGTGGTCTACTCTATCCCTGCCCCGAAAATCCCTTTCCTGGAAGACCTCATGCGCCTTTTGGCGCACCACAAGGCATGAAAAATAGGGTTCAGCCGGGCGAGGTTCCTCCGCCTGCTCATAGCTGAGCTTGAACATAATCTCCACCTTGCCATCGGTGAACACGCTTACATCCGGCGAATACTTTCACGGAAGAGCCGGTGCAGGCTCCAGTTGTGGAATCCGCTGTAAAAGGCAAGAGGCCGCAGGAAGCGGCCTCAGCCTCAATCCCTGTAGTTAGTGAATGAAAGGGGCCTATCTGCTTGCAGCGGCAGACGTGGTTTGGTCAAGCAATTGTACAGCGCGGCCAACTTCTGCCACGCCGAAGAATAACAACGGGGCGTTCGTATTCGGTTCGATTCCAGCATAGGCATAGTTGATGTTTATATTGGCTTCGCCAAGCTTCCCCGCGACACGCGCCAGTTCGCCGGGACGATTCGGCAACGTTACTTGTGCCACGTCATTCTCGGTGTGCGCCAATCCTTCAGCGTCCAGTATGGTCTTGGCCGCCGCTAAATTGTCCACCACGAGATGTAGTTGACTCCTGCGTTCAGCCGTAGATGCCTGGAAGGCCACGATGTTCACTTTTCGGCCGGCAAGCGCATTGCATAACTTCGACAGCGTACCCGGTTTGTTTTCGAGTTGGATGTTGAGTTCTTTGACCGTTGGCATAGTGTTTCCTCCTCAGGATTTTGTGAGGAACGCCTGGGTGCGGTCCTGCGGGGGCCAGATAAAAATCATCGTACGCCGCTTCCATGGTTAAGCGCAATACGAGTTCGCACTTCAGTAATGTGGAAATCTCTGCATGTGGCGCAGAAGCGGGCGAGGTTTCTGCGGCTCGCGGCTAAAGCCGTGCGTTAGTGCTCGGCTCTGCGGCGTTTGCCCGTCCGGGCTCGTGCCTGAGGTGCGGCTTTGCGTGTGACAAACTTGTAAGCCATTCCAAGCAAATCCCGCAACATATCGTGATTGACACGGGAGAGACGAACCACCACGGCGCTATAACCGACGTAGTGGTCCGTCACGTAGTAGACATTCGGGTCCCAGGCGAGCAGTTCAGCGCGGTCATCAAAATCCACGCGAACGACAACTGAGTTGGGCTCGGCCGAGCGATTAGCCGGAACACACGCCAAGAGTTGTCCATTGACCTTCAGCGCCGGGAATCCGTAGGCCGTGCTCTCCTGCACACCGGAGAATGTAAGTCCGATATCCCGCACTGTGTCGAAATCGATTGTATTTCTCGGCATTCGTCGCCATTCTACATCTGTAATTCTTGACCTACACGACCTCGCTGCGATAGATACTCCCCATTGGGCAACCATGACGCCGCATCAACCCGAAGCCAGCAATATAATCTCGAATGCGACTCGCCGCAATTTATAACATCCATGGAAATCTTCCCGCACTAGAAGCGGTACTCCGCGAAATCCGAGAACTAAAAGTGGACCAGGTGGTTGTTGGAGGCGATATCGTTCCAGGCCCAATGCCTCGTGAAACATTATCCTGTTTGCTTGACATCGATGCTGCCGTCAAATTTATCTATGGCAATGGCGAGGTCGCGGTGCTTGAGGAGATGGCGGGCAGGAAACCTTCTGTTCCGCCGCAGTATTTACCCATCATCTCGTGGACAGCACAGCAGCTTCAACCAGAGGACCATAAATTATTAGCAGCTTGGTCTAACAGGGTGACAGTTCAGATTCACGGGCTAGGCCACGTCCTCTTTTGCCATGCCACACCGCGAAATGAGAACGAGATTTTTACGCGCCTTACTCCTGAAAACCGTTTATTGCCTGTCTTTGCCGGAGTCAACGCCCAGAATTCTGTAACACCGTCTTCAGCTTGGTTTTCATTGGCGGACAAGGCCCGCTAGTTCACTGCCGCAATAGGGGCAGAACTTGACCTGAATTCCGGCTTCGGCTGCGGGGACATTCCAGTCGTTTTGGTACATGAGGTAGAAACGCGGGCCTATCCTGCTCCTTATTACTACGATCAGGCCGAGGCCCGGTTGTTTGGGATGTGCAAGCCGTTCTAGATCAGCACAACAGTAGCTCAGGTCCATCAACCAAGTCTGCCATGAACGAGTTCGTTAGAATAATTGATTGAACGCCTTGGCAGCCGCCGCCGAGGCCTCGGAATCGGTTGGGTTGACGTAAGCCAGCGTGCTATCGAAGGAGCGATGCCCGAGGTGCTGCCGGATGAGGAATGCATTCGCGCCCTGCTGGACCATCAGCATGGCGGCCGTATGCTTCAGGACATGGGGATGCTGTAGGGTCTCGCCGAGGCCAGCCTTCCGGGCAATCATCTTGAAGAGCTTATAAACCGTAATCCGGTTCAGCTTGGTTGACTTCTGGGAGTTGAAGACGAAGTTATCGGCATCGGGCTGCCGGATGGCCAGCCATGTCTTCAGCGCTGCCTTCTCATCGAAGAGGCTGTTGCCCTTGACCTTCAGCAGCGTCTGTGTAGATTCGAGCGAACCCTTGAGCCGCGCAATGTGAATCTGTTCGTTGTGGAAGTTGAAGCACCCTAAGAAGGGCTAACTTACCATCCACAATCTACGCGTGCCGCTCATCCTTTCCTCAGCGGAGGACGCGATGCCACTTTACGATTTTCTGATCGTGTATGTTCTGGCCGGCCTGTGGATGTTGCTGGCTTTGCCGCGGAAACCAGCCGATCGAGTCCTGGGAATTCTGTTCCCAGTTCTCCGACGCCCGCGAGCGCACATACCCAGATAAACACGCCTACCGCAGTTGTACGTTCGTAGTGCAACGCGCACACCGCACGCTCAGACGTTAGAAGTTTGTCTTGCCTTCGACGGTCGCGCAGGAGTAGTTTTACCGCCAAATGTGAATACCCCCGGAGGAGGCGAGCATAGCGGCAATCTTTTTTTTAAAAAGTTCGCTAGGAGTCTGTCGGAGATAGATTGCGCCTAGCGGAGCAAGAAATCGCATTTTCTGGCCGCGATGTTTGCTTTCTATTGACAGTCGCGGAAAGCTTCGTAACATCGGCGGCATGGGCAAACAATTTCGGAGTTGCGAGTTGAATCAGGCTTTGTTGCTGCCGCCGTCGCTGCACGATTGGCTGCCAG
>QHYQ01000134.1 GCA_003224175.1 Acidobacteriota bacterium
TAGACTGACGCAGATCGAGAACGAAGAATCGGTCCCCAGTTTCTACAAGCTCTTCAGCCTTTGTTCCATCTACGGACTTGATCTCAATGATGTCCTGGGACGCTACGGCGCCAATGCGAACCGGACGCGAGCTTACCGAACGCGCTTTCTGCCGGAGATCACTCGCACCACCTCGGCCGAAATCTACGGATTTCAGGACAAGGTTTTGGTTCCGGTTCGCATCGACCCTACGTTCCGTTGGGAGACAACGCAATTGGTGAATCGCGTGGTGGCCATGTGGGGAGAAATCCCCGCGGCTTTTCTCTTGAACAGCAGTCCCCACCGGCATACCTATGGCTATGTAGGGCTGGCCGACAGGACCATGTTCCCCCTCCTGCGCCCCGGCTCCTTAGTGATGATTGATCCTGAGCGGAGGCGAGTAGCTCAGGACGGATGGAAGAGCGAATTCGAACGGCCGGTTTACTTCGTGGAGCTGCGTAATGGATACCGTTGCGCGTGGTGCCAAGTGGAAGGTTCGCGGCTGGTGCTAATACCTCATCCGGTCTCGAATGTGCCCGTACAGAGCTTTAATTTAACCACCGAGGCCGAGGTCCTGGGTCAGGTAGTGGGAGTGGCGATGAGGCTGGTTCCTCCAAATACGTCCAGCCAGGGGCCTGGATCAAAACTTCCAGCGCCGAGCGAAATTGTGAGATAAAAAACCTCCGCGCTAGCAGGGAGCATCCTTCCGGAATCATCTCGTAGTAAGGCTCGGTCTCGAGCCACAGGTTGGCCACACGAATTTCCACCTGGCCCAACGAATTAAAGTGCTTCCGCAGTTCTCGCGACAAGTCCATCAGCGAAAGATTGGCCACTGCTTCAAAGACGGAGCGGTGAGTTTCGCGAAGCGCCCGATTGACTTCCTCGGGCGTGGAGATACTCGCCCACCCTTCGTGCAAATAGCGGCCGGTGTACGGATCTCGTAAAGAGGAGAGAAATACCAGCTGTGCGAAGGCGCTGGGCAAGGCCTCTAGGACGTTCTGCAAATAACGCGAGATGGGTTGTTCCCGCAGCATCACCGTGGAGAATTCTAGGACAACTTTAGCACGCGGCGCAATTCTTTCGTTTTCAGTCTGCTGAACGGATTACGAAAAGATTACTAGCTCTACGGCAAATACTGTAGATTGGCGTCGCTTTACACAAACTCTCGTTCGAGGTGATTATCATGGGCGGACGCCCCCCGATGTTCCCAGAGGATTAGTACGTTAGTACGTTAAGGCTTGCATAACAGAGGCGGTGCCTAAGCCGCCTCCAGCGCAACGGTTTAGTGTATACTGTCGGCTGTCATGTTTCTCTCTGGCGCGATATGCGTCGCGGCCGTGTCTCTTGAGCTTGCCACTCTTCTCCTTTTGGTGTCTAAAGGCGTGTGGCGCTCATACAGGCTTTTCTTCGTATACGCAACGTGGCTGTTCCTCGCCAATTCTGCAATTCTCGTCACCTTTCTTTATCTCCCCGCTGACAGTCACACGATCAACTGGGCCAGCCGCGTTTATCCGGCGCTGTACTGGAATATTGACAGCATCGATGTGGTCCTTCGGTTCGTCGTGGTCTGGGAAGTATTTCACCAAATATTCCCAAAGAGTTCAGGACTGAACAAGAGCTTGTCGAAAGGTTTGGCGATCGTTGCCTTTGCTCTTCTCGTGGTCGCCTGTGGCACGTTTTTGATCTATCAGAACTATACCGGTCCCCGTTCCATCCATTTGGCTCTAGATCGTAGCTTCGGTGTTGTCCAGGCTTTTATGATCCTCGGCACGCTAGTAACAGCTCGCTATTATGGTGTGAGGTGCGGTCGAAACGTTAGTGGTATAGCACTTGCCTTCTAATTTTTTTCACGATATTGGGATTAGCGCTTTTTGGCAGCTTTATTTTCATTGCCCTGCAGGGCAGCCCGAAGAGTTTGCCCGATTCTTCGGCCGTTCAGGCGGTAACGGAAATCATCGCTCTGGAAGGCAGTTCTTTTGCCAATGCCAGGCGCCTCCTGGATGACACGGATTACCAAGCCCTATGCTCGAATCCTGATCTGCGGCGGTTGGCGCAAAGGCTTCGCAACGACCGCAAGCAACTCGCGCTGACGTGGATTTCGTCGCTGCAGAACGACCTTATCAGGTTATGGCGATTCCGGCGATTCCTGATTCAGCGGGGTGTGCCTTCCAGTATGAGCGAAGAGCTGCGGACGCTTCAAGCGCTCTCGCTCTCTCTCGTGCTGCTCAGTTTCATTCGACTTTCCATACGCGCCGCGGGCCCGTTTGCCTTGCCGCGCGCCACGCGTCAAGCCGGGCAATTGGTGGACAGCATGTCCACCGGTGCGGCCCTCGTGCTCGGTCGTATTCCCGTCGCCGGCTGGGCGGAAATCGAGCGCAGTTGGGTGAAGAGCGCAGCCTAACCGGCCTGATCGATGTCTCCGCCTTTTGCTTCGGGTTATGTCGAAATCGGCCAAATTCTAAGTGCGGTTTTACTCGTGCGATCTGAATCAAACCAGTTGCCTCAGCCAGCCCAGGGTCGCATGATCGGCGTCTCTGCTCAGATGCAGTGCGTTTACGGCCTGATCCATCAGGTCAGTACTTATGCCTATCCCGTGCTCATTGCCGGTGAGAAGGGCACGGGCAAAAAATTGGCCGCCCAAACAATCCATTCCCTCAGCCGGCGGAGAGAAAAGGCTTTTGTCGTTGCCGATTTTTCCACGCTGGCGCCCACCCTGGCGGAATCCGAGCTCTTCGGCTATGAGAGGGGCACTTTTGCCGGAGCGAGCCAGACGCAATGGGGTTTGCTGGCCTTTGCACGTGAGGGGACCATTCTGCTGAACGAAGTCGGAGACCTTCCCTTTCACGTTCAGACCAGATTCGTCCAGGTGCTGCAGGAGAAGGAATTCAAGCCCATTGGTTCCCCTCATCCCCTTCCGTTCAAAGCTAGAATTCTTGCGACGACCTCACGCGACCTGCAGGCGGACGTAAAACGCGGCACATTTCGCGAAGAGCTTTTCCTGCGGCTGAATGCGACGCAAATCACGCTCGCTCCCCTTCGCGAACGCCAAGAAGATATTCCGCTTCTGATCGACTATTTCCTGGAGAAGCATGAGGGTGCGGAGCAGTCGAAAACAAAATTCTCGGTGGCCGCAATCCAGCATTTACGCGCGCATGACTGGCCAGGAAACGTTCGGGAATTGGAGGAGAAAGTTCGGCAGGCACTCTCGCTTCATTCTGGAGCTGTCGTCGACGTCAGTGATCTCAATCTCGCACCCGAATTGCCAGACGATCGGCGGTGGGCAGCGGATATAACGTCGTATCTCGACGTGCGGGAACGACATACCATTGTGCAGGCTCTTCATGAGTCCCACGGAGACAGATCGGCTGCCGCAAGGCTTCTCGGAATGGCGGAATCAGCCCTCCAGAAGCGGCTTCAATATTATGACCTGTGATCAGCAGGCACCGCCGGAGTTGAACCCGATCCTGGCACGCCTCGTCCTCAGCGGCTAGGCCCATATTTTCGCATGGCCCAATAGGCCGCTGTGCCACCCACGGCCGCGGTTGCCACAATCAGACCAGCATCCCGCTTCGATTTCATCCGAGCTTCGTCTTCTTCAGCAAGCCGCGCGGGCCGTCTGTGGAAGAAAGTAGTTGTTGAAGGTATCCGGGAACAGCAGAACGTGGTTGCCGTCTGTGCCCAGCGGTTTTGTTTCTGCGGCGAAACCATTGCGTGAAAGGCTCGGGCGCGAACTGAGGAATCTTGCGCTGTGGCGCCATTCCGGCCAGCCATTTTGCGATTTCGCGCGTGCCCGACGTTGCGATCGGTTAAGGTGCAGGAGTTGGTTACGCGTTATATCATCTCGATGAAGGGCTATACGGCACGGGAGAAAATGAGCGACGCGATTGCCGGAACTGAATCGTAACTCTATGTCAGTTGCCTATATTTGCGAGGGGTTTCGCACTCCCATCGGCCGCTACGGCGGCGCCCTAGCCCAGATCCGCACCGATGACTTAGCAGCAGTGCCGCTCGCGGCTCTGCGGGAGTGGAGTGGAAAGTATGAGCCGCGCGCCGATGGTCATTCCAAAGGCGTACTCCGCGTTTTCCAGAACTGCGGAGATTTACGACACCACCATCGGATGGCGCTTCGTGAATCCGGAACTAGCGAAAAAGTATGGCACCGCCTCTATGCCAGAGACAGCCGAGAACGTCGCGGCCGCTTATCGGATTGACCGATGCTCGCAGGACAAATTCGCTCTTCGCTCGCAGCAGAGGGCTGCCACCGCTCAGAGGGCCGGAATCCTCGCCCAAGAGATCGTGCCTGTTCATGTTTCGCAACCTAAGGGGCCTTGCAAAGTCGTATCCCAGGATGAGCATTTACGGCCGGACACGACCATCGAGGCGCTTGCGAAATTGCCGACGCCATTCCGGGAAGGCGGCACGGTAACCGCCGGAAACGCATCTGGGATTAACGATGGCGCCTGCGCGATCTTCGTGGCTTCGGAAGCCGCAGCTTCCCGTTTTGGATTGACTCCCATGGCTCGCGTCATCGGTACAGCTGCGGCGGGCGTGCCACCCGATGTCATGGGTATCGGCCCGATTCCTGCCATCCAGAAGTTGCTCGGACGATTCAATTTGAAAATGGATGATATGGATGTCGTGGAAGTCAACGAAGCCTTTGCGGCGCAGGTGCTTGCCGTAATTCGTGCCTTCAGCCTGCCTGATGATTGCGAGAAGGTAAATCCAAATGGCGGTGCGATCGCGCTGGGACATCCTCTCGGCATGAGTGGTGCCCGTCTGGTTCTGACCGCCGGCAGGCAACTGCAGCGCATCCAGGGGCGCTACGCGCTGGCAGCGATGTGCATTGGTGTGGGGCAGGGCATTGCGATCTTATTGGCGCAACCCTGAAAGGTGGCGCGCTCGTGAGGCTGATTAAGACCTCACTCCCGTGTCGATCTACGTTGACGTGGCTCTATTGAACCTGGACGAACAGGGATGTTCTTGCGCCCCTTGAAACTGACGCCGATCATGCAGAGCGCCGCAGGTAGGACCGGAGATGCCGCGTGCGCGGCGCCTCTCGCAGCGTCCGCAGAGCTTGAGCTTCGATCTGGCGGGTACGTTCCCGGGTGACTCCCAGGCAGCGGCCCACCTCCTCAAGCGTATGTTCATCTCCGTCTTCCAGCCCGAAACGCATGCGGATGACCTTCGCCTCCCGGGGCGTGAGCTCATTTAGCATATCGATCGCGTGCTTCCTTAGATTGCGATCGATTACGGCCTCGGAAGGAGACGCGGCTTGCTTGTCTTCGATGAAATCGCCGAGATGGGATTCCCCATCGGCTCCGATGCGGGTTTCCAGGGAGAGCGGCTCCTGTGCGATCTTCATCAGTTCCCGAACTTTCTCAATCGGGAGACCGAGGCGTTGGGCAATCTCATGCGAAGTGGGTTGACGCCCCAGTGCTTTGACCAACTCGCGGTTTGCCTGCATGAACCTGTTAATATGCTCGATCATATGTACAGGTACACGGATTGTGCGAGCCTGGTCAGCAATGGACCGAGTGATAGCCTGGCGAATCCACCATGTGGCATAAGTCGAGAATTTGAATCCGCGACGCCATTCGAATTTCTCTACGGCTCTCATCAATCCGATATTGCCCTCTTGAATTAAATCAAGAAAAGTCATACCGCGGTTGAGGTATCGCTTGGCTATGGATACAACCAGGCGGAGATTGGCCTCCGTCATCTGTTTCTTAGCATGCTCCGCAATCGCTTCGCCTTTGCGGATCCCCAGCAGCAATCGCTTTTCCTCACCCACACTCAAGGGATAGTTCTCGGCACGCAAGGCCCGCCTAAATCGGCGCGCGCCGCCCTTTGAATGCGCAACCGATTCTTCTAGCGCCCGGCGGGTCAGTTCGACGAGGCGCGCTCTCTCGAGCGGAGTGAACTTGAGCGAGTTCATAAGCCGCGAGATGCGGACACGTAAGCGCGCGAGCGCCCATGTGTGCCGCCCTGAGGCGGATCGCTTGAGCTGCCGGCGTTGACGGCGCGCCAAGGAGTAGAGCCGCGCTGCCTCCGCAGTGATCTTTAACGTTCGCTTGAGTTCGGCCTTCTCGGCCGAGGGCCCATCGCTCTCGATTTGTATGACATTTTTGATCCGACGCGTGCCATCGCGGAGTCCCTCGGCCGTGCGAAGCAGCGCTTCGATGCCAACCGGCGAACGCGAAACGGCTGTCATGACCATCTTTTCTCCGCGCTCAATTTGTTTTGCGAGAGCCACCTCTTGCTCGCGCTTCAACAGAGGCACGGCCCCAAGTGCCGCCAAATAGATGCGCACCGGATCGTAGGTATCGTCTTGGCCCGGCGCGTATTCGGTCTCGTCCTCATCGAGCGAAGGCCTTCCCGCAGAGCTGTCGTGGGATTCCGACAAGCTGCCGGACTTCAGGACGTCTTCATATTCGTCCTCTCTCAAACGCCGAAGGTTATCTATGAGTCCCATGATTCTAGGTTGCCTCACGTTTCGTCTTCAGACAAGCCGCCGGTAGACGAGATCTCGCCCTCGGGCCGATATTTATAGATAAATCAGTGAGATGCGGAGCTTAGCTGCCCGGTCGACCCTGAAGTTCCAATACGGCCTTTTGGTTAGATGCGGCGGCACAATAAAAGATGCACCTGATTATTCGATTGCGTGTTACATCTTCTCCGGTATTGTTTGCGGGGAGCCTGCTTCCTAGGCTAGAGCCAATGCCCTACGTCCGGACTGTGCCGTTGATTCTGTTTTGTCTGCTTCGACCACCGGTAGTCGGAGCGGTGGCCCAATCCTCCCAAACTGCAACGGAAGCTCACCTGAATGCACAAGCGTTGGTTCAGGAAGTGGTGGAAAATGGACTTCGCCAGAAAAATAGGGAGCAAGCTCACTGGAGTTATCGTGAAGTGGTTCGTAAGGACGGAAGGTTAGAAACCCGCCAAGTCTGTCAGACGAATACAGGAACCATTGACCGGCTTGTTGCTATCAATGATCAGCCCCTGTCAGCGGAGCAGCAAAGGCGGGAGGAGGCACGCGTCCAAACGTTGCTCGCTGACCCCAACGAAATCCGCAAAGAGAGGCAAAAACAGCGGGACGATTCCGCAAGGCAATTCCGAATGTTTGCGACGTTCCCTGACGCGTTCCGCTATGAATATGCCGGTCGCGAGGGAGGGCTGGTCAAGTTAACGTTTGAACCTAATCCACAGTTTGTTCCCAGCAGCCGTCAAGAGGACGTCTTCCACCATCTAGAAGGGATGATGTGGATCAACCCGGACCAAAAGCAATTGGCGCGAATCGACGGCCGGCTCACAAGTGAAGTCAAGTTTGCCGGCGGACTGCTCGGGCATTTGGACAAGGGCGGAGTCTTTTCCGTCCGATTCAGGCAACTGAATTCAGGTCAGTGGGTGATGGTTGCGCTTCGTGTTGAGATTAGCGGGAAGGCTTTGCTCTTCAAAACAATCTCGGTCGACGAACAGAGGGACTTCGACGATTACCGGCGTGTCCCTGATAACTTCACGCTGCAGCAAGCGGCCAAGCTAGTAGGGAAGCCAGAGGGTTCGCCTAGGCAAACCGCCGAAAATACCCCGAAATAAGAGACCGTCGCCCGAAGGAATCCTTCTCGCCGAGAAGAGCCACGCGCATTTCTGTCTCGCGCTCCGCTCTTTATTTACCCCTCAGGCTCATAACATAAGCGACTAGCGGCTGGTGGTCGGGACTGTCGGCTGGCACATCTGGCATGCCTTTATTTTGGGCATCTGCGCTGGGTTTTACTAGAAACTTTGAAACCTGTTCGGCTGTCAGTTTCGAGTGAGTGAGATCCGGCGCATCCGGAGTTCCTTCGCCATTCTCGCCATGACAGTCGTAGCACTTATACGCTTGAAACCGCTCCTTGCCTTTCGCAATTAGAGCGCTTTGTCGACCGCCTGCTGCAGGGGCGCTCGCCGGTCCGCCGCTAACTGTTGCGCCTGAGGTGGTCGCCTTAGCTGGTGGATTGATAACCGGGGACGCGGTCGAAAGCGCAGCTTGTTGTTGTTCTAGTACCGCGTGGAACATGGCTTCGTCGATATCGAGTTCCGTCTTGCAGCCCGCTGGATCGATATAGGGATTTGAGGCACCTGCCTGGAGCTTCGCGTACTTCTCCTTCATGTTGTACATACCCGGATGCGACCCGAGTGGTACGTCGCAGGGCAATGAACGGCTTACCTGAAAGGCGCGTGTGAATTCTTCTACGATCTGCGGATTAGCAACGTTATTCACCAGCTTCATTCCCGGATTTACACCCAGGCTACCGATGATCATAACGTCGTAAGTTTTGCCGCCATCCTGGGCCTTCAGGGTCCATGTCGTGCATCCAGGCGTGTGGCCAGGAGTCAAGTGCGCGACGAGCGTGGTCCCGCCGAGCGTGACTTGATCGCCGTCGTGCAGCGCTTTGTCAATCGGGTGCGCTTTGCCCGCGGGCTTCATCTGTTCCAATAGCGGAACGTCTTCGGCCGTAGCCATCACTTGCGCGCCCGTCAATTGCTTCACGAGTGCATCGCCTTCCATGTGATCCGCATGTGCATGGCTGCCAAGGAGGACTTTGATATCGGAAAATTTGAATCCCAGTTGCTCCACCGATTTCTGAATCACGGGCACATCCCGTTCGTACGTGCTATTGATGAGGATATTCCCCTGCGGCGTGACGATCAGAAATGATGCCAGGCTCGCCGTGCCTACGTAGTAGACATTCCCGATGATCTTATGCGGCGGGAACTGCGTGTTCTGATCTTCCGGCGTGCCTACATTGTGCTGGAAAAGCTCCTGCTGCGTATAGGTGTGGCCGGCAACGCTAACCTTGGGCCCCGGCCTCTGACTCGCATTGGAGGGTCCCTGCGCATACAAAGAGGAGACCAAGATAGCCATGACCGCGAAAGCACACTGGGCCAGCCCTAATTTGCGAATTTCCATGAAGCCTCCCCGGGGCGGATTATACGTGTGCGAGGCTTTCAGGTGAAGCACCCTGACTTAAGCAATCGTCAGGGGCCGTACGCTTTGCCGTAGCACATCAGCTCGCGGCCATTTGCCAGTACCACCTTCGACAGGCGCAGCTTGTACGTGCCGTCGCCGATGCGATTACCTACGATCGTGATCTGATCGCCTGGATGAAGCGTGTCTTTGGTCCAGCCCGCATTAGCCATGCGGCTGGGGCTCGGACCGCCGGCACTCCATTTCTCGACCTCGCCCCTGTCGTTTTTCACGTCCAGATCCATCCACACATGAGGATTTCCGAAATCGAACCCGGTCACGGTGCCTGTCATCGAGGTGAGATGTTTCATATCGTAGCTGCGCCAAGCGTGATGGGCGAAGACAGGAGCAGCCGCGAGCAGCAGGGAAAAAGCAAATGCAACGAGTGTCAAAAGCTTGGTTCTCATATTCGACGCCTCTTGAATGCGACTATATCATTGACGCGTTTGTCTAAGGTCGGGTTTCCGCCCTTCACTAACCTTACTGACCGGTTCACGATCAGGAATCTTGATCGGGATGCGGCGTTAGACTGGGACGATAGTGTGCGCGTTGCAGGCTGATTGAGTAGAATGGGTCCTTGTGCAGATTGGCGGTCCCAGCCACGATGATTTAGGAAATGGATATAGCAGCGCCGAATAGTCCCAACGCAAAGGAGGAGTGAGTTCATGGTTCGCAAAGCGTCGGCAGTGTGGAAGGGATCACTCAAAGAAGGGAAGGGAACGATATCGAGCGACAGCGGGGTGCTTTCCAATACGCCGTATTCATTCTCGACGCGTTTTGAAAACGCAAAGGGAACCAATCCCGAGGAGTTGATTGCCGCGGCGCACGCCGGATGTTTCACGATGGCGCTTTCCGCGCAACTGGGGAACGCGGGAATTACTCCGGAAAGTCTCGAGACGACGGCCTCGCTGACACTCGATAAATTGGACGCGGGATGGACGGTCACGAAAATTCATCTGGACGTGGCGGCGCGCATCCCGGGGGCCGACAAGGCGGCGTTTGACAAGGCTGCCGAGAACGCCAAGGCGGGCTGCCCAATTTCCCGTCTCCTGAATGCTCAGATCACCATGACCGCGCGACTGGTCGGAGGACAGGCCACCAGCGCGTAGAAGGTTCCGCGAAAAGCCGAACGAAGTGAGGCCTTCGCAAGTTCTTTGCGAAGGCCTCTTTTTTTAACCACTTCGGGGGGCTCCGGTCTAACGGACTACAACACCCGTATTACGGCGCTCTGATGGAAACTCCGGCGGTTCGCTCCGGCGAAAACGCCACGCTTCTCCGGCGTGGTGCCGATTCCTCTCCTTATGCTGTTCCGGGTATGGTCCCGAGGTTTGATGCACAATTTTGCCGAAAGCCGTGAGTCTGCGAAGGATTAGGCTCCTACGGAGGAGACATGTTTAATCGGATCAAGGGGTTGCGCCGATTCAGAATCGCAGCAATTATCTGCTGTGCTGCCTTGGGGCTATCCTCAACGGCGGCGCACGCGCAAAGCTTCAGCATTACGCCCCTGGCGAGCAATAAGAACAGCAAAGCCTCTTTTCCTTCCATGGTGACTGATTCTCGAGGGAACCTCAATGTGGCGTGGATTGACAGTGTGAATGGTCTTCAATTCGCTCGCTCCGCGAGCTCAGCAAGCGGAACATCTTTCGGTACCCCGCCGGCCATAACAACCATAAAAGGACCGAACAACACGCTGGTTTTCCCAAGCTTCCAGCCCCAGCTCGCCGTTTATCCGACACAGGAGAACGTGATTGAGATCACGTGGGCCTCTCCCGATGCCACGTCCACGCCTGCGGCACCGTTATACGACATATGGGCACCGATCGAGCGATGGAGGAGCTAACTTTGCAACCACACCGATGATGATCGCCGGCCCGGTTGCGCTCTTCGACGGGCCGCGGCTGGCTTTTGACGGCACGGGAAAAACTGACATAGTCTGGGGCCGGAACAACGTTTGGATCAGCCAAGCTCAAGATGGCCTTACCTTTCCCACAACGATCCCTCTCATGCCGGCGAATACTCCGATCGATACGGGGGGGCCGCGGATCGCGGTAAATGCCGCCAGTCATATTTTCGTGGTGTGGACCGACGAACTGGCAAAGGACAACGCGAAGACCGGAGATGGAAACTTCTGCACGAATAAAACTACGGATGAGAACCAAAGGGTCACCAACACCTTCGGCGGCAACATTTGGATCAATGAAACGTTGCCCAACAACGATCCCACCGTCCAGCTGAACATTAGCTTCCTCAATACGCGCAACCTTTCGAATACGGACTGGAAGCTTCCAAACACTAATCCCCAATTTTCCTTGAACCTAGGGTTCTATGGCTGCTCCTATGACAACATGAATCTGTTCCTCGATCACGTCGGACTTCTCCACCTGCTCTGGTCGGATGACTCACCCGATGAGGATGTGCTGACGAGTAAAACCCAAGCGACGTACCCGGCGGGATCGCCGTTCGCCGGTCTGACCCAGTTCTCGTTCCCCATCAATCTGGCAAGTGTCCTAGCAGCGTCCCCAAAGGTTACAGTTGATAACAATGGGGCCTTCTACGTTGCTTGGTCGGGAGGCCCAACCGGCGGACCAAATTCCCAAGGCATATTCTTTAGCCGCTCGGACGACGGCGGCAGTACTTTCACGAGCTGCGCTCCGGGCAAACTGCCACTGTGTCCGGCTATCAACATCGCCCCTTCAGGCTCGGTGGCGCCAGCTTTCCCACAGGTTGCCGTTGACCCCAGCGGCAACGTGAATATTGCGTGGGAGCAGCCAACCGGGGCCCTTAAAGGCGATGGCACTGATATGTTCAACGTCTTGTTCGCCCGCTCGACCGATAAGGGCCAAACATTTCCCACCGTGTTGCAGGTGTTCACGAATCCCTCAACACTATGCTACGAGGCGCCTCCGCCTCCGCAAGGCACTACGCCTCCGACCGCTCCGACCACCCCGGATGTCACTACCTGCGGGACGGTCCAGCTCGGAGTGGACGCGAATTCCACTCCGGATATGGTGTGGGTCAACCAAGCCAGTGGAAGCGCAGTTGCGGATATCGATTTTGCTACGACGAACTTTCCGACAGGCTCGGTCTCGCCTACGACAGCAAGCTTGTCGGCATCCAGTACGTCAGCGAATTTCACCGTAACAGTGAATCCGAGCGGCTTTTCCGGTCTAATCAACTTCTCCTGCCTGAATGCCGATACGAAGGCTGCGCTTCCGAGTTGGCTTACTTGCACCTTTAACCCGCCCCAACTCAATCCTTCCCAGAGCAGCACGGATAACCTGACGATTTCGCGCGTAGGCACGCCGACAAGTGCAATGTTCATTTCGGCGTCCCCTTCGCGCAGCCTGCCTGCAGTTGCACGGATTGTGGGCTTGGCCGCGCTTTGGATAATGGCGACGACGGCGATGCTCGCCCTGGGCCGGCGCCGAGAGTTTCGCTCTGCCATTCTGATGCGTGGCATCCTGCTGATTACTCTGACGGTGATGCTGGCCGCGGGGCTCGTGTCTTGCGGGGGCAGCACATCAGCTACAAGTACAGCGAGCACAAGCGGCTCAGGCGGCACTGGAGGTAGCGGCGGCGGCAACTCGGTTAGTATGCACGTTGCCGTCATGGCTCAATCCAGCGGCACAGCCGCGGTAAATTTGGGCACGGTCACAATCACCGCACAGTAGAGAACAGAGCCCGAAACCGGTTGCGGGCGCACAGTCGGGCGGACCCTGAACGTGCCAGGGTCCACCCACTTTTTTGCCGCGCGGAGCAGGGCCCCTCTTGGGTCATGCTAGGCTATACTCCACCTCAGAGATGCCGATCCGCATTATCCCCGCCTCATTAATCATCTTGAGTGCCTTCTCTTCCAGCTTCGCGGAGGCGCCGCGAGGTATTCCGCGAGAACTCGCGAGGCAGCGTGCCGCACAGATCTCCAATGTCAGGTATCGCCTGGCATTTGTATTCGTCCCGAAGGCGGCCACAACTTCGGGTGAAGAAGAAGTCCGTTTCAGACTGAAGACGCTTGAGCCTGTGCTCCTGGATTTCCGCGACGGCCAGCTGCTCAGCGCGTCCGTGAACGGCGCAGCACTGATGTTGAAACGCGAGAACGGGCATTTGGAGCTGCCCAGGGACAAGCTGCAAGCAGGAGAGAATACGATCCGCATTCGCTTTGCCGTGCCCATTGCCGGAGCAGGCAAGCCGCTCACCCGATTCGAGGACCACGACGATAGCAGCGAATATATCTACAGCCTGTTTGTACCTATGGATGCGAGCATGGCTTTTCCATGCTTCGATCAACCAGACCTGAAGGGCCGTTTTACCCTGGAAATGACCGCACCGGAGACCTGGACAGTCATTTCCAACACGGCAGTCGAAAGCGTCGCCTCTGTTGGCCCTGAGCAAAGGCGCACCCGATTCGCCGAGACGCCTCCTATCAGCACTTATCTGTTTGCGTTTGCCGCCGGACCATTTCAAAAGCTGCTCACATCGCAGGGCACACCGGCGCTCTATGTGCGCAAATCGAAGTTCGAGCGCGCGCAGACCGAGGCTCCCGAGGTACAGCAGATCGCTGCTCGGGGCTTGCAATACCTCTCCGATTTTTTCGCACAGCCATTCCCATTTACAAAGTATGACATGGTGCTCATTCCCGGTCTGGCCTACGGCGGCATGGAACACGCCGGCGCCACCTTCCTGCGGGAAGAGTCGGTTCTGTTTCGGATCGCACCGGCGCACAGCGATCTGCTCAACCGCGACATCCTCGTCCTGCACGAGCTGACGCATCAATGGTTCGGGAATCTGGTGACGATGCGATGGTTTGACGACCTCTGGCTAAAAGAAGGATTCGCGCAATACATGGCTTATCAGACACTCGCGGCGGTCAGGCCCCAAGAGAACGTCTGGAAGCGGTTTTATGAATCAATTAAGCCGGATGCCTACGCCATTGATTCCACAAAGGGCACAACTCCCATTTATCAGGAGATTCCCAACCTCGAGGATGCGAAATCGGCGTATGGGGCTATCGTTTACTCGAAAGCCCCTGCCGTATTGAAGCAGCTCAATTTCGTCTTGGGGGCAGACAAATTTCGGCAGGGTCTCCAGCTTTACCTGAGGGAGCATGCTTTCGGCAATGCCGAATGGAACGATCTGCTACACGCACTCGAGCGCGTATCGGGCAAGCCGCTCGACAATTGGGGCGAGATGTGGATCCGTCATCGCGGCATGGCGCAAGTGGATGTCTCCTGGTCCTGCGAGGGAAACCAGCTGAGCAGGCTTTCGCTGTCGCAGCACGACGTTTTGGGTTCGGCGGACGTTTGGCCGTTGGCAATGCAGCTTGGGCTGAACTACGCAAATCGCGACCCTGTCTTGATGCGAGTGGACCTGAAGGGCAAAACCCTCCGAGTTCCGGATTTGCATGGTGCAGAATGCCCAAGCTTCATTTTTGCCAATGAACAGGACTACGCCTACGGCCGCTTTCTGCTCGATCCGCGGAGCCGCGAAGGCGCGGTCCGCCAGCTGGGCGAAATACAAGACCTGTTTCGTCGCACGCTGCTTTGGGGTTCGTTGTGGGATTCAGTGCGCACTTCCGAACTAGCCCCGCGCGACTATCTAGTACTGACGCTGAGAGTTCTACCCGCGGAGCCTGACGAAACGCTCGCGCGCAGCTTGCTTTCGCATTCTGCGACGGCGCTGCACCGCTATGTGAGCCCCGTCGCGCGCAGTCAATACGTCCCGCAATTCGAAGCTCTGGCGGCAGACCGCATGTTGCATTCGACGAATGCGGACTTGCGGATTGTGTGGTTTCGGGGCCTCGAAGCAATCACAGAAACGCCGCAAGGGCTCGCAAGATTGAATGAAATCTTGAGTGGCCAACTTGCCGTGCCCGGCGTGGAGCTTCGCGCGCTGGACCGGTGGAATCTCGTGACCGCGCTGCTGGCCCATGGTGGCCCTGAGGCCGAGTCGATCTTCACCGCCGAAAGGCAGCGCGATCCAAGCGGAGATGGGCAAAAATACGCGTATGTTGCGGAAGCCGCACGGCCCCACGCAGCTATCAAGCTGCGGTATTTCAAGGACTTTTTGCACAATTCCTCTCGTCCGGAAGATTGGATCGAACAGTGCCTCTATGCCTTCAATTATTGGAGCCAGTCAGAGCTTACGGCACCATACCTGAGAGAGGCCCTCGAAGCTCTTCCACAGATCAAGCGCGAACGTAAAATCTTTTTTCTCGTAGACTGGCTCAGCGCATTCATAGATGGCCAACAGTCCCCAGCAGCCCAGGCCGAAGTCTATGCGTACTTGGATTCAGGTGGGATTGATGACGACCTGCGGTTGAAAATCCTCCAGGCGGTGGACGAACTTGATAGAACGGTCGCCATCCGGCGGAAATTCCTCCACTAGCGCTGCCTAAGCCCTGATTCTTCCTAGGCACTCGCAAACCCGGTATTTACCTTAGGGGCTCTTTCAAGCCTGCTTAACCTGCTTAGGGTATCGAGTGCGAGCCGCAAAACTAGTAATTTCGTCGTCGACCGCCCGTGCGAGAATTTCTGGGATCGCGTACAGTCCTGGCAAAGGCGAGGATGGACGCTCGGCCTGCACGGATATCAACACTGCTATTTGACCAGAAGGGCAGGATTGTATGGCCGATCAGCCCTGAGGGAATTTGCGGGACTGCCTTACGAGGTGCAGGAGATCAAACTGCAAAATGCGGCGAGGATCTTTCATGAACACGGGGTAAAGCCCGACGTGTGGGTGGCGCCTGCGCACTCCTTCGATACCAACACGATCGACATTTTGTTGAGAATGGGCGTGCACATGGTTAACGATGGCTACGCGCTTTATCCCTACGCAGACGAGCGCGGCATGATCTGGATTCCACAACAGGTGGGGCGATTTAGAAACCTGCCCATCGGCATATGGACTATATGTTTTCACTTCAACCGCTGGAGTGACGAGGACCTGCGACGGTTCCGCGCCGATTTGCAGCGATTCAGGCCGCACATTCTTTCGGTAGGCGATGTCCTCCAGTTTTGTAAGCGCCGCAAGACTTGGGTGCATGCGGGGGCCGCCCGGCTGCTGGATGCCGGCCTGCGCATCGGCAGACCGCTCCGGGAGTGCCTGAAGCCGATGAACTGGCAGGCATGGTCAAAGATTCCGTGATGAAAGAGGGGACGCGTGAACAAGTCCGACGGGCGTGCGCCGAATTTGTAAGTGCAGCCGCCGCGCTTTACGGTGTGCGAGCGCCTGAAGTCCGTGCGTTGGCCGCTCGGCCACTTCGCGTGCGGGACGGAGGATGGCAAACGGAACTCTTCGGCGATTATTCAATTGGGAACGTGCTGATCCGCATATGGACCCGCACTGCCGTGCGTAACCAGGTTACCTCATTCGGCACGTTCCTGAGCACGCTCTGCCACGAGTTCTGCCATCATCTCGACTGCCAAAAACTCGGTTTTACGCGATCTCCGCACACGCTGGGATTTTATGAACGAGCCGCCATGCTTTACCACCACGCGCGTGGCACTCCGGTCAAAAGGTTATTCTGGATAGAAATGCCGGGCAGCCGCTGGCGAATCGATTGGCGCCGAACAAATGCGGTGCAGAACACAGCGGATCAAATCTTGCGCTTTAGTGCGCGCTCGTATTCGGGAAAGTAGCGGCCGATGAGCGGCAAATCAAATTCCGATAGAATGGATTCTTTCCGCTCCCGCGCCAAAAGGAACTCGAACGATCGCCTTATCAGTTCGCGGGGCTCGATCTTTCCTCCGCTAAGCCTGCGGTAATCATCTGGCGTGAGGGTGACGCGATGGGTTGATTCGCTCCTGTCTTCGATTACACGGACCTGAAACTCGCCCTCCTTCAACTTTTCTACTTCAATTCGCGCTACCATTAAACCCGTTCCCCGCTATTCCAAGCCATCACCTAAGACGCCCCTCGTGATCAATTCCTTATGCTCTTCATCATCGTGACTGGCGACGATGAAAAGGTTTTTTTCTGTCCGATAGAGTTCGTTGAGCCATTTCAGTTGGGCGAGAAGCGCAGCCCCTTCTTCTTGGATCCAGGGCGCATCTTTGCCTTTGATTAATCGTACGCCGTCCATATGCCAGGCGGTGTCGGCGATGAAGAGATACTCTCGGCCAGACTCCAAAGCGACATAAACCATCTGTGAGCCAGGAGTATGACCAGGTGCCTTGATCAACGCTAGGCCCGGTCCGAAGGGAAGATACTTCTCGTAATCGACCACGTTATAGCGGCTGGCCATGTCCGGGGTAATCCTAATTTCGGGCATTTGCGGATTTGTTTCGAGCGCCTCAACCTGAGCACGCGTTAGGAGCGTTTTCGGCGCGAGTTCGGCTAGGAAGGGCGTGCGAATCACGCCGCCGACGTGATCGCCATGTTCATGAGTGATGATGATGGCCCTCGCGTTGCGAAGCGCACGCTCGACTTGTTTTGCCGCGTCGGAGTAATACGGCTCGATGACTCCGCGGCCGAAGAAACGATGCACTTGCTCGTCCATGCCGGAATCGATCATCAGCGTGCCATCCGCGTATACGACCTGAAACACCGTGCGGGCTTGGACGCTGGGCTCATCGGGAGCTCCTTGAACGGAAAACTTCTTTGAGCGGCGGCTTTCCGCAAATTTCAAGACGTTGACGCGTAAAGCGCGCCGGCCGGGAATCATGCCCGCTACTCGGCGTATTTGATCGAGTTGTACCGACCAAGCCGAATGGGCGGGTTGGTTTTGCACGGATTGCGCGAACGATGCCAACACCGCGGAAGCAGCGAGCACGACCGATAGGCAAATGCCATAGGCAGTCTTCATCTTCTTCTGGTCCATAGTAACAGTTTGGCGCCGACACCTCGCCCCAAGGACCCACCGCTTGAATACAGTTCGTCGTTAGCAAGTTCATCTCGGAAGGCGCTCAGCATGCGATAATCGGCCCTCGTAGATCTGCCCCAAGCAATCCCTAGTGTGAGGCTGTATGACTTCGCCGGCGGCCGTGATGCACACCGCGCCTGAAGTCTTTCGCTGGCGCGACAGCAGTGCCACGCAGAGAAACACGCTGCTGGCCACTTTTCTCGGCTGGATGCTCAATGCATTTGACGTGATGCTCTATTCGTTGATCATTACTCGGCTGATGAGCGTCTTCGGCATGGATCAAGCCACTGCGGGTTTGCTGAATGCGCTAACTCTGGCCGCTTCGGCGGTCGGCACCTTTTTATTCGGTTCGCTGGCTGATCGCTTCGGCCGCCGCCGGATGCTGAATTACAGCATCATCACCTACTCGGTTTTCACGTTCGCCTGCGGGCTGGCAAGTTCGGTGGCGATGCTCGCTCTGCTGCGATTCCTGGTGGGCGTGGGCATGGGCGGCGAATGGAATTGCGGAGCAGCGCTGGTGGCGGAAGCCTGGCCCACGAAATGGCGGGGGCGGGCCATGGGGATTGTTCTCGGGGGCTGGGCCGTGGGTTACGCGCTCGCAGCAATAGTTTCAGGGGTGATTTTGACTTACGCGGGATGGCGCTGGGTGTTTTTTGCTGGCCTTTTGCCTGTGCTGCTGACGATCTGGATTCGGCGCAACGTTCCGGAACCTGCGATTTGGGAACATTCACGGGCAAGAGCAGTCTCATCGGGAGAAAAGAAAGCGCTCTGGCGCGCCGCTCGGCCGCAATTAATTGCGCTGCTGACCATGAACACCTTCGGAATGTTTGCGTGGTGGGGCCTGTTCAGTTGGGTTCCTGCTTACCTCGCCCTTCCTACCTCGCAGGGCGGCCGAAATTTTCAGATGCTAGGCGTGGCGACTCTCCTGATCGTCCTCAATCTTGCAGGCATGCTGCCCGGATATCTGTCCTTCGGTGTTTTTGCCGATCGCTTCGGGCGAAAGCGGTCGGTGATCTTTTATCTGGCCGCGGCTGCGCTATTGGTACCGTTTTTTGCAGCTGCGCGGGGACCCATAGTTATTCTCGTGGCCGGTTGCATCACCGCCTTTTTCGGCACCGGATTCTTTGCGGGTTCGGGTACGCTCGGGAACGAGCTTTTTCCCACGCCGATTCGCGCGACGGCTTTGGGCTTGACGTATAACTTGGCGCGCGGGCTCAGCGCCCTTGCGCCGTGGGTGGTCGGCCGGTTAGGAGAGACGCGGGGTCTGTCCTGGGCGTTTCTGGCGTGCGGCATAGCGTACGGCGCGGCTGCCCTTAGCGGACTGAAGGTCCCAGAGACTCGCGGGCGGGAGTTGAATTGAATTGCCCGAACGACGTCGCGGGTGTCAGAACGCGCTGGCAGGGGGGCGGAGGGCAATACCTGCATCTCTTAGGCGCTGTACGACCGCGGCCGCGATCTTTAGGGCTCCCGGAGTGTCGCCATGGATGCAAATCGTCTGTGCCTTGACTCGAATTTTCGTGCTGTCTCCGGCAATGACGATGCCATTTTCAGCAATACCCAATGCCTGAGCGGCGGCTTCAGCGGGATTCAGAATTAAAGCATCGGCGAACTTACGCGATCGCAGTGAGCCTTGTGGATCATATCGTCGATCCGCAAAGGCCTCTGCCGCGGCGGCAAAGCCGACGCTGCGAAAAACGTCGAGCATTGGCGATCCCGCGAGGCCCACAAGGACTACATCGCGTCGCCACCGCGCCACACCATTGGCTATGGCCGCAGCAATCGATGCATCTCCCGCGGCCTGATTGTAGAGCGCGCCGTGCGCTTTAACGTGAGAAATGCGGGCGCCGCATTTCGCGGCTATCTCGGCTGAGGCATTTCGCCCATATCGCAATTCAAGTCGATCGACTTCACTCCTGAAAGAGCTCCTTTGATCCCAGTAGCGCTTCTTGGCGAATGAGCAAAGAAAGCGCCTCGTTCATTTCAATTCGCTCGAAACGGATCTCGTCACGCGGACGAAGCTGTCCGACCGAGTGCATGTCGGCCGAAATTACATTGGCGATCTTAGGATAGCCGCCAGTCGTCTGCTGTTCGACAAAGAGAATGATCGGCTGGCCCGAAGGAGGTACCTGAATCGCCCCGAGCGACACGCCCTCTGTGATCATTTCGCGGGAAGGATCGACGGGAATTGGAGGGCCTTCGAGACGGGTACCCATGCGATTGGATTGTTCGGTTATACGAAAGGTACTTTCGCAAAATATGTTCCAGGAGGAGTTCGCGAACCAATCACTTTGCGTTCCATTAGTAACGCGGATAAGTTTGCGAGGCTGCAGGCTTTCGAGCACTTTAGGCGAGAGCGTCTCTTTCCGAAAGAGGGGATTGGGCGCGCCGAGGTCAAGTCGATCGCCGTTGCGCAACGCCCTTCCCTCGAAGCCACCAAGGCCGCTCAGTACATGAGTCGAAGCACTGCCCAAGAAGGGTTCCACGGCAATTCCGCCCTGAATACATAGGTAAGCACGTGCTCCGGAACGCGAAGCGCCAAGCGCCACTGTTTGCTTCTCCTGGATCTTGATCGAGGTCCACATCGGCAGCGGAATGCCATCCACGGAAGGGCTGAAATCTGCTCCCGTCACCGCAATGACTGCGGCGCGTTCGAAGGTAAACACACCTCCCACGAGTGTCATCTCCAATGCGGCCGCCCCAGCAGGATTACCGACGAGCCGGTTGCCAATGCGCAGCGAGATCGGATCGGCCGCTCCCGAAGCGGACACGCCCATCGGGCCAAACCCCTCGCGACCCAAGTCTTGTATCGTGGTGAATAGGCCGGGCTTCTGCACTAGGATCGCGCTCATCTGCTGCTAGACTCCGCGAACTCTTCTTCCGAAATAGGCCGAAATCGGACACGATCGCCGATTTGTAAAAGATTCATCGGCCGCTGATTGCGCCGAAACATCGCCATAGGTGTACGGCCGATCAATCTCCAGCCGCCCGGTGTGGCGAACGGATACACCGCCGTTTGATTCCCGCCGATTCCTACGCTGCCTTGGGGCACTTTTGCTCGCGGCGTCTCGAGTCGCGGGGAGGCTAGCGCCTTCGGCAATCCTCCCAGATAGGCGAAGCCGGGCGCGAATCCGAGGAAACAAACGATGTAGATCGGGGAAGAATGCAACAAGATGGCCTGCGTGGGAGCTATTCCGTGCATCGCGGCCACATCGTCGAGGTCGGGCCCGAATTCTCCGCCGTAGCAGACGGGAATCTCGATCTGCCGCGGCTTCGGTAGAGGCGCGTGCTCCAACCGCGCGAGGTATGGGACCAGCCTCGATTGCAATTCGCTATGATCGAGCCTGAGCGGATCAAACTTGATCAGCAGCGAGCAATAGGCGGGATGGAGATTTCGAATCTCGTCGATGGGTTTGGATTGCAGCAGACGAAGCAGCTTCAGCACGCGTCGATGGCTCTCGAGCGTGATTTGCTGGCCGAAGGAAACAAGAAGCGACTGATCGCTTGCCGCTCGAAACTGCGCGTCACCCCCTGGCAATTTGGAAGTGTTCGATTTTCGCATACCGCGGCCAGTATACGGCTAGCGGCCTGCCATAAACCTGCAGGTCCATTTCACCGGTTCCCGGGAGGTCCGGTGAGACATTAGAAATCGAAGGTGAGTTTCGAGGAATCCATGAGCGAGACTGCGCCCGAACTTAAAAGTGCTAAGATTGCCGCCCTGCACGCGGCTGCTGAGTGCATGCGGGTGCATTTCGCGGCAGTCGCCGCATACGGGCAGAGACCATGACGACAGAACTGTTACAGACGACTCTCGTGGGATCATATCCGCAGCCCGACTGGTTGATCGATCACCAGAAACTCGCGGGGCGCTTCCCGCCGCGCGTGCGCGTCAACGAATTATGGCGTGTTGCACCGGAATGGCTCGAACAGGCGCAGGATGATGCTACGATTTTGGCGATCCGCGATCAGGAGCGCGCGGGTCTCGACATCATTACCGACGGCGAGGCCCGGCGCGAAAGCTACTCGAATCGTTTCGCTACGGCTCTCGAAGGCGTGGACATCGATCATCCCGGAATAGCGCTCGATCGCAGTGGTCATCCGAATCCTGTGCCGCGAGTGGTTGGGAAAATTCGTAGAAAGCACCCGATAGAAGTTCGAGACCTGCAATTTTTGCGCGCCAATACGAACCGCAAGGTCAAAATGACGATTCCCGGCGCGTTCACGATGACGCAGCAGGCGCAGAACGACTTCTACAAGTCAGAAGAAGAATTGGCGATGGATTATGCCGCGGCCGTAAATGAGGAGATCAAGGACCTCTTCGCCGCTGGCGCTGACATCGTGCAAATGGACGAGCCTTACATGCAGGCGCGTGCGGAAAAAGCCCGGCACTATGGGATCAAAGTGCTGAAGCGCGCGCTCGATGGCGTGAAGGGCACGACCGCCGTGCATATCTGTTTCGGATATGCCGCGATCATTCACGAGCGGCCTTCAGGATATTCCTTCCTTGCGGAATTTGCGGAATCGCCGGTGGATCAAGTTTCCATCGAGACGGCTCAATCGTCGCTGGATTGCTCCATCCTCGAGAAATTACGCGGCAAGACAGTCATCTTGGGCGTGCTCGACCTTTCCACAAATCAGGTGGAAACACCCGAAATTGTTGCCGGTCGTATCCGGCGAGCGCTTCCTTTCGTCAGCATGGATCGCCTGGTGGTAGCGCCGGATTGCGGGATGAAGTATCTGCCTCGCGCCATTGCTTTCAGGAAACTTCAGGCCATGGTCGAAGGCGCCAAGATGGTCCGCGCCGATCATCGAGCGAGGAGCACGGCGAGTTAGCTTCAGTCTTTCCCAATTTCAAAATGGCGCCCTGGTTTTCGCGTGAAAAAATACGACGCTATCGTGATTGGCTCCGGACAGGGGGGTAATCCGCTTTCCTATGGCCTCGCCGAACATGGCTGGACCGTAGCTCTCGTCGAAAAATCGCACCTGGGCGGCACCTGCGTCAATACCGGCTGTACACCCACAAAAACGATGATCGCCTCCGCGCAAGTGGCGCATTACGCGCGGAACGGCGCGCGTTGGGGAGTGCAAGCCGGCCCGGTAGGCGTCGATCTTTCCGCTATTGTGGATCGCAAAAATGCGGTTGTGCTGCGATCTCGAGAGGGGCAGGAACGCAACGTGGCCCGGCATCCCAGCCTGCACCTCTATCGCGGTCACGCGCGTTTTCTATCCGCGCACGAGGTGCAAGTCGCCGAGGAGGTCTTGCAAAGCGAGCGCATCTTCATCGATACAGGCACGCGTCCACATCCTCCAAGACTCTCGGGTCTGGATACCATCGACTATCTGACAAACGAATCGCTCATGGAGATGCGCGACGTACCCGAGCATCTGCTCGTCTTGGGCGCCGGCTACGTTGGCCTGGAATTCGGCCAGATGTTCCGGCGCTTCGGGAGCCGTGTGACGATCGTGCACCGCGGTCGGCAAATATTGCCGCGAGAAGACGAGGACGTCGCCCGCGAATTGCAGAAGGCGCTGGAAAACGAGGGAATCGAATTTCGGCTGAATTCCAATTCAGTCCAAGTCGAGAAGCGGCCGCCACAAATTGCTTTGACGCTCGAGGAAGCAGGCCAAAGAGAGACAATCACGGGCTCTCATCTCCTCGCCGCGACTGGTCGCCGGCCGAATACGGATGATCTGGGACTCGATAAGGCGGGAGTTGAGCTGGATGCTCACGGCTACGTAAAAGTTAATTCGCGGTTGGAGACCGGTGTTGCCGGAATCTGGGCGATCGGTGACGTTAAGGGCGGGCCGGCCTTCACGCACATTTCCTATAATGATTATCAGATTATTTTCGCCAACCTCATTGAGCAAAAGAATCTAAGCATCGCCAACCGCTACGTGCCGTATTCGTTGTTTACGGATCCTCAGCTTGGCCGTGTTGGCGTGACGGAGAAGGAGGCTCGCGCGTCTGGTCAAAAGCTGAAAATTGGCGCCTATGAAATGTCGCACGTCGCTCGCGCCATCGAACGAGGCGAAACTGCGGGGTTGATGAAGCTGATTGTCAATGCGGAAACGGATCGGATCATCGGCGCTGCCATCCTGAGCATCGAGGGCGGAGAACTCGTGCAAGTCCTCGGCGCCTTGATGCTGGCCGGCGCACCGTACACGGTGCTCAAGGGCGCGGTCTACATCCACCCGACTCTTGCCGAGGGTTTCTTCGGCTTGATGGAGTCCGTCAAACCTGTAACCTAGCTGCCCTGAAAGAACCCTGTTCGCCCTGAACTCCTACGCAGCGATTGCTTCTTGCTGATGCAAGTGCCGGCCCCGAATCCGTGATAACCGCGCTCGCAGATCATCCGCGTTCAATCCCGCCGATTCGCAGACGCTAGCAAAATCCCTATTGTCATTAAAAATATACTGCTCGGCCTGGCGCTTTTGCCGGAGGGGCCCGGACGTCCAGTCTTCGATGGCTCGCACAACAACCGCTCGCCAAAGCCGTATTTCGCCCGCCGTTTCCTCCGACCCCACGACTTCCGCTCGACGCTGCCCTCAGTCATTTCTTTTCAGGTGGGTGCTCTGCCCGTGCTATTGGGAAAGGATTTTCTCGATTTGTCTTATGTGATTGAGATCATGGCCGGCAGAGAGCTTCGCGATAGTCTCGATCGATTCCTCCCCGCGCTCGGCATGCATGCCATGATATTTCCATTGCGCGGGAGAAAGCGATTTCAGCAAATCAAGATTCGCTTTGCGGAAAGCAATAAAGCGTTCGAGCGATCTGCGGGGGTCCGATTTGCCGTAACTCATAGCTTGCGCCCATTTATCTTGATCGAAGGCGTGAATTGAAGTGCCCGGCGCACCGAGAATCGCGCGGAGCCGGTAACCAACCACAATTTCGGTGTCCGCCAAATGAGCCAGGATTTCCGAAACCGACCATTTGCCAGCTGAAGGCTGCTTACGCAATTTTGACGCCGACGCACGCGAGACCAAGCGCCCGAGTTTCTTGGACGTGGCCGACTGAATCTTTAGCGGGTCCTGTTCGGCCAGATAGCCGAAAATTCGTTGCTTATACTCTTGTGCCGTCTCCTGCATGTCCCTTCTCCTGATGCGCGCAGTCTATGGAATCACTTCTGCCAAGGATTGCGCATTGTAACTGATCCGGTTTCGATGGGGTAAGGTCTGGCTGTTCCGCGCTCAGGCCAATATGGTTCATCCCCTGTGCAGCAACGGGCCGATGCGGCAACGGGCGATGTGATATAAAAGACAATGGGGTTTGACCGTTTTTCGAGGGGGAAATGATTCATACAGGCCGTCACTTCCTTCAGATTCCAGGTCCTACAAACGTTCCGGATCGCGTCCTGCGCGCAATGGATCAGCCGGTTATCGACCACCGCGGGCCCGAGTTTGCTGAACTCGGTCTGGCGGTCCTCTCGGGATTGCGTGAGATCTTCCAGACGAAAGGCCATGTCATTGTGTATCCCTCATCGGGAACCGGAGCCATCGAGGCAGCTCTGGTTAATACGTTGTCCGCAGGCGATCGAGTAATCATTTTCGAGACGGGTCAGTTCTCGAATGTATGGCGGCAAATCGGGGAACGGCTCGGTCTCGATCTCGACTACGTTCCCGGGAATTGGCGCAGGGGCGCTTCGGCCGCCGATCTTGAAGCCCGGTTGAGCACAGACATGCGCCATGCCGTTAAGGCCGTGGTGGTCATTCACAACGAAACGTCGACCGGCGTGACCAGTCGTCTTCCGGAACTCCGCCGCGTCCTGAATCGTCTCAGGCATCCGGCTCTGCTGATCGTGGACGCAATCTCCTCGCTGGGCTCTATCGATTACCGAATGGACGAATGGGAAGTGGACGTCACCGTCTGCGGTTCGCAGAAGGGGTTGATGGTGCCTCCTGGCCTGGGCTTCAATGCGATTTCCGAAAAAGCGCTGGGCGCAAATAAAAGTGCAAGATTGCCGCGCTCCTATTGGGATTGGCAGGACATGCTCAAACACAACCGGACTGGCTTTTTCCCCTTCACGCCCGCCACAAACCTTCTTTTTGCCTTGCGGGAGGCGCTCAAAATGATGAACGAGGAAGGCTTGGCAACCATCTTTCGCCGCCACGTGAGGCATGGCGAAGCCACACGCGCAGCGGTACGTGCCTGGGGATTGGAGATCGTCTGCGAAGAGCCGCTGGAATATTCCAGTTCGATGACGGGCGTGTTCACCCCGGAAGGCCACGATGCCGACCGGTTGCGCAAGATCATTCTGGAAAATTTCGATATGTCTCTCGGGGCGGGGTTGGGCAAGCTCGCCGGCAAGGCCTTCCGTATCGGCCATCTCGGCAGTTTTAACGACCTCATGCTCGCCGGTACACTGAGCGGAGTCGAAATGGGCCTGCGCCTCGCGGAGATACCACACAAAGAAGGCGGCGTAATGGCAGCGCTCAATAGCCTTACGCCGGCGGCCAAGATGAGGGAGCCCGTGAAAGTGGCGCGATAGCCGTTTTTTCACAAATCAACGCAGTGTTGCATCTTCGGAGATATGTCCGAGTCACAAACAGTCGCGACGCCGCAACGAAAGGGCCTTCCGGCTACCACGACCGTCCTCATTTTGCTCTGCTTGATGTATGCGATTAATTACATCGTCAGAGTGAACGTGAGCACCGCGGCCGCCGCATTTAAGGACGAGCTGCACCTGAGCAATACTGATTTGGGCTGGATCTTCTCTGCATTCGCTTATCCGTACCTGCTTTTTCAAATCATCAGCGGCTGGGTGAGCGATCGTGTGGGACCGCGCACGACGCTCACGGTGTGTGCGGCAATCTGGTCCGCGGCGACCGTATTCATGGGTTTGGCCGGTGGCATGTCGGCGATGGTGTTTGGGCGCGTTATGCTCGGCGTCGGCGTCTCGGCCTTACCAACAGCTACCCGCGCGATGTCGGCGTGGATGCCCGAGGGCAAGCGAGCATTTGCGCAGGGAATCACGCATTCGGCGGCTCGGGTCGGAAATATGGTGACGCCTCCCCTCGTGGCCTGGCTAATTGTGCTGGTGGCGTGGCGAGGTTCGTTCGTCGTCCTCGGAATCGCGAGCTTCGGTTGGGCAATCTTGTGGGGTTGGTATTTTCGTGATAACCCCGCAGACCATCCGGCGATCACGCCTGCAGAGCTCGAAATGCTCCCAAAGGCTCGGTCGCGTAAAGCGTACAAGACCGAGCCGGTTCCCTTCTTTCGATTGGCCCGCCGCATGGCTTTAGTGACCGCAGTCTATTTTTGCTACGGCTGGACCCTGTGGTTTTTCCTCGCCTGGATACCCCAGTATTTTCTGCACAGTTACAAGTTGCGCCTGAGCAATTCGTCGCTGTTTGCTGCGGGTGTCTTTCTTGGCGGCGTGCTGGGCGACGTCTTGGGTGGTGTCGCCAGCGATCGTATTTTTGAAAAGACGGGCGATCGTAAGAAAGCGCGGCGCAACCTCGTCGTATTCGGATTTCTCTGTTCACTTGTGATGATGATCCCGATCATCCTTCTTCACAATTTGACCTCCGCAGCCATTTTTTTGGGCCTGGCGTTCTTTTTCGCGGAATTCACGGTCGCTCCGATGTGGGCGATTCCCATGGATATCGCTCCGAAGTTCTCCGGCTTTGCCAGCGGTTTTATGAATTCCGGATCGGCATTAGCGGCGATCATCTCGCCAGTTTTGGCGGGCATGATCATCGATCGAACGGGTAACTGGGAGTTGCCTTTCGTGGGCAGCATCGCTCTGCTGTTGTTTGGAGCGATCCTCGCGCTTTGGATGAAAACTGAGGAAATGCCTTCCGAGCCCAGTGCGAGCGCAAAAGCCGCCGTGCAACCGGCTGTCTCGTCATGAATCCAGTCATCTGGGGCTCCACAACGCCTCTGAAGCCACTTGCTCCTCTCCCGCTCAGCTCGCATGCCAAGCCCGTCGATTCGTTTGCACGGGCGGCGGAGTTGGAGGAAGAGCTCCAAAAAACTGTCAAGGGGGAAGTGCGCTTCGACCGTGGCAGTCGCGCGCTTTACGCCGCGGATGCCTCCAACTATCGTCAAATTCCTATTGGCCTCGTGGTTCCGCGGGACGAAGACGACGTGATCGCTAGCGTAGCCGCATGTAGAAAGCATGGCGCCCCGGTTTTGCCCCGCGGGGCCGGCACGAGCCTTGCTGGCCAGTGCTGCAACGTCGCGGTTGTGCTCGATTTCACCAAATACATGAATCGAATCCTGGAGCTTGATCCGAACGCCAGAGTTGCGCGCGCTCAGCCGGGAGTTGTTCTGGACCGCCTGCGCGAGCGTGCCGAAATTCAGCATCTGACCTTTGGCCCCGATCCTTCCACCCACAGCCGATGCACGCTGGGGGGAATGATCGGGAATAATTCCTGCGGAACCCACTCGTTACTTGCCGGCAAGACTGTCGATAACGTCGAAGAACTCCGCGTTGTGCTTTACGATGGCACGCAATTGACCGTTGGCGCGACCTCAGAAGGTGAGCTGAATTCCATCATTGCTCGAGGTGGCCGGGGCGGAGAGATCTATGCAAAGCTCCGAGTCATTCGCGATCAGTACGGCCCTCTCATTCGCGCGCGTTATCCGAAAATTCCCCGGCGCGTCTCCGGCTACAACCTGGACCAACTTCTTCCGGAAAACGGTTTCCATGTGGCCCGGGCGCTGGTCGGCACCGAAGGCACATGCGTCACTGTGCTCGAAGCCAAACTCCGCCTGATTCACAGCCCCCAGCACAGGACTTTAGTTGGATTGGGCTATCCCGACGTCTTCATTGCCGCCGAACAGGTGCCCGCGATCCTGGAATTTGGCCCTATAGGACTCGAAGGATTTGAAGGCCGCATCGTGGACGGGCTCCGCAAGAAAGGCACGCCTAATCTCGAACTGCTTCCCGAAGGAAGAGGAATCCTGCTCGTCGAATTCGGCTGTGATGATCCGAAGCAGGCTGAGGCGCTGGCCCTAAAACTCGCCGATCGGTTCAGAGGATCCTCGGGAGTGCCGGATATCCGTCTTTACAACGATAGCCAGGCCAAATGGGTCTGGAAGATACGCGAATCCGGGGCGCGCGCAGCTGCGGCGGCGCCGGGAGCGCCTCCGGAGTGGGAAGGCTGGGACGACGCCGCGGTCGCTCCCGAAAAAGTGAGCGCCTATCTTCGGGATATCCGCAAGCTCCTCGACGAGTACAACTACAACGCCGCGTTCTACGGCCATTTCGGGCACGGCTGCATTCACATGCGCGTTAGCTTCGATCTGGAGAGCGAATCCGGCATTCGCAACTACGGGGAATTCGTAGAACGCGCTGCCGACCTCGTGGTCAGCTACGGCGGCTCCCTTTCGGGTGAGCACGGGGATGGGCAGTCTCGCGGCGCATTGCTGCCGAAAATGTTTGGGCCAGAGTTGGTAAAGGCGTTTGGCGAGTTCAAAGCTGCTTGGGATCCGGACAATAAGATGAATCCCAATAAAGTCGTAAATGCCTATTTGCCGACCGAAAATCTGCGCTTAGGAGCGGACTACAAGCCGCACGCGGCAAAAACTCATTTTCACTTCCCGGATGACGGCGGTTCCTTTGCCAAAGCCACGGTGCGTTGCGTGGGCCTCGGCGAATGCCGCAAAACGCATGCGGGCGCGATGTGCCCCAGCTACATGGTGACCCTGGAGGAGCAGCACAGCACTCGCGGGCGCGCTCACATGCTTTTTGAGCTGTTGCAGGGCGAGGTGGTTCGCGACGCTTGGCAAGATGAACACGTCAAGAAGGCGTTGGATCTTTGTCTTTCCTGTAAGGCGTGCAAATCGGAGTGTCCCACCAACGTGGATATCGCCACTTATCGCGCCGAATTCATGCACGAAGATCGTCGGCCGCGCCCGGCTCAGAGTCCCCGAGGCAGACCCCCGGCGCGAATGGGCGCACGGTCGTTTTGTGGCCCGATACCTTTACCAATTACTTTCATCCCGAGATCGGCCGCGCCGCGCTCGAAGTTCTGGAGGGAGCTGGATTTCAAGTGATGATTCCGCAGTCGCAACTGTGTTGTGGCCGGCCGCTCTACGATTTTGGAATGCTCGACCGCGCCAAGGAATATCTCAGCCGAGTCATGCAATTGTTGGGAGCTGAAATCGACGCGGGCGTGCCGATAGTAGTGCTGGAGCCAAGTTGCGCCTCGGTCTTTCGAGACGAGTTGCGCGGCCTCTTTCCGGAAGATTCGCGGGCCAAACGCTTACGGGAGCAAACTTTTCTCTTGAGCCAATTTTTGCGCTCTTATAACCCCGGCTATAAACCTCCTGTCCTTCATCGCAAAGTGCTGCTGCATGGACATTGTCACCATAAGGCACTGATGACTCTCACCGATGAAGAAGCCCTGCTGCGGAGCATGAGCGTCGAATTGGAGTCTCTCGATTCGGGCTGCTGCGGGATGGCCGGCTCATTTGGATTCGAGCGCGAGAAATACGAAATTTCCCGCGCAGTGGGAGAAAGGGTGCTTTTGCCCGCGGTAAGAGGAGCCGCGCCCGAAACCCTCATCGTCTCCGATGGTTTCAGTTGCCGCGAGCAGATCGCCCAGCTTACGGGGCGAAGAGCTTTCCACCTGGCCGAGATACTAAAACTGGCAGCGACCCTATCGCGGTCGGCAAATCCGGAACTCTAAACAGCAATTAGCCGCACGTATTTGCTGGTGGGAGTATTCTCAGCCGGCGCCGGCCGCAGTTCGCAGACTGATGGCCGTCGCAGAGCCTGCCAGTTTCAGTTTGGGTTCTTGATCCACGGCTTTCAGAAGTTCGCGTGTGATCCGCTCGTCGATTTCTCCGGCATGGCGCAAATCTACCGGGAAACGGATCAGCGCTTCGAGACCCGAAGGTGTAAGTCGCAGATAGGCGCTTGGCTTGAGCCCACCTTCGGGAACGGCAAACAGATTCCGCTCCATGGCTCGATTTTGTCTATCCATCTCTTCGTGGTAATCGGCGAGCACGGCTTTCACTGCGCGGAGCAATCTCTCACGGACTGCCTTGAAGTCGCTGTCCGGAGCCAAAGTTAAGGAGACCTCGTGCCAGACGAAGTCGGTGCCTGGAATTTGCCTGAATATCCCCGCAGTCGGCTGGAATACAACCGAGTTCGAGAAGGCCACTACTCGTCCCGTCGGCGTATCTGCCGCGCTGCCCCCCAGCTCCATCACCTGTATGCGCACCAGGCCGATGTCCACCACCTCTCCCGTGACACCGCCGATTTGAACGCGATCACCCACGCGAATTCCGTACCGCCCGATAAGGAAGAAGTAACCGACCATCGCCACGATCACGTTTTGCAGGGCCACCGCAATCCCTGCGGTCAGCAGGCCCGCGTACGTAACGGCAGATTCCAACCGGCTGGCAAAACCCAAAGCCACGATGAGGATGATGGCGAATGCCAAAGCAATTTTGCGCAGCAGTAGGAATTGATACCGGCGATGAGGTTCGTGTACATAGCGGTAGATCGTTCTCTTTCCAACTTCGGCTAGAGCGAGCACGATTCCAATAAACAGGGCCAGGATCGCCAGCTGCGCCAGCAGGCGTCCTAACGATCCTTTCAAATCGACTCCCACCTCACTGCGCCAGTTCTCTAGACTCTTCTGATAGAGCCCAAACAATATGTCTTGCTTGCCCAGGGGAATAGCGATCGCCGCAAGCTGTTTGAATTCCCCTGTCAGCGCATCCACCTGCTGCCTCTGCTGGGCCAGGGTCGGTGCATTTTTGTCTGGCGATTGAGTGTCCAGTTCGTCGGCTTGGCGAGTGAGCGCGCGCAGTCGATCGGCTAGCGGCGCTCGCAAATCGCTGGAAGCCTTCTCCAGGGTTTGCGTCTGAGTAATTGCGCCATTGATGGTGCTGAGTTTACGCGAGATCTCGAACAGCTCTGCGCCGAGACCCCAGATTCCGGTGGGTTCGCTGGCCGTGACCTGCGTGCTCGTGTCGCTTTTGGTCGCGCTAGTCTGATTGCCGCTGGCCGAACCCGCCGCTCCAATCGTTGGTACTGATGCCGCCAGAGCGTCGATTTGACCTCGCAGTCCGCCTGCCTGGCCGCCCCCGGCCCCGGCAACGAATTCGACCATGCTGTGGATGGCGTCCCTGCGAGTCTTCTCGAGATCCAGTTCGCCCTGAGCACCCACTATCTGTGATTGCACGATCTGGCGCTGCCGGCCGGTAGCCGTTGCAAGTTTCTGTTTCAGAGAATTCAACTCTGATTCCGCCTTTTTGACCTCCTCGTCGGCCGCATCCTCGGCCTTCAGAAGCGACTGTTGTTGTGGCGTGCCTCCATTTTGGGATTGAACCTGGCTGGAACCATGGCTCCCTGCGAGGGCGTCAGCTTCCGCCCTCGCGAAATCAAAACTGAGGCGCACGATCTGCTCCGCAATCCGGCGATTCTCGCTCATTAACGTCACTTCGCTGGGATCGTTCGCGATTTGTTGATCGACGGTCATTTGCCGATACCACGTCAGCGTCTGATCGAGGAAGGGGATGATACGAGCCGCATCCAACGGCGAACGGGCCGTGTCTTGTGCGGGTGCTGGATTTTGTGCAAGGGCCAAAGCACACACTCCGCCCACAACGCAAAGCGTAAGCGTCATGGCGCAGAGAATCGCTTTCTTGAAGCGCTCCGCATGGCGGTGCCATTTGGACCAGTTAACCAGCGGCAAGAAAAGGTGCAAGCTTTAACTCCTCGTACCGACTTTTGGGGACTATCTTTGGATGATTCTACCTGCTTTGCGGTAGCCTGCCGGGGATGGCGAAGTGACCTTTAGATCCAAAGCGAAGCAAAAGACTTATTGCTCGCTGCCTGTACGTGTTCGAGCTGCCGTCGAATCCGCGTTGATTTTCCGGCGGAGCACATCGAGAAAGGACTCGCCGGCCTCAGCCAGGCGCTGCTCGAGCCTCTGGGTGCAGTCACATGAACCGCATGCCCAAGGCTCAGTCCCATTTTCATCCCGGCAACGGCGACGATCATGGGCGTCCTGTACGCGGGTGAGGTCGAAATATTCCTCCCAGTAGGGCCGCTCTTCCAGCAGCGGGCTTGGACAATAGCACACCTCAACCCAGCGCGTAGTCTGATCTCCGCACAGCCGTGCATCCTTCATGTTGCGAAGGTACTGGCCCCCGGCTACTGAGCCTCGGCCCAGAGTATGCCTTTCGATTGCTTCCAACAGATCGGCCTCACGACCGGCCTTAACTCGCCCACGGACTAGATAACGCATGCTGATATTATATCGCGTTACGTACCCAACCGCGTCTTGCTGCATCAAATTGCATCAAAGGGAGAGGGAGATCCTATGGCAGACAATCGCAGAGAAATGAGAATTCCAATGCAAGTGGGAACTGAGTTCCGCATCCGCAATAATGGCGACATTATTCTGGACAATCCTGAATTGGAACTGGCCGCGGATACCGCCGCGGCCGATGCCGTTTTGTCTTACCGTTTCGATTCGGAATCGGGCGAGCACGTCCTCCGTCTGTTGGATCCTGTTGCGGAGCGGGCTCTTCGACCTGGCCGGAAGGCTGCCGGCCAAGGTTGAACTAGCCCGGCGTTTGCAGCATAAATCCTAAATTCGCTTCCAACCCGCAGCCCTTCTTTTTCGTCTAAACTGCCTCAAACAAATGTGTCATGTCATGCCAAATGCACGAATGAACTCCTCTGCACATTCGCCGGATATTTTTATTATCGGTGGCGGTCCAGCTGGCCTTGCCACTGCAATTCTAGCGGCGCAGCAAGGCATGCGTGTCGCCGTGGCGGATCATAATCGTCCTCCAATTGATAAGACTTGTGGCGAAGGTTTGATGCCGGACACCTTAGCGGCGATGAAGACGCTGGGCGTCACCCTAGGTTATGATGAGGCGGTTCCCTTCCGGGGTATTCGTTTTCGCGACGCGGATAGCCTGACGTGTGTCGAAGCTGAGTTCGGACAGGGTTTGGGCCTCGGCCTCCGCCGAACCGTGCTGCATGCGAAGCTCGTGGAGCGCGCCGCCGGGCTTGGCGTTGCCCTTCTGTGGGGCAGTCGCGTCACCTTAGCTGGCGACGGCCAAGTATTCTGCGAAGGCCGGCCGGTGCAGTCTAAATGGGTGATTGGCGCGGATGGAGAATCCTCGCAAGCTCGCAAATGGGGGGCCCTGGAGCAAACTCGATACGAACGGATCCGTTTTGCCGCCCGCCAGCATTTCCGTACGGCTCCCTGGAGTGATTTTGTGGAGGTTTACTGGGCGCAAAACTGCCAGATTGTCGTCTCCGCGGTCGCCTCCGACGAAGTGTGCGTCGCAATTACCTCGCGCAGCCCCGGCTTGCGATTCCATGAGGCGCTTAGCCAAGTCCCGGCCCTTGACTCGCGGCTGCGGAATTTGCGCGGCGTAAGTAAAGTACGCGGCGCTCGCGCCGCATTGCGCCGTTTGAGGCGCGTGTGTGCTGGCCGATTTGCTCTGGTTGGAGACGCTTCCGGTTCGGTTGATCCGCTTACGGGCGAAGGTCTCGGCCTCGGTTTTAGGCAGGCGGCTGCGCTGGTCGAGGCGATCAACTGCTACGAACGCGATGGGTTGCGCGAGAAACCCAACGATCTGCTGCGTTATCAGGCGGCGCACGATCGTATTGGGAGGGCGCCGCGCTTGATGTCCAGGCTTATGCTCATGATGGATGCTCACCCGCACTTGCGTCAGAAGGTGTTGCGCATATTGGCTGCTGAGCCTTCGCTCTTTTCCCGCTTGCTTAACCTCAATGTCGGAGAGCTTACGCTTTCGAAATTCGGCGTGGGCCATGCCCTGCGATTGGGCTGGCGCATGCTCACTCCGGACTGGGAGCTGTAAGCCGGATCTATATTGGCTCCATCCATCTATGAGAAAGTATCTGCGTTGCTCCTTAACCCTGCCCGTTGCGTTGCTGGCGCTGCAGTTTGCCATCCCGGCATTGGCGCAGCAGGGCACGCTTGAACTCGACCCGACACGAACCGAAGTGCACTTTGCGCTGAAGACCTCTCTGCACACCGTACATGGCACATTCAAATTGAAAAGCGGCAAGGTGAACTTCGATCCGTCTACCGGAAAGGCCTCAGGCCTGCTCCTGGTGGATGCCGTCAGCGGCCAAAGCGGAAATAGCGGGCGCGATGCAAAAATGCATCGAGAGACACTCGAAAGCCGGGCATATGCAGAGATTAGTTTTGCTCCTCTAGAGATCGAAGGGAGCGTCCCGATGAATGGGGATGCTCGTATCCAAGTGAAAGGCACGTTTCGTCTTCACGGCCAGGATCACGAGATGACGATTCCGGTCGACGTACGGATTTCGGGTTCGGATCTCGCTCTGGACACGAATTTCTCCATTCCCTACCTCTCCTGGGGACTGAAGAATCCCAGCACATTCATTCTGCGCGCCAGCGATGCCGTTCAAGTGAGCGTTCATGCCATCGGCGGCTGGACGCATGATCCGGCGAACTGACGAGGATCACCAAGCCACCATCAAGGAGGGAAGTACCGCCGCTACGCGCGCAGCCGAGCAGGTCCGCTGACGCAAGGATTACCGCGTTCGTAAAAACGAAATCGCCGGTGAGCCGCGCGTGTAATTCCAATGCGCACGCTCTTGCCGACTGCCTTCGGCGGCCAAGCTGCCGTGCCCAGCCACAACGGCCCTGCGACGCAAAGGTCGGCGCCATCATAGCGCTTATCAATTTGTAATGCAGCGGCCAGCCGGCCCGGTCCTCGCGCCACATCGCAAATCCGCACAGCCTTGCGATTCCTGCGCTGCATTACCTCGAAGCCTTCTAGCGGCTCGAGGCCACGCACGAGGACGCCACCGCCAACGCCCCGCTCTTCGCTCGTGACGTTCAGGAGCCAACAGGAGCCATACGCGAAATACACGTAGGCATGCCCGCGCTTTAGAAATAGCGAGCGGTTGCGGGGCGTCTCGCCGCGAAAGGCGTGTCCGGCCGCGTCTCCGGGCGGATAGGCTTCCGTCTCCACGATGCGCCCGCTGATGCGGCCCTCGGGAAGATCGTGCACCAGAGTCTTGCCAACCAGAAATCGCGCGAGTTCCAGCGTTGCTGTGGGAAGCTCACTCCGGCGCAAGCGCCGCACGCGAACGCTTCTCGAGCTGCTTCGGCCGGCCTTTTCGGGTAATCGCCGCACGCCATTCGAGTATATCCTTGCAATTGTGCGATCTTCAGAAACAAGTGAACAGCTCGAAGAAGAAAAACAGGCTGCCGCACGGGCGGCGTTGCGATACGTTCGCAGCAATATGCTCCTTGGCCTGGGCACCGGATCAACGGCGAACTTTTTTCTGAGCTTCCTCGCTGAAGCAGTGCGCCAGGGAGAACTCAAGATAGACGCCGTGTCTTCTTCTCTGCAGACAGCGGCCCGGGCCAAAGAGCTCGGCATAAGGATTTGTGAACCGCGGCGCGGAGTTCGCGTTGACCTCACGATCGACGGTGCTGACGAAATCGCTCCGGATCTGAGCTTGATCAAGGGTGCAGGGGGCGCGCTGCTACGCGAGAAAATTCTGGCCCGGGCGTCGCGCCACTTTGTAGTCATCGCGGACTCTTCCAAACGTGTTGCTCGCCTTGGCCGGCGCCGCGTCCCCTTAGAAGTCACACCCTTCGCCACTCCATGGGTTATGGACGAGGTGGCGGAACTCGGAGGCAACCCCGTGTGGCGAATGGACAAGTTGAAACCGGACCGACCCTGCCTTACCGATCAACAAAATTACCTGGTGGATTGCGATTTTGGCCTTATTGCGGACCCTCGCGGCTTAGCCACGAGGCTCAAGGAGATTTCCGGCGTCGTCGAACACGGATTATTTCTGGGCCTGGCCCATGCCGCTCTTATTGCCGAAGGCAAGGAGATTGTCGTACTACGTCCCCTGAAGCCACCTGCGCCCCTCGGTCAAAGCGACTTGGTTCTCGATTAGCGGGGCGAGCCTCCACCTCCGCGATTGCTAAGAAGCGCCTGGTGGTGTAATTTGTCTCCCATGGCACCCTGTAGGTTCAGCACGGCGCATAGCGACTGCCCTGTCGCTATTGTCGGCCAACTTCATTAGGCGGCAGGCTCGGAACCTAGGGGTCGAATTCCAAACTGCCCGGTTTTGGAAAAGCCCACCGCCAAACCGAATGACGGTGCGCTGGGCTCTATTTTCGTTTTGAGGAGGTAAGCACAATGGCTGAATATACACACCCGGAAGTCTTGGTATCCACCGAATGGGCTGCCCAGCACCTCAATGACCCGAAAGTTCGCTTGGTGGAAGTCGATGTTGACACAAGCGCTTACGATCAGGGCCATATTCCCGGCGCCGTAGGCTGGAACTGGCAGACGCAGCTTCAGGATAATATCCGTCGCGATTTGGTCACCAAATCGGCGCTTGAGCAGTTGCTGGGCCGGTCCGGCATCTCCAATGACACCACGATTCTCCTTTATGGCGACAACAACAATTGGTTCGCGGCTTATGCTCTTTGGCAATTGAAGTATTACGGACATAAGGACGCGCGCCTGATCAACGGCGGACGCAAAAAATGGCTCGAGGAGAAACGCCCTTTGACCACTGAGTCTGCAAAGATAACTCCGGCAACTTACCACGCCGCTGGTCCGGATGAATCGATACGCGCTCGCAAGGAAGATGTATTCGCGATCGTCGAGAACCGCAATCGCGGCCACCTGGTCGACGTGAGATCGGTCGACGAATTCACCGGAAAGATCATTGCGCCCCCGGGTATGAGCGAAACTGCGCAGCGCGGCGGCCATATTCCCACCGCCGCGAATGTGCCCTGGGCACAGGCTGCCAACGAGGACGGCACCTTCAAGACCGCGGACCAACTGCAGCAGCTCTATGGCTCCAAGGGCGTAAACGGCAAAGATCAGGTCATTGCCTATTGCCGCATCGGCGAACGCAGCTCGCACACCTGGTTCGTCCTGAAGTATCTACTCGGCTACGATCGCGTGAAAAATTACGACGGTTCATGGACCGAATGGGGAAATTTGGTGGGTGCACCCATCGAAAAAGAGAGTGTGGCCGCCACGGCCCGCTGAGCACTCCCCGCCGGCGCTTCTGGCACATCCTTCTTTGGCGCGGTACTCTAGCGCCGAAGGAGGATCATGCTGCTACCAATCGTTCATGCCGGAGAGCCGGTTCTCCGTCAGCAAGCGCGTGCTCTTTCTCCGCGGGAAATCAGGAGCAAAGAGATACAGAAGTTGATTGAGCACATGCGCGAGACCATGCGCGGAGCGCCCGGCGTGGGCTTGGCAGCCCCGCAGATTGGCTTGTCTCTCCAGATGACCGTAATCGAAGACCGCAAGGAATACCACAAGGAAGTTTCAGCTGAGCAGTTGGCCCTGCGCGAGAGGCGGGCGGGCCCTTTTCACGTCGTCATCAATCCGCGAATCCGGAGCGCGGAGGACGATCAAGTGATTGAATTCTTCGAGGGCTGTCTCAGCTTGCCGGGATTTTTTGCACTGGTTCCTCGTTCCCGCAGCGTACGGGTAGAGTGTCTTGACCACCGTGGCCATTCTAAGACCATCGACGCTTCCGGCTGGTACGCACGAATTCTCCAGCATGAAATCGACCATCTCCGCGGCAATCTGTATATTGACCGCATGCACAGCCGCTCCTTCAGCTCCAGGGAAAATTGGGAGAAGTTTTGGAAGGGCAAGCCTATCGGCGAAGTTCGCTCCGAACTGGGCTGCTAGCAAGTCTCGCCGGGCTCATTTGGGTTCATCCGGCTGCCACGGATCCATCCAGAAATCGAGCGATAGCCACAAGCTGTAGGCCGGCCGCATCAGCAAGAGTGTTAGGGAAATGGCCAGGCAGGCCCAAAATGCGAATGCGAGGTTTTCTGAGAAGCTGCCCGCACCCGGAAGTGCCAAAGATGCGACATATACACCCAGTACGATGAAGGCCGTGAGGATGTACGTGATGATCATGCCTCCAAGGTAGTAGCCTGATTCGCGGAAGTAGGAAAGCCCGCAATGAGGACATCTCGGCAGCACGCGATTCGGCCAGCCCCGAAAGACCCGACCCTGACGGCAATTGGGACACCGGCAGTGCAGCGCGTTAAGCAGAAGCTTGTAAAAGTTCGGCCCTCCCCTCATGGGGTCATTATATCGGTTGTGAGAAGATTTACGGCGCGCCTTCAAAACTTCTTGCGGATTGTGGCTTCGATGGCGAAGCTGCCGTATTCGTCACGCGTCAACGAGAGTGATAGTCGCCCTCCATCTGCCTCCGGCCGAGATGCCAGGTCGATAGCCGTAACGTTTTCACCCTCGTAATTAACGCTCGGGACGGTTTGGCCGCGAGCCACGATTGTAGCCAAGATCAGGAAGATCACCGGAATGGCCAGAGAGGTAATAGTGGCCAATGTGCCGAACGTAGAAATTCACGCCTGCAGTTCCCCCCACCAGGGTCACCGTCGCAAACACGGTGCCCGGGGTGATCCACCGCCATCGCCGCCGTTTATTTGGATGGACGTTGTCAATGATCGACACCCCGGCCTGCAGCAGCGTCAACAGGAAACACCATCGGAAAATCTCCCAGACGATGCGAACGGCCTGGCCAAAGTACAGCCGTGAGGAGAGAAAAACGCCCATACGATGGCCCACGGTCAGCAACCCGAAAGAGGCGAAGAAAAATGCCGAAGACACGACCAGGATACCGATGGCGATCAGTCTTTTCTTCCAGAACCCGCGGGTCTCAGGAACGTTATAGATGCGGCTGAGGCTTTCCATCAGGGCGACCAGACCGGAGGAAGAAGCCCACACCGTAGCTATGAATCCTATGGAGAGAAAGGTCTTGTTCTTGTGGGCTAGATTCAATAGCGTCTGCAGTGCCAGGTCGCGCGCGTCTGACGGGAAATGTCGAATGATCTCGTCGGTGACGTTGGTCCATAGATTTGTGTAAGGAAGGAATCCCGCCAGGGCTCCCAGTACTACAAAAAAGGGGAAGAGCGCGAGGACAAAAAAATAGGCCGTTTGCGCAGCGAGATCGATTAAATCGTCCTTCGGAATTTTAGCCCAGATTTCGCGCAGAACTGCAAAGACCCCGTGTCTCTGCTGGCGGGCGATTATCGTGCCAGTCGGGTAAGATGCATGTGCGACGTTAGGTACCGACACTTTCCTCTTTCGCCTGATCTCATTAAATTACGAAGGATCCGGGCCCGCGCGCATCAGGCTATTGCCTTAACTAACTGATGGGGATTACTTATGATTTCGCCTTTCGCGGGAACGTATGCGATCGTGTGATGCGATCCACGCCCCCGCTCGATTGCCCTCCCGTCAGCACTCATCGGGTTGTTCAGTCAAACAGTTGAAAGGTGGGCGAATAGGCGTATGATTTCTGCAACGTTCGGTGAATGCAATGACCCAGGTTCGGGATGCAGGGCCCAAATCGCTGAACGTGTAGGCGCGGATGGTTCGTCTCTCCTCCGGGAGAGCGGATTAAAAGGAGGCTCCAAATGAAGTGTGGATTCGGATTGGGCGTGCTTCTCTTGCTTTTGACCGGGATGGCCCAGGCGCAACAGAACGTGCCGCCCCAGGCGAAGGCCTTCGCGACTGCGCCTGATATTCCGTATGACTCTGCGCCGAATTTTCTAAAACTGCCCGCGGGCCTGTATCTCGGCGAAGCCGTCGCGGTGGCTACGAATTCCAAAGGGCACGTATTTGCCTATACACGCAGCGGCGAGGCCTCGCGGTTGTTTGAATTCGATCAGAACGGAATGTTTATCCGTGAGGTCGGTCAGGGCTTGTATGGCTTCCAGATGGCGCACGCGGTGCGTGTCGATTCGCAAGACAACATCTGGGCGGTGGACGAAGGGACAGACATGGTAATCAAGTTCAATCCGCAGGGGCGAGTGATCATGCTACTCGGCCGCAGGCCGGAATCGCACGGCTTCGCGCCCACGACGCCCCCCGATCGGGCCGCCGCGGCCAAACCGTACACGTTTGGCCGTCCCACGGATATTGCTTGGGACGCGGCGGGAAACATTTTTATCTCCGACGGATACACGAATTCGCGTGTAGTGAAATACGACAAGAACGGCAAATTCATCAAGGATGTCGGTTCCTTCGGAACGGCACCGGGCCAGTTCAATACCCCGCACAGTATCGCCACCGATGCTCAGGGCAACGTGTATGTCGCGGACCGCGGAAACCGGCGCATTCAAGTTTTCGGTAATGATTTGAACTATAAAACGAGCTACGACAACGTCGGCGCGCCGTGGGCGGTCTGCATCACTCCCGGACCGCACCAGTATCTCTACAGTTCCAACTCCTACCCCGACAATAACAATTCGAACGCATTTAACGTCACAGGTGAAGTCTACAAGATGGAGCTGGACGGGACCGTCTTGGGCAAGTTCGGCAAAGCGGGCAAACAACTAAAGGAATTTAGCACCATCCATGCCATGGATTGCCGAAACGAAAACGAGCTCGTGGTCGGCGAGATCACCAGTTGGCGCATTCAGAAAATTACCCTGCATCCGCAGGTTCAGACTTCCTCCCGGTGAGGCCTGCTGACATGACAAACAAAGTGAGATCGTTCGTTTTGGAGGCTTCCATGAGGCGCTGTTTACGGCTTGTTTTGGTGGTCGGAACGTTGCTCTTCGCTAGCCCTCTCTTCGCGCAGTCAGTTCCCGAAATCCCCTACGACTCCGCACCCAACCTCCTGAAGTTGCCCGAAAGTCTGTACTTAGGCGAGGCCGTTGGGGTGGCCACCAACTCCAAGGGACATATTTTCGTTTACACCCGGACTGGCTCGGTCAACGCGACCCTAGGAACCAACCGGGTATTTGTGCGTGCGGCGGCGCGTCTCTTTGAGTTCGATCAAACCGGGAAGTATGTCCGTGAGATCGGCCAAGGTCTGTATGGGTTTGTTTTTGCTCATACGGTGCGCGTCGATCCGCAAGACAACATCTGGGTTGTGGATGAAGGCTCGAACATGGTCATCAAGTTCGATCCTGAGGGCCGCGTAATCATGACCATGGGCAGGAAGCCGGAGGCAATTAACATCCCGGCAGCGCCTGCGCCTGGAGCGGCGGCCGGGGGCGGTCCTGGCGGCGAAGGCGGAGCCCGACCCGCGAACAATGGCGCCGGTGTCCCAGGTGACAACTTCAATCGCCCGACCGATGTGGCCTGGGATTCAGCCGGTAATATTTTTGTGTCGGATGGATATGGGAACTCGCGAGTAGCGAAATTCGATAAGAGCGGCAGGTTCATCAAGTCCTGGGGAACGAGAGGAACCGCGCCGGGACAGTTCAATACGCCACATTCGATCGCGGTGGACGCGCAAGGTAACGTTTACGTGGGCGATCGGGGTAACAAGCGGCTTCAAGTGTTCGACAACGATGGTAACCCGAAAGCTCAATATACAAATGTCGGTGCGCCGTGGGCCGTCTGCATCACACCGGGGCCGCATCAGTATCTTTACAGTTCCAATTCCAATGGCACCGCCGACTTCGATAACGGCGAGATTTACAAAATGGAGCTGGACGGGCGCATTGTCGGCAAGTTCGGCACTGCCGGAAAGCAACTGAAAGAATTCGGCTCCGTGCATGAGATCGATTGCCGCAAAGAAAGTGAAATTTACGTCGGTGAGATCACCAATTGGCGCGTCCAGAAGCTCACCCTGCACCCGGCCAAGGTGGAAACCAGTCGCACCTCCGCGGCGCGGTAACAGGCAAGTTGGCGATTTACGATGGGCTCGTAAGTTGTGTTCTTTCAGGAACGATGCCGAGACGTCTTCCCAGACTGGCCGGCGCTCGGCGCGCTAAAATAGTCTGCGCTTAGATGAGTGCTATCCAAAAACTTCTCTGGTTCGGGATCGCCGCACTGGGCGCGATTGCCCTGGGCATTATCGCCTCAGCCCGAGGTGAGCCGATCAACGCTGTGTGGCTGGTAGCCGCGGCCGCCTGCATTTATGCCGTTGGTTATCGCTTCTATAGCCGTTTTCTCGCTTATCGGATCTTGAAACTCGATGACTCGCGCGCGACTCCAGCCGAACGCCTCGAAGACGGCCGCGACTTCGTTCCCACGAACAAATGGGTTGTTTTCGGC
>QHYQ01000135.1 GCA_003224175.1 Acidobacteriota bacterium
GATTTAGAGCTTGTACCCAAACCTCGATCGTTGTGCTGGTTTGTTCTAAAGCAGGGCCCACAAGCGTAACCTTTGCAGGAACGTCATCACCAGCAGTCGAGGCAGAAATAGTCGCTGCGTCTCCTATCCGCAGGCCCGCGGCCTCCTGCTGCGATATGCGGACTCGGGCAACGGCTTGAGATAAATCCATCACGGTAATCAGTGGAGAGCCATTCGGCGTTTCCCCAGGATAAAAAGGACAGTCGGTAACCACGCCATCGATCGGACTGACAATCTTCGTATAATTCAGCTGGACTTCAGCGCCCGCAACCTTCCCCTTTCCAGAAAGCAAATGACCTTCAGCGGCTTTGAGATCGAACTGGCTTTGGACAAGTTCATATCGATTCTCGGCCCGAGTCAATGCGATCCTGACATCCTCTACGTCCTTCGCCGAAACGGCTCCTTCTTTGTATAGAAACTGGCGGGTTTCATAAAGCCTTCGCTTAAACCCCAGTTCTTCTTTGGCTTCGTTAAGATCTTGCTGCGCTTTTTGAAGTGCGCCGTAGTAACTGGCTTCGGCCTGCTGATACCCACCCTGACTTTCGATCACAACACTGGCCAGGTCCTGGTTTTCAAGCTCCGCCAGTAGTTGACCGGCGTGTACTTTGTCCCCGCGATTCACATACAGTTTCTTGATAGGGGCGCTGATTTTCGGCACGATTGCCGCTTGATCGCGCGGAAAAATGACCGCATCAGCATCCACGGTGTGTTTGAATGTCTTCTTCTCTGCGACAGCAACTTGTACGGTCTGTGTGGGTGTTTCCTCGTTCACTGTCGATCGCTGAGACGGAAAATGAAACCAAAATAGGGCAGACACTACTAAGCCAATTACCGCTGCTAGTATCATGAATTTTAGCTTGTGTTTCATGGTTGCCGCATCCCTGCCCACAAAGAGAACTCTCAGGTTTAGTCATAGCAATCCAAAGATAAACGGCCGATTAACGCCGGAAATTAGATTGCTAGGCTCGCTAGGTCGATCTGAGAGGAAGGCTAAGGGTTTGCCTGTTTGTTAGCTAGCTAAGCCTCTGAAGTTGCGTTCCAGTGCCTGATAAGTCGCGTTTTCGGAAACTGGCTTTCCTCCAACAAATTTCCCAGGGTTTTCTGCTAGAGGCAAATGCCAGGTTTAGAGACCCCCAATAGCCATTTACCGTCAAAACGGCTATGACAATTCGACGGGAAACGTTCTATTTTTCCGGCGATAGCCGCTAAAACAACCTGGCAACCGCCCCTGGAACACCCTTGCCCGCAACCACACTCCTGCAGGCCCCGATTTTCGTTTTCCTGGAGTGCCTGGAACCCGCATTATGACTGGGCTTTTTGACAGGGATGCGCTAACTCGCCGGTGTTTATGCGCTTTTTCGCGTGCAGTAGACGGCAGGGTGTCGTCCTTTCGGCCCACGGTAGCTCTCGACCCCCCCGTTCCTTGAGGGGGTGTTATACGAGCACGCTAAAAGTACCCCACCCGACAAGTTGGGAGCACGTGAGTCTAGACCCGGCGCAATGAGGTAATGGTCTCACGCTGTTTGCGCGGAACGTTCGTATTCAGCGCTGGGTCATCCTAGTCGCCAGGGACAATATTATAGGCCTTCACTTGGCAGACGTAGCTTTGGACACGTAGCGCCGCTTAGCAGTATCTTGGAAAATGTTCATCAGCACGCGTCCTCTCATTTGCCCGGGCACCTCGATGCCGTAGATGTGCAGAATCGTCGGAGCGATGTCAAAAACACTGATTGGGAAACCCATTAGGCGCACGTTTTTCTTGATATTCGGACCAACCGCAATAAAGGCACCGGGCACGTCGTCTCCATCTTCGAAGTCGTGGTGGGCAATTATCGGTGTAGTTCCACCGTGATCGTGAACCGAAGGGTGCCCCGGCTGCTCCTGCTCAAATTCACGCAGGGGCTTAATGCCATGATCCGAGATCACAAATATGTAGGTATTTGCGTCGGCGTGTTCCAGGATCTTGCCGAGCACCTGATCAAAGGCTCGGTACTGGTTGGGAAAGGCGTCCAGGCGGACACTGTGGATGCTGGCGTTGTAGCCGACGTTGTAGGGTTGGATTGGATAAAGCCAATGTCCTACGCGGTCTTCGCACGATTGGGCCAGCATCACGAAATCGGTCGGATGATAGGTCAACAGGTAATCGAAGAGCTTAAGTTGCTGGTTGCGAATCCGGGTGACCTGTGCGAGCCACTCGTTGATCACTTTTGATTCCTTTCCCCTCAGGTCATCTGCAGTGGGCATGCGCGAGCAATCAATCCAGAAATCCCCCACCCTCGCTTCTAACTCGGCGACCATACTTTTCGGATAAACAGCGTCCCCGCCTTCGACTTCAGAAAGTTTGGGCGAACAAAGCAAGCCATTCTCGCATCCCTTGCCCCGGGTGAGCATGCCGCTGACCATGTATCCGTTGACCGGCATAGCCGGGAATGTTGCCGGCACGTTTGCCATTCCCACCGTCACCCGGTTCTTCGATAGGATTGACCAAATCGGCTCTTCCCGGAGCATGCTTGTATTGGCTGTAATCCCGTGGACCAGAAAACCTGTGATTCCGTTCTCTTCCGGAGGGGTGCTGGTTGCGATCGTCGTATAAATCTTGGGGCAATTGGGAGCGGATAATGTCCGCAGTTTACCATAGACACCGCCCTGGATTAATTTGGCAAGGTTGGGCAACTCGCCCCGGAGAAGCAGTGGACGGATGATGTCCCATTCCATCCCATTCACGCCGACAACGATCACGTGGGGCCTTGGATTATTCTTGGCCAACAGGCGAAAAGGGAGGAAACACAACAAAGAGACGCTTAAGGCTGCTACGATTCCTCTGAATCTCATAACGACGCTCCTTGGTACCGTTTCATGGCACTCCGTGTGACGAACTCCGTCGCTCTACTGCACCGTAAGCATGATTGTGGTTGAGTGTTGGAGTGAAGAGGACGTGCCCGTGACCATTATGCTATAAGTGCCAGCAGGTGTTCCCGGTCGGCTCACCGGGGGGCTCACCGAGGGACTCTTGGAGTCACAACCAGCCTGCAGCGCCCCCAGGATAAGCAGCAGTCCCGCGCAAAAGCAACCGATTCTCCGTTTCTTGGACTTCCTTTCCCTAATACCAACAGCGACGAGAGCTATCCCCAGCAATGACAGCCAGAACGCATACAAAGGCTTAATGCGCAGTCGTCCGAACGAAGGCGCCAGGAGAGCTGAGACCGCTGTGGTTGAGATTCTTAATGTAGAGGTGGCTGGATTGGCGCCCACGGTAACCGAAGAGAACGAGCAGTTCGCCAACGCTGGTAACCCGCTGCAAGTCAGCGATACCGACCCAGTGAAGTTGTTAGTCGAACTGATCGTGATGGTAGACGTGGCTGCCCCCCCTGCTGAGACGGTCGCTGCGCCGGGAGAAGCAGAAATCGTAAAGTCCGGAGATCCAAAATTTCCCAGTAGGGGCACGGTGTGTGGACTTCCGGCAGCATTGTCGCTAATCGTTAGCGTTCCGCTTCGTGTCCCGGCCACAGTGGGCGTGAAGGTGACGCTGAAGGCGCAACTAGCGCCTGGGGCGAGCGCCGCCGGAAGCGTCCCGCAGGTATTCGTCTGGGCAAAGTCACCACCGTTCGTGCCGGCGATCGTAATCCCGGTGATGGTCAAGGCCCCGTCCCCTTTGTTTGTCAGCGTCACCTGCTGGGGGGGGCTGGTTGTATTGATTGGTTGGGGTGATGCTGGAGTGGGAGTAAAGGACAGGCTGGCTGGGGACGTGGCTACGGCAGGTCCAGGGATGGGTGCTATTTTCGATACGAAGGCGTCCGCGAAGCCGCGTAAGGATGTTTGTAGCGGATTCACTGTGGGAAAGTCTGTGGAAGAAGTATTCCCTGTCACGTAGGCATTGCCGGTGGCATCCACGGCAATACCAGCACCAGAATCAGAACCGATGCCGCCCAGGTAAGTGGAGTACACAAGCTGCGAACCTGCGGGGTTCAGCTTTGTAATGAAGGCGTGGGAGCCGCTGTTCAATACTTGCACCGGGAAAATCGTCGGAAAGTCCGTTGAACTTGTAGATCCAGTCACATAGGCGTTGCCAGAGGAATCCACGGCAATACCGTTGCCTTGGTCGTCGTTACTCCCGCCGAGGTAAGTGGAATACACCAGCATGGAGCCGGTAGCATTCACCTTCGCCACAAAGGCATCGCCGGAGCCCCTTAAGTTTGGCTGGATGGGATTCGCCGTGGTCGGGAAATTACTCGAAGAGGTATGCCCGGTGACGTAGATGTTACTGGAAGAGTCTACGACGATGCCGGCACCCCTGTCGTCGTTATTGCCGCCAAGATAGGTTGAAAATACCAATGAGGAGCCAGCGGGGTTTAACTTTGCTACGAAGGCGTCGGCACAAGGGAACGGAGAGTAATAATAATTACCGCAGGTTCCACCCCCACTAGAGGCCTGCAAGGGAAGCGCCGTAGGGAAGTTCGAAGACTGGGTGAAGCCGGTCACATATGCGTTACCCGAGGAATCTACCGCGACGGCGCCGCCCCCCTCCGCATCGCTCCCACCGAGATAGGTAGAATAGACCAGAGATGCAGCCCCAGATTTCGTCGTATCAATCTTCGCAACGAAAGCGTCGGCGGAGCCGCTGAGCTTTACCTGCAAGGGATTCTTGGTCGGAAAATCGGCCGAAGAGGTCTGGCCAGTCACGTGGGCATTTCCCGCAGCATCTACAGCGATTCCGGCGCCAGAGTCAGAAGCGCTGCCGCCCAAGTATGTGGAGTAGAGCAGCGTCGAGCCCGAGTTGTCCAACTTGGTTATGAAAGCATTGTTGGTGTTGCTGCCGCTGCCTAATGCTCCCTGGAACGGATTCTTGGTCGGAAAATTAGTGGAAGAGGTCTGGCCGGTCACGTAGGCATTTCCGGCAGCATCTATCGCGACTCCCGCACCAGAATCAAAGCCGCTGCCGCCCAGGTAAGTGGAGTACAGCAACGTTGAGCCCGAGCTGCTCAGCTTCGCCACAAACGCATCGCCATTGGCGCCTGATGTTCCCTGGAACGGGTTCGTCGTTGGGAAATCGGTCGAAGAGGTCTGGCCGGTCACGTAGGCATTGCCGGCAGCATCTACAGCGATTTCGGTGCCAGAGTCAGAACTGCTGCCGCCCAGGTAAGTGGAGTAGCTCAATACTGGGTCGATAATGAGGGGCTTTCGGGCGTCGTATCCCGCCAGCGAAAAGCCCACGCGGTTGCCTCTGACGACATAGCGAGCGCTGACGAACTGCTTGCCGACCGGGCGGTCTGTCGCCCCGGGGCCGTCGGCGGAAATCAATTGGTATACGATCGGCTTGTGCAGGTAGACCTCGCCTCCGCTGACACGCAGGACCAGATCGCCCTGAGCATCGATTCTGAGTTCCTCTGCACCTTGGAAGAGCAGTTGGATGGCCTCGGGGTCGGCGGCAGGTGTGACGATGAAGTCATGCTCCAGTTGGCGTTGGCTGCCGTAATAAACCAAATCCACGCCTGGATAGATGGCGTGGTATTTCACTTTGGCGTAGTTCGCGACATTAGTGCGCCACTTCGCCGGATCGTTGCCGATGAAGTAGTTGCTCTTTCCGGACAACTCCTCCAGGCCCTCCACTCTGGGTTCACGGTTTGCTCCTAACAGTTTCATATGCAGCACCACAGGAGCCGCAGCCGACTTCTCTTCTATTGTTTTGGCCATTTTCAATCTGGAAGCCAAGTCGGCTCGCCGCGTGAGCGGGGAGAAATGACGACGCCTGAGCACCAGGACCATCTCCGTGCCAGTAAGAAACAGACTGTTCCCTTGGCTGCGGGAAATGAACTTTACCCGTGAATCGGTTTGGCCTCGATTGGTCTCGAAACTCAGTGGCAACTTGCCGTAAGCCGTGACGATCTGCTGTTTGCTTACTGTAGATGCGTCCACTAAGCCTCCGAGCACCGCCGCAGTCCACCCTGCCGACGTGGGCAGCGCGAACTCGTTCCGTACGGACAAGGAAGACCGGGACAAAGTCGCCACAGACAGAATGACAGCCAGGAACACACCGGCCCCGAAAAAGCTTGTTAGTCTCCTCACGACGCCCTCCCACGAGGGGTGACCCAAATTTCTGCTATTCGCGCGATTGGTTTTCTGATTCCTTAGGATCGCCAAACGTTTGCTGCACTTTCACAGAGAAGAACTTGAAATCCGTAAAACTGTGTCGCCGGAAAAATCGATGGCCGAGAAAATCCAGATAGAGTTCACTGCTTGATGGTAGCCAGATCTCACCCTTGCTTTCAGGAAGAGGCACGGGACGATATTCGATCTTCTGATGTTGCAGGCGAAGACGGATCTTTGGTATTTCGTCCGTCAGATCGCTCTCCAAACGCGCGACTTGATAGGAATCGGCGAGAATCCAGGCTCTTCCGCGCAGCCTCGGGCTGAAGCTGCTGCTGCCAATCTGCACCGTGCTCATCGAATTGGGGCGATCGGAGCGTTCTTCGAATCGGACCTGCCACGCTGGCTGCCCTCGCCACTCACCCAAACCTTCGCATTTCATCTGGAAATCTTTGACGTGATGGGGATGAAAAATCAGCACGAGGCTTGGCGTCCCTATGGTGCCAATTTGATCAGGAAATCGCTCGGAGGCCGATCCCCCATTGCGATATTCCTCCACGTTCATATCCCCGCCAGGCGCCTGCGCGATCGTAACTAGGTAGTTGAACTTCCGGATTTCTGGAACGCCCAGCCGGCCCGAGCGGTCAACATGTTGATGTTCAACCGCCTCTGTGGCGGTGAACTTATCCACATTGTGCACGAGCTCTTCGATTCTCTTTCCGGCCTTAGACAATACGTCGGACAGCGGGCAGGCCGTTCCTGGCGAGACTTGGGGCATGACGTGGTCAATATCTGGGGGATACCAGAGATCAGCCTTCGTCCGCTTACCGCGTGGCGATAATAGAGTTTTAGCGGCGGGCTTTTCAATTAAAGCCTGCTCCGCTCGCGGTCTTTCTGATTCGCCCACGTTTTCGACAGCTGGAGGCGTCTGCGGCTGCACCGGCGACGGCTCGGATTTGCTCCCGGCGTTGGCCGCCAGTTTCTCAATCTGTTCTAGCTTCTTCTGCATCTCACCGGCCAGTTTTCCGCCCGGAAATTCCTTGAGGTAGGCGCGCATCTCTATTGCTGCCTTGGAATAATCCTGTTTCTGCAAAAGGATGTCGGCAAGCAATACGTGCAATTGCGGGATGCTCTGGTGCGGCCCCTTTTCGATCTCCCGCGCGCTCTTCTCGGCGGCATCCAACCGATTCAGATTGAAATTCCCAACGGCCTGGATGAAGTTGGCGACTACGATCGTAGGGTCCAGTTCCAGAGCCTTTCCCACTGTCTCGACAGCGTCCTCATATTCCCAATTTTGTAATTCCAGGGCGGAAAGACTCATATACGGCGGGATATATCGGGGGTCCGCCGTGATCGCTTTTTCAAAGGCTCGGCGGGCTTTATCCTTCTCCTGGTTGGTTAAATAAATCGTCCCTAACTCGTTCCAGGCAGCCGCATACTTGTCGTATTCGGAGACGGCCTTTTCCAGATGTTGTGTTGCCAACTTCAGGTGGTTGCTACGGGCCTCCTTGTCGCCCTTATCGAATTCCTTGCGCGCTCCGTTGGGAACCAGCAGGGAGGTGGCGCTGATCGCAGACCCTTGCACTCCGGCAATACGCCTGAGCTGTAAAGTCCCAACATCGATCATCCCCAGATCGCTAGCGTCGGAGGTGATGGTCTTGATCACTGCTTGGTAGCCGACGACCGATACTTGGAGCTCACAACCTGTCAAACTGCCGCCGGAAACGCTCAACCCGCCCAGCCCGCCGGGAAAATTCGTGCCCCCAGAGACCGATGGCATCAAGCTATCATTGTTGCTGGCGCTGAAGTCCATGTTGCTTTGAACGCCTTCGCCAAGGGTGAATCGGAAATATCCCTTCAAGTCGGTGTGGACCACCTGCAACGACCTCGTCCCGCAATTGAGCTCCACAGAAACGGGTTCTGTGACAGGCTGGCCGGTATCCATGACGACTCGTCCGTTCACATAGTGCACTTGACGAGGTTGGCCAGGACCTACCTGCGTTCCTGTTGGGGGGGGAACAGAGCCGCCGGGTTGAGCGGGCGGCTGGGACGGCGCTGGTGGCCCTGATCGCTGACCCGATGACGGCCAAACCATCAGCAGAGTGAGCAACCCCGCAATGCCGTAACGGGCGAACCATCGGTTCATTGATCACCTCACGTTAACTGGGTCGGCGTCGCGCTGACTCCGCATCGGACAATCAACACAACGCTCAGAACTCCCAGAATGAAGGGGCTTTCTCGATGCGAACGCTCTGTCGTTCATAATTCCCCCCGCTGAAGCAGGGGCGAACCCGTAGGGCGGTACTGGCGTTTGCATTCACCTTTTACCTTCGCTGCATCCACACTCTACTCTTCTCGGTTTTTTCGACCAAAGACCATTCGCGCCTTCGGAGAGTGGAATTATGCCTGTAATGCTGCTATAAGCAAGTAACCTAAAAGACTACCCAGAGCATGTCTGCTTTGGGCCGCAGGCGGTCTGTATGGCAATCAGTTACCGGCCAATGCGGGCGAAGGATGTCCGTGAGTGCGCAACTCTTGTTGCGACCCACCCAGTAATTGGGCCGCGCTATGCGGATGTCCTGAATGATCTGCGGGCAGTTTGGCTGGCGTTGTTGGGCCTAGAGGCCTTTCGTGCTGTGGTCTTTGAGGATTCACAACAGTCCGGTACCAAGATTGTCGGAGTCGGCGTCAGCGCCTTTGTTTCCGACGAGTTCCTACAATCTCTAAAGAGGCCGCCATTTTTCTGGGTCGGTCCCGAACTGACCAGACGGGCCTTGCGTGGCGAGTCTCCATTGCTTTCTGACCGCGCGGTGCGGGAAGCAAACACCAAAGGCGGTCTCAACCTCGCAGTATGGGAAGGGGCTGTTCGGGCAGAATTGTGGGAATGTGCGGAGGCACACGCTGCGGTAGTCTCGGCGTTTGTCGAGCAGCACCGTGGGTTTTTGCTGAAGGAAGCAGTTTGTCAACCAAGCACGCGCGAGTTCCTAGAGGTGATTCTACGTAGTGGTGCCCAATTACTTCACGAAGATGGACGATACGTCGACTTTGGAGATCGATCCCTGGATGAGGTCTTCAAGATGGCTCACTATGTGGGGCTGACGCGAAAAGTGGCGCTATGCCGGGTCGGTGCCTGGGCAGGACTATTATTTGTTTATCAGGCGCCTCAGTGCGGCTTTCGGCCTAGCGAACAACGGCTGTTACTCGCAGCACTGCAGGGTGTAACAGACCGGGAACTCGCGGACGAGTTAGGCGTCTCCTTATCAGCCGTCAAGAAGACTTGGCTTTCGATCTACAATCGGGTCTCAACCCATTTGCCATCGCTTTTTCCCAACGGAGTTGCGATACCGGAGGAGGGCGAACGTGGCAGGGAAAAGAAACAGCACCTCATCGCTTACTTGCGCGACCATCCCGAAGAGCTGCGCCCAGCCTCCCTGTGAGCGCGATCCGCTTTTCATTGCGGCCCTCTTACCGGAGGTTCTGGACCGCAAGGTGCGAAGCCGAGCGGCAACGCTTGCTTGTTGCTGCCTTGCGAGGTCTAACCGACGACGAGCTATCAGACGATCTGATGGTCTCTCATTCCGCAGTGAAAAACGCTTGGCGCTCTATCTACGCACGCGGGAAACAGAAGCGCCAGCGTTTGCTGGCATACCTTCGGGAGCGGCCCGAGGAACTCCGGCCGTTCGCGCGAAAGTTGATTGCCGAGCACCGGCGAGTGGCTGCGTCCCGGCGGCGCCAAGCAAGCGGTGAAACGCTGCGCTGAATCCGGGCGGGAGGAAGAAACCAAATTGCGAGCAGCCATCGAACCGGCGCGGGTTTCTTCCGCCTCCGCCATCTAACTAGGTGACTGAATCCCCGAAAGGCCGACGAGTTTCGCGAGCTTTTCCCAATGCCGTGGATGCGGGCGGCGGCGACCCCTGCGAATGTCCGCAGCGTAGGACCAAGACACACCGAGCGCACTTGCAATTGCCGAGATTGATATTTTAGCCAGCCGAGGCTGAATTTCCCTTTTGTAAATATCCTCACTGATCTGGGATCCGTTAGAGTTATTCCATGCATGCTGAGCGATTGCATTTCGCCGTTGCGTTTCCGTCCGACTGGCCTGTGCCCTAGGGCTCTGCGCGACTACTCGACCAATCCGCGCAACCTCCGGCATGCGTTCTCTCGAAAGAACCAATCCACACCCAGCGCAATACTCTTTGCTGCGCTTAAGCTGAGCCCCACACCCCCGGCAAACACGCATCGGCTTAGGCAGAGTGTCCGCTGGGTCGCTGCGAACGACCCGGCGGGTGCCTATTGTGCCATACAGCTCCTGTTACCGCATTCGCGACGGCTGAAACCGACTGTATAGCGACTCTCGCACACACCTGCGCACGGATAAAGGTCACAAGCGCTCGGCTGATTTCCCGTTCGTATAGCCCACGCCGCGAAGCGGCGCTCAGGGCTTACAGCGCAGGCCGTGCGCTTACGGAGACTGAGACGGGCGCATACGAGGATGCCCGCTCATGATGAGGGCAAAGAGTGGGGGCCCGTTTTGAATCGCTCTGTTTCCTATCCCCCCCGTTCCTTGAGACCTCATACTGTCGGGACTAGACTCACCGCCTGGAGAAAAACTTTGTGACGTGGTTTGTGACATAACGCTGCCATGCTAGCCCATCTAAGTGGCACGAACTCGTTGCAAATGCTTGCAACAACCGTCCGCGCAAGTCTCAGCTAAACCGTTGTGGCGATACAAGTTGTACTCACTTCTTCTCAGTCTGTGCCGCGCCGATTGCCGAGTTCGGGACCATGGGGTCGGAGGTTCAAATCCTCTCGCCCCGACCATTCTTTCCTCCACATTACTCATGCTTTAAGCCGCAATTCTCACAGTCTCTTTCAAGGCTGATTTCGGTACATTCGGTACAATTGCGGCGATTTCAAAGCCAATCCCGACTTCCTCTGTCTTGGCTCTCCGGAAGGCGAGGCCGTATTTGATCTTGTCGTAGAGATCAGTGACATCAAAGCACGTCACAAAAACCGGACAGCACTACTTTAAAATTTCTCCACAAGCGATGCGGTCTCCTCCCTTGCCTTCTGGTTCGCTGGTCATATCGTCAGCTTTGGCATGGATAACTAGCGTGGTTCCGCCATTGCTGAAGACGGAGTGGCGATCGGTGCCCAGCGTGACACCTGGGGCGAGCACTGTTGTCACTGCGGTGCCCTTAGAAGAGACCATGAAGTTCCTCATATCTCCAGCGTGTGGCCCTTCGAGATTTGCCAGCCCGTGTTTCTTGCCCTCCGGATTGAAATGAGGTCCGGCAGACAGGAAACTCGGCCCCTCACACTTCGCGTTCTGATGGATGTGGAGCGCATGTGCTCCGGGCGGAAGGTTTGTCAAGTCCAACCGGATGTTTACCCCTTGTTTTGCTGCTACGAGTGTTGCGCTGCCAATGACCTCGTCCTGTACATTTCTCATAACTATGGACAGGTTCGGCTCTTTCGCGGCAGCCAAAACAACGAGGATGAGCGAACCGGCCAGAGCAAACAGCAAAGGTCGATTCATGGTGCAATTTCCTTTCCAGGTTTTCGAGGAGAAAGGTGTTGTACATTGACCGCACTGTGAAAGCTGTGGTGTCAACCGAAAGTTCCGGTTGAGGCCAGTTCTTCGAGGATGACTTCCAGCAATGCCGCAGGTTGCTCACGACTCAGGCAACCTAGCGGTGAGATCTGCGACTCATCCACTCTCGGTAATGTGAAGATGAAAGCGGTCAAGGTGAGGGCGGAATCCTCGCCCCTCAACTGTTACCGTTCGCGCCTCGACTATAGTGCACCTCGCGGAGCAAACGATTGGACACGACGGTCCGAATCTGGTTCCTGTGGCTCGCCGCTGCTTGCTGCTTCACCGCCGAACCGTAGTGCTTGAGCGTGATCGGATCGGTACGATCGCCGAGATTGTCAAGCGCCGCATAGTTTGCGTACGTTTGGGTCATCCCAACGTTCCAATCGTTGGGATTGTCGGCTGTCACGTTGTTGAAGAACATGTAGTCCGTGAGAATCCCAGCCTTTTTTTCTTCCTCGAAGACCGGGATTAAGTTGTCCATTACGTCCTGGTCGAAAGCGGGGCGCTGGCCGGGGTTGACCTTGAAGAGTATGACCCGCGTAACGGTAGTCGGAGTCACTTTAACGCTGCCCGCAGGCTGCTGAGCCGAAACCCGAGTTAGGCGCGCAACCACCAGGATTGCGAGCACAATGAACACCAGTAGAAGAGTCAGAATCCGATATTTCTTCATTTTCCCCCTCCGCGAGCGAAAAACTAAGCGGCTTCAGTCGATTTGCCAGCCGGGGCCTACCAAGGAGGGCCGAACCTTTGGAGGAAGTATTCCTGGAAAGGTTACATCTAGTCCCTGCTTGTACTCCCTTGCGTAAACGGAAGTCAAGGACATTTCCGCACTTGTACCGGCTAGCATGGCAGGGTTATGTCACAAAGCACGGCATAAAGTCGGGTGACAACACAGTTTCGGACAAACTCAACCCATAGGAACTCCAATTGACACCATCAAAGCGGATCCGATCTTCGACCCGCTGCGCTCGGATCCCCGCTTCGCAGACCGGCTGCGCCGAATGAACCTCCTGCCGTAAGCTGCGACCAGGTGCCAAACTGAGGCCGAGAAGCATCAAAGTTACTATTGGGTTTGGATCGGCAAACCAGGGGAAGGCAATGCAAGCGCAGCATCACGTCCCAGCGGCAACCATTCTCAGCAACTGGTCCGATGACCCGTGGACGAATGGCGTGCAGGTTGACCGCATGGAGGATATGGAGAAGCTGGTCGTCCGGACCTGGAACAGCATCTATGAGATCACGATCATTGAGGGCCGAAGCGGTGAAATCCTGGTTCGAGGCGGCCAGTTCTTTCCGGAGTTAACTCCGGCCCGCCTGACTGGAGCTACCATCGGAGGCTGCTTCTGCAAAATGCGCGGGATTTACACAGGCTTCCGGATGGAGATCAACGCTAATGGCCAGCGGACTGTGACCACTCCAGTAAGATCCATTGGAATCCTCGCCTAATCTGGAAAGCTAGCTCGCGCTTGCGGCGGCCAATTGAGTGGCCACAGCCTTCGAATTCACTCGCTCGTACCCCGC
>QHYQ01000345.1 GCA_003224175.1 Acidobacteriota bacterium
AGAATGCCGGGGCTTTGCAACAGAGTACAGTGAGCGGGGTCTCGGACGGGGCTGCGTCATTGATTGCCGCCGCCAAGGCCCGGCTTCAGCAGTTTGATATGCCGGATAGCGAGATCGCGAAACTGGACGAAACCGGCGAAGTCATCACCGATCTGGCCTTCTACTCCCCAGCTTCCGGCTACATCACGGAGAGAAATGCCCTGCCAAATATGTATGTGCAACCGGATACGAAACTGTACTCGATTGCCGATCTCTCCGATGTTTGGGTGCTCGCCCAGATTTTTCAGAATGATGCAGGGAAGATCAAGCCAGGTGATTCCGCCGAGGTAACACTGGATGCGTACCCCGGACGGGTTTTTAAGGGAAGAGTCGATTACTTGCTGCCACAGTTGGATGTGGCAACGCGAACATTGCCGGTCCGACTTGTATTCCCAAATCCTGATCTAAAGCTTCGACCAGGCATGTACGTAAATGTGAGCCTCAAACTGCCCTTGGGCCAGCGCATGATCGTTCCAGATTCCGCCGTATTTCATTCAGGAACTAAGAACTTGGTGTTCACGTACACGGGCGATGGAAACATACAGCCGCGTGAAGTCGAGTTGGGACCTCACGTAGGCGATCAGTTTGTAATTACTAAAGGCGTGAAAGTTGGCGAACAGATCGTTACCTCGGCAAACTTCCTGATTGACTCAGAGGCTCAGTTGCAAGCCGCTGCGGGCGCCTTTGTGCCTCCGCCTCCCGGCGCAGGGCAGGCTGCTGCGATGAATACCCCAACGCAAGCACAAGCCAGCGTTGAACTGACCACGGCACCATCTCCGCCACAGAAGGGCACCAACACCATTCGGGTCAAGTTGACGGATCAGGCGGGAAAACCCATCGCTGGAGCGCAGGTCAACGTGACCTTTTTCATGGCGGCGATGCCTGCGATGGGAATGGCAGTTATGAAGACAGTCATCCAAGCCAGCGATGAGGGCGGCGGGATGTACGAGGGCAATGGCGCTCTCGGGTCAGGGGGCACGTGGCAAGTCACGATCACGGCACAGCAGAACGGGCAGACCATTGTGAATAAGCAGCTCACTATCAATGCCACGGGAGGGATGTAGCCGTGATTGCCCGCGTTATTGAATGGTGTGCTCAGAATCGTTTCTTGGTCTTCACGGGAGTTCTTCTCCTCACTCTGACCGGAATTTGGAGTATGGGACACATTCCGCTTGACGCCCTGCCGGACATTTCCGATGTGGAAGTCATCATCCACACAAACTGGGAAGGCGAGCCTCCCAACATCATCGAGGATCAAGTCACCTATCCCATCGTTACAGCTTTGCTCGCAGCGCCAAGCGTAAAGGCCGTTCGCGCCCAGACGATGTTCAACGATAGCTATGTGTTCGTGGTGTTCGAAGAAGGCACCGACATCTACTGGGCTCGTTCGCGAGTTGTGGAATACCTGCAAACAATCGCCGGGCGATTGCCGGCAGACGTGCATCCGGCGATTGGTCCAGACGCAACCGGGGCAGGGTGGGTCTATGAGTACGCCCTGGTTGATCATACGCATAAATACAGCCTTGCCGACCTGCGCACGCTTCAGGACTGGCACCTTCGCTATCAACTGGAGACTGTTCCGGGGGTTGCCGAGGTCGCGAGCATCGGCGGGTTCGTTCGCCAGTACCAGGTCAATCTGGACCCGAACAAACTTCTCGCATACGGAATCCCACTTTCGACAGTCATCGACCGGGTCAAATCCAGCACCAACGAAGTAGGCGGGCGCGTGCTGGAGCTAAGCGGCTCGCGATACATGATTCGTGGCTTGGGTTATCTGAAGTCTCTTGCGGACCTGGAGAACGTTCCGGTCATGGCAAAGAACGGCACTCCCGTGCTCATCAAGGACCTCGGTAGGGTGTCGTTCGGCCCGGACATGCGAGAAGGCGTCGCCGAATGGCAGGGAGAGGGCGAGACCGTGGGTGGCATCGTGGTGATGCGCTACGGCCTGAACGCCCTGACGGTAATCGACGGGGTCAAGAAGAAGCTTGCGGAGATCAAATCCTCGCTCCCTCCGGGCGTGGAAATCGTGGCGGGGTATGATCGCGCCGGTTTGATCCAAGAATCCATCAAGACCTTGCAGCGCGACCTGATTGAAGAAGCAATCATCGTCAGCTTCGTAATCATCATTTTTCTGTTTCATTTCCGCTCTGCGCTGATTCCGATCATCACACTGCCTATCGCAGTCTCGATGGCTTTCATACCGATGTATTACCTGCACGTGAGCTCTAACATCATGTCCCTCGGCGGCTTGGCGCTGGCGATTGGAGTTTTGGTAGACGCCTCGATTGTCATGGTTGAGAACGGGTACCGGCATCTCTCGGAGAGACATGTTCCAAATAAGTCGAAATCTTCTCATGAAGCTGACGCAGCAAATGGGCCGATTGTGTTGGAGCGAGAGACAGCGGAAAGCGCAAGAGCGCTCCGACTGAGCGAGCCGGAGCGTCGGCGCATTCTCATCGATTCTGCCAAGCAAGTCGGGCCAGCCCTGTTCTTCTCCCTCGTGATCATCGTTGTTTCCTTTCTTCCGGTTTTCTTACTGGAGGCGCAGGAAGGACGGATGTTCAAGCCGTTGGCCTGGACGAAAACTCTTGCTGTCGGCTTCTCTTCGGTCTTGGCGATCACGCTGGTTCCCGTGCTGATGGTCATGTTCATAAAGGGCAGGCTGCGACCCGAGTCAGAGAACCCTATTTCCAGGATCACGCAAGCTCTGTATCTGCCGGTGCTCCGGCTCTGTCTGAAATACCGGAAAACGACGCTGCTTCTAAATCTCATATTCCTGGCGGTTACTTTTCCGTTGATGTTCAAGCTTGGTAGCCAATTCATGCCGCCACTCTACGAGGGTTCTTCGCTGTATATGCCGACATCTCTGCCGGGCATCTCTATTGTGGAAGCTTCCAAGCTGTTGCAGGAACAGGATCGTATCATCCGCTCGTTTCCTGAAGTAGAGACCGTGTTCGGTGCCGTTGGCCGTTCGGACAGCGCCACGGACAATGCGCCGCTCGATATGTATGACACGACCGTGATGCTCAAACCACGCGAGCAATGGCCGGCAGGCATGACTTACGACAAGCTAATCCGGGAGATGGACGAGAAACTACAGTTTCCAGGCCTTAGCAATACGTGGACCATGCCCGTTGAGAATCGGCTCGATATGGCCTTGACGGGAATCAAAACTCCGGTCGGGATGAAAATTCAGGGACCCTCACTTGAGGGCATTCAGCAACTTGGAACTCAGATTCAGCAGATATTGTCTGGCGTATCCCAAGTGCGTTCGGTATTTGCCGAGCGTGTGTCCCAGGGGTTCTACATAAATGTAGACGTGAATCGCCCCGAAGCCGCCAAGTACGGCCTGACCATTGCAGACGTGCAGGCAGCTGTGTCTTCCGGCATTGGGGGCATGAATGTCGCCGAAAACGTCGAGGGCCGCGAACGGTATCCGATCAACGTTCGTTACGAGCGGGATTTCCGCGACAACGTAGACGAACTTCGGCGCGTGCTTATCGCTACGCCTTCCGGCGCCCAAATCCCCATTGAACAAGTGGCAAGCCTGTCTTTCTCCCGTGGACCTGCCATGATCCGCGACGAAGATGGACAGCTCACAGGCTACGTCTACATCGATTTGAATACGACGGACTAC
>QHYQ01000346.1 GCA_003224175.1 Acidobacteriota bacterium
ACTTGTGCCGGAATTGGTGATCGTCAAACTCTGATTGCTTGTGCTCCCCACGGATACGTTGCCGAAGCTCAGGGCAGCGGGGCTGGCGCTAAGTGCAATGATGGAAGATGTAGAGGCAGAGGTGGAAGATACCGCATTGCCTTTCGCCGAGGTGACGCCCGTGCAACCGGACAGGATTATGACTGATACGAAGAGCGTGGAAGTTAGAAAGAGAATCAGGGCGCGGGGAGTGGGGCGCGCTTGTGGATCGGTCGGAGGGAACCGCGAGCGCGATTCTCTTGAATGCGTGAGCATGAACTAGGAAGTTTAAGCAGCGCACACGTTCCCCCTCTACTGGTCGGGCGGGTCGACGAGGTACAGGCAGTCCAGACTGTTCGAGTGCACGTTTGGGGCTGTCCGGCCGGGAAAGGACAGTGTCCATCTCAAGGAATGCAGTGAACAAATTCATAGTTTATCTTCGTTTATCTTGTTTATCTTCAATAGTTTATCGAATAGTTTATTGCGGATGCGGTCGACTAACCTTCCTTCCTTCTGCTGGCAAATGCCACCCACAGATGCATTCAAAATACCTGCCAGGCGGATGTCCTATGCGGGGGCACTGGTCTTATGGGACTCAAGCCAGCGTGAATCGTCGAATAGCCGGAGGTGCCAAGACAAAAACCCCGAAATTCGCGCGCAGGCTCATCGAGACAAGGGCCGTCCGGGTGGTAATGTTCGGCAGCAAAGGAAAACCCAGTTCAGAAATCAGTGGGCGTTCGGATTATGCGCACTGCTTCCGAGCGAGATGGCCGTGCTAAGCGCCTGCGGAATCCACCAGGTATGCCTCAGCTAACCGTGCTGGGTCATCATGCGCGTACCGACGTAATCGAATAGAACCGGTCTCACGTGAATGGCTGCATAAAGCGACGCGTTCTCTGCGAAGGGCCGCAAGGCCGGGTTCAGCTCCGGGTATCAGCCAGCGGAGATCGCCTGCCGTGTGGACCAGGCGTCAAAGGTCGCGGCGGCATGCTGCGCAATACTGAGTGCAAGTCACCCCCAAACTAAGATGCTATCCTTTGCGCGAATCCAGAGACGGATTCAGAAGCAGAAGCTCAAGCCCGGCCTCCCCATCCTGCGTGGATCCGGGTTTACCCACCCACATCACGCGACAGCGCGCAGTATACGAGGGGCCTTCACTTGGGTTTAGTTCGACCACGTGTCCGCGTTTCAATTGTCCAAAGTTACCTCTCACTCTGAATCCCTCTTGCGTCATGTCGATTATGTGACACGGGATCTTTTCCCTACTACTTTCAAGGTTGACGATCAGACTCGCGCGCTCATTCGCGGCATTCCGTTTGGAATGGCGGCCCTCGGGAGCAGAATATGGAGGCACTGTTTTATTTCTGGTACCGATTCCCGTTGGCTTACGACGCACAGCCCGACTTGCGTTTGTCCGTCATGGACGATCTCTCTTAGTTCACGCCAATTTGAACTGGCCAATGCAGAGGTTGGCCAGGGGCTGAACGCCCACGTCACCCGCAGGCGTTTGAAGAGGATGCTATGGAAAGCGCAAGAAGAGTTCCTTGTCCAAGAGCAAACATGAGGGTTCGAGGGTTGGCGGGGAATTGTTATCGGCCCCAGCGCGCCATGTAGAAAGCAGGGCACAATTCACAGCGGTTAAACACGGGAGCTCCGCTGGAATCGAGCCGAGGGCGAGAAGCTCTTTTGGAGACGCTCATGATTGCGTAGCGCCAGTTATTATGGCTTGCCTGCGCACATTCGAACTACAGTCGCGCAGCCTCTTTTCCCTTGGAAGTACACGGTGTGGCGATGCTCGTATGAAGGTTCCCAAAAAGGTTCAGCCTCCTTTTTGGGGAAGGCCTTACTCTGGCGGGATCATTCGCTTGCGGTCAAAGCCAATTGGCTGTTTCGAAAGGCAATCCTAGCTGAGATAGAGCACCGGCCATGCTGCCCGCTGCCTTCACTTCAAAGCCGCGGCTTTCGAGAATCTTAGGCAGAGTCAGGCGGATGCCTTCTTCGTCACCTACAAACAGCATGCGCGGACGTTTAGAAGCCATAAAATTTATTAGGGTCGAGGAACTTCTTAGGCCTCCAGTAGATGATTACGGATAGCGTACCGGACTATGCCAGCAACCGAATGACAATCGAGCTTCCGCATCAGATTCGATCGGTGCGTCTCGGCTGTCTTGGTCTCGATTCCCAGAATTGTCCCGACTTCCTTGTTGCTCTTGCCCTCCGCCAGAAGCTGCATGATTTCTCTTTCCCTTCCCGTTATCTGCGATGATCCTTCCTCACTTGCCTTTGGCCCTTTATCTAAATATCCATCCATCACGATCTGGGCCACTTTTGGCGTAAAGAAGGTCTTGTCCGATAACAGCGCCTTCGCGGCCGTTATAAGATCGCGGCCCGCATCTGCCTTGAGAATATATCCACGGGCTCCCGCTTGTAGCACCTTACTGATCAATGGGTCGGAGTCATGTACGGTAAGTATAAGAACCTTCGTACCTGGACTCACCTTTGCTATCTGCCTGGTTGCGTCAAGCCCATTCAAAGAAGGCATAGTGATGTCGAGAATGGCCAGCTCAGGCTTGAACTCATTTGCTTTGGCGACGGCATCCCTTCCGTTTTTCGCTTCGGCCACTATTTGCCATTCAGAGTGCTCGAGAATCAACGCACGGATTCCTCGTCGAACAATTTCGTGGTCATCTGCTATCAACACGCTCACCGCACTCATGGGATTGTCTCCTTCTGACGGTCTGGTGCATTCGCAGGGCTTCTGTCGGTGGTTGGTAGTTTCTTTCCGCGTTGGCCCTATTGCGCACCCACCGCCACACTCACAACGCTTGGTTACAAGCTTCGCAGCCCCGCGCGAGATGCCTTTCCATATCCTTTTTGGTATTCGTGGAGATCACAAAATCGGTACATTGCTCCCTAAAGTGCTTCATCGATCGTCTCCCGAATTTACCCTCGCTGGCCGTCTTTGGCCGAGGACGGGGTAGCAAAAGGATCGCCGCTCATCGAATAAGGGGAAGTTGGCGCGTGAGAAATATAGGCCTTGCCCAGTAAAGTTATGTAATGCTTCGAGCCTCTGCGACTCTACCGACGAGGACAAAGGGAGCCCAAAAGTACGGGTGGGGTTGCTGTGTTCGCAGTCGCTGCATGACCGTTCGCAGAGACCCCGCCATATCGGTGGAGGTGAACCGTGGCTGAACTCATTCGCGAGCACTCGACACTGGTCAAGGACGACGACACGATCTATATAGTACGCATCTACGCCGAGAAGAGAACTGACAACACATGGGAGGGGTGGCTTGAGTTTCATCCGACTGACAAGAGCAAGCCAGTGTTGCGCACGGGGGAAGAGACGTCACAGCCTAGCCGTGTCACGATTGAGTACTGGGCCTATGGGCTTGAGCCAATTTATCTCGAAGGGGCGCTAGCCCGAGCACAAGGGAGATCGCTTTGAACACTTTGACCTCCTATATTCGTGAGGTGGTATCCAGATTTTGCCAGAACTGCGGTATCGGAGTGGAAAATGCAGAACCGACATCAAAAGCGCGCTCCTGCCTCACCCTGACAGATAGAACGACGCACTGCTGCGCGTTACTCCAGTCTTCGCCACCTGGCCTCCTTCACGGATTCGAACTGGACCATCAGCTCTCGAAGCAGTAGCTGGAACACAACCCAGGTACCGAGAAACTGTGGTGACCCTCGATTCCGGTTCTAACCCATTTTATGCCTGGTTCCCCAAGAATCTGGCCCGCTTTCCTTTCTGTTCGTACATGGCTTGATCCGCTTGCGCCATGAGTTCTCCAAGCGAGACAGGACGCCTCGGATCGAACCGCCCCACACCGACACTGAGCCACAGCTCATAACGTGATTCGCTTGCGCTCGACTTCTCCAGGTTCGTT
>QHYQ01000347.1 GCA_003224175.1 Acidobacteriota bacterium
GTGGATCAAGCCGCAACGAATTCAGATGGGCACTTTGTTTTCATTAACGTCAAGCCCGGTCAGTATGTCTTGGAGGCTGAATCATCGGGATTCAAATCAACTCGAGTCTCTCCATTCACTGTAGGCGTCAATCAGACCATAACCCAAACAATAAGACTTGAGCTTGGCGCCATCACAGAAACCGTGACCGTCAGTGCTGAAGCTGCGATGCTCGAGGCCTCAACGAGCGAACTGGGCACGGTGATTCCAGAGAGAGCTGTGATCGATCTGCCTCTAAATGGTAGGAACTTTACGCAGCTACTGACCCTGACTCCGGGTGTCACTCCCGTTTCTACGGCCCAAAACAAGAGCATTGGATGTTGCGAAGGAAATGTTGGAATCCCCGGGTCGGGTTTCTCGGATGCTTCGTTCCATGGACAACAGAACCGCTCGAAGTTCTACTTTTTTGACGGCATAATCAACACAAACGTGCGCGGGCCGACATATATTGTCATCCCTAACATCGATCTGATCCAGGAGTTCAAAGTCGTTGGACACGACGCCAAAGCGGAGTTTGGCGGCGCGACAGGCGGTGTGGTGGACATGGTATCGGCATCCGGAACTAGTTCGTTCCACGGCTCGGCCTTCGAATACGTCCGCAACGACGCTTTCGATGCGCGCAACAGCGTAACGGATTTCGACCCAGTTACGAGAACTCCCAAGATTTTTCCATTTCGCCAGAACCAGTTCGGAGCGACCTTTTCTGGTCCCGTCATCAAGAATAAGACTTTCTTTTCCGGCGGCTACGACGGCTGGCGCTACAGCAAAGCTTCGCTCGACCGTTCTTATGTGCCCACGGCAGCAGAGTTGAGCGGAGACTTTACCGCGCAGCCCTACTACACAACGCCCCACCAGGTCTATAACCCCTACAGTGGTTCGGGTTCATCCCGAGTGCCTTTCCGATGCGACGCCACTGGAAATCCGCTGCCTCTGTTACCTGGGACCAATCTTCAGGACCAGACGCTGGGCGCCGCTTGCAACAAACTTCCGCAGGCGCTTATTTCAGCGGAGATGCAACAGTTTTTCCTGAAATACTCCACCCTACCCAATTATTCGGTGGCGTCAGACCTGGGTCACAATTTCATTCAAACCAGGTCAACACCGAATAATTCGAACAGTTTTCAAGTGCGAATTGATCATCGATTGAGTCAAAAAGACAATCTCTTTTTCCGCTACACCGAACAGCGCGTGTCAGTCGTCAATCCCATTGGCGAAGTTGGATTCACCGAAGGAGGTTCGACCGGCAGGAACTACGGCGGTGGCTGGGTGCACACGTTTCGGCCAAGCCTGATTCTTGACTTGCGCGCCGGTTATGCGGGCCGGCCTGCCGTGGATGCCGGCCAACAGAACCAGAGTCCACTCGGGCTCGACCCCTTGAACCAGCTCGGCTTTAAGGACATCGCCAAGTTCTCAGGCATCCTTTTCAGGCTCAACACCAACGAGTGGATTGCTGGCGGCAGCAGCGATTTCGGAATTCGCGGAGCGGCACCCAGGGAAAACCCCAATTGGAGCGTCACACCCAACATTGTCTGGCTCAAGGGCCGGCATAACTTCAAGCTAGGTGCCTGGTTTATCGATTCCAAGCGAATACAGATGAACACGTTCCAAAGATACAGTTTTGGGGACGGACAAACGGGCCTTGGAAACAGCAATACCGGCCTGTCGCTTGCCTCAGCTCTCATGGGTCTGCCAAACAACGTAGGCGGCGAGTTGCCCGTCTCGGGATCAGGTCCCGTGAAGTACAAGTACGCCGCCTGGGCCGGATATCTGCAGGACGAATGGAAGGTCCGACCGAGGCTGACTTTCAATTTTGGCTTGCGGTACGACTATTTGACTCAACCGCAGACGCTCGATGGCCGGCTGTGGAATGCCTTGGATCTGTTCCACCAGCAGTGGATCATCGGGGCCACAGCCATGCCTCCGCTCTGTAGCGTAGCTCAAAAAGCACCATGTATCCCGGATGGGGCACCGCTTTACACGCCCACAACGACCCCAACTTGCAACAACACGTCGATTCCCTGTGATTTTACGAAGGACGCGCATTTCAGCAACGTGATCGTGGCGGGCAAGCCATTCTTCTCGCCGCCGCCCGTGAAGGACAACTGGGGTCCTCGTATCGGTGCGGCGTTCCAACTGACTCAGAAAACAGTCATACGCAGCGGCTACGGCCTTTATTGGGATACGCTCGCAGGCAGGGGGCAGGCCGCGCAGAACGTTCTCGAGAAAGCCGTATGGCCGGGCGCACTCGCCCTCAATGGCGACTTCAACGGGAACAATCTGAGCCCCAGCCAGCTGAGAACAATCGACCAGATTCAGGGAACCTTCGCAAATTCATTGCCGGCAGCGACTCCCTGGACTTCCGGTAGTTTCTTCGTCGCTCCCACTTACAAGGATCCTTACTCGCAGCAATGGAATGTGGAAGTCCAGCGAGAGTTCACTCCGAATCTGATGTTCTCCGCTGCCTACGTCGGCAGCAAGAATGGCCGCCTGGACTTCGAAGGGAACGCCAACGCTGCCAATCAAGCCGCGCCGAATAACACCTGCGCTAAAACCGACACGGCTTGTAATAACGCTTACATTGCTGCGATAGACAGCCATCGGCTCATGCCCTGGGCGACTTCGGGAGTAACCTATGCCCAGAGCATTGGCTACTCGAATTACAACGCGCTGGAAGCCAAGGTCCAGCGGCGATTTTCCGATGGTTTGGTTTCTCTTCTGTCTTACACGTTTGGAAAATCCATCGACACGAGTAGCGGCTACTTCAATGTCGAGAACGGCCCCCAAGGAGGATCAAGCGTGCAGAACTATTTTGACTTGAGTTCTGCTCGGGGCATCTCCGGGTATGACATCAAACATTTTGTTTCTTGGGCTACTGTCTATGAACTTCCCGTGGGGAAGGGCAAGCGATGGCTTCGCAGCGGGCCGGCGTCATGGATACTGGGCAACTGGCAGGCAAACTACATCTTCCAGGCTCGATCCGGCCAGCCGTATGGCCTAATCGTGCCCGGTGATGTCGCCAACCTCAAGGGCTCTGGCGGCATTGGAAGCAATGGCCCTAGCGATTACGCCAGGCCCAATATAGTCGCCGATCCCTTCACACCTGGTCCTGTTCCAGCTAACCCTAGCCCAAAGTGCCAGACCAATATCTCGCAGGGTGGACTGGCCGCGGACGCAACCTATACTGCTCAAACCTGGTTCAATCCTTGCGCCTTCGTCGCTCCATCCGGAGCATTTGGAAACCTCGGGAAAAACCCGTTCCGAGGCCCTTCCGTGTTTGATATGGATTTCTCTATGTTTAAGAGCGTCCCCTTGCATAAAGAAGGATGGAACCTCCAACTTCGCTTCGAGGCGTTCAATGTATTTAACATTCAGAATTTGGACGCCCCGGGAGTCGGGAGCGGGAATTCAGTGCGCGTCGGCAACGCGAGCGCGGGATCGATTACCACCCTTGCTGTTCAGCCTCGCCAGTTGCAATTCGGGTTGAGGTTCGCTTTCTAGGTTGCCAATGAACTCGTCTTGTTCTGCGCGATGGCGTCACTCTCGCCGCCGTGCGAGGCGAAGGGAATAAACAACAATTCACCAGTGGAGGCATCGAGCGATGACACAGAGCAAGACGTCGCGGCGTGATTGGATGATCGGAAGCGGCTCCGTTTTGGCAGCGGCGACGCTTCCCGTGAGTTCTGCGCTTGGTTTCGAGCAATCGTCTACTTCGACGCAGGCTGCGATTGCCTCGTCGGCCAGTGAAGCCGACCGTCAGCGCCGGATGAAGTGGTGGCACGAGGCTCGCTTTGGCATGTTCATCCACTGGGGACTCTACAGCGTTATCGGCCGCCACGAGTGGGTCATGGAAAACGAGGGCATTCCTGTTTCGGAATATGCTCCGCTCGCCAAGCAATTCAAGCCCAAGCCATTCCCCGCCCGCGAATGGGCCAAAATCGCCCGTGAAACCGGCATGCGCTACATGGTAATGACCACCAAGCACCACGAGGGTTTTTGCCATTTCGATACCAAGACCACC
>QHYQ01000348.1 GCA_003224175.1 Acidobacteriota bacterium
GGAAGTTTCTAGAAGAGAATAAGGCGGAGGGCAAGCTCAAGCTGAAAGAGAAGTAGCCGAAACTATCGCGGTTGATCCTCAGGCTTTCGCAGCTCTGAGAGATTCTTCGCTATGCTCCGAGTGACATACACGACGGTGCTAGTTTCGCAGGGGTTTGCCGGTTTTCAGTGTGTGGGCGATGCGCTCCTGGGTCTTGCGTTCGCCACAGAGGCTGACGAAAGTCTCCCGTTCCAGATCGAGCAGATATTGTTCGCTGACGAGCTGAGATTCCGTTAGAGGTCCGCCGGCCAGCACGCTGGCGAGTGTGCGCGCGACGTGGGCATCGTATTCGGAAATGTATTCGCCGCGCAGCATCATGTGGATGGCAAGCTTTGCGCCCGCAATCAACTCTTCACCCAAGACGCGGATGGAGGGCTCGTTCGGCGGCGCGAGACTTGGGCGGTAATCCTCGGCAACGAGGGCGAGCGCGGCGGCTTTTGCATCCCCCACCAGGCGATCGCCATTCATGGAGATGAAATCGGCGGAACGAAGAAAGCCCAGAGTGCGCGCATCTTCGGCGCTCGTGGAGACCTTGGCCATGGCCAGCGTTTCGAACACGGGCTTAAAAGCGTGGAACAGATCGAGGGATTCCGTCCCGGCGGCGTGCTCACTGGCACGGATGGTCATTTCCTTGGAACCACCGCCCGCTGGGATGAGGCCCACACCGGTCTCGACGAGTCCCAGGTACGCCTCGGCTGCGGCCTGAATGCGCGCGCCATGAAGGCAGATTTCGCAGCCGCCCCCGAGGGCCATTCCTTGGGGAGCGACGACAACGGGCTTCGCGGCGTGCTTGAGGGCGAGATTGGCGTTTTGAAAGCGGCGCACGGCGTCGTGAATGTCGTCCCATTCCTGTTCCTGCGCGGCGACGAGCAAAAGCATCAAGTTAGCGCCCACGGAAAAATTGGACGCCTGATTGGCGACAACCAGCGCATCAAAATCGGCGTCCAAGCGCTTCAAGCCGGTCTGCATCATCGCGGTGATGTCGTCGCCGATAGCGTTCATCTTGGAGTGAAATTCGCAGCATAAAATTCCATCACCGAGATCCATCAGGCTGGCGCCCGAATTGCGCGCCACTTCCTTCGAACGTTCCTTGAGCGATTTGAGAATGATGAGGCCCGGCGCCTCGGGAACTTTGACGTCTTTTCCAGAGCTCGGATCGAAGGCGGAGAGCTCTCCGGCGGAGGATTTGTAGAGCGATTTGCGACCGGAAGAGAGCAGGCACGTGAACAAAGGAGGCAAGACGCGGCCATCAGCGGTCCAGCGGCGTATCAGGGCCTCGATGCCGAGCGCGTCGCATATTTCGAATGGGCCGAGCTCCCAGCCGAAGCCCCAGCGCATAGCGCGATCGATATCGGTAATCGAATCGGCGATTTCGGGGACACGGCGGGCGGCGTAAAGGGACGTCTCGGAGATCAGCCCCCAGAGGAATTGCTGAGCCTTGTCGCCGGGCTGGCCGGCGATTACTGGAGCAAGAATGGCCTGAAGGCGCTCGCGAGAGTCTTCGACGGTGCGGGCCGTTTCGAGCGAGGCGAAGCGCGTTCTCTGCCGGGGACGAAACTCCATGGTGCCGGGATCGAGAGCCAGGATTTCGGTGTCGCCACCTTTTTTGACGCGCTGGTAGAATCCGCGACCGGTTTTTTCGCCGAGCCAGCCGCGGCGCGTCATTTCTTCAACAAACGCGGGAACGCGGTAAAGCTCGCGCGATTCATCTTGCGGGGCGTTCTCGTAGATGTTGCGAACGACATTGGTAAGGACGTCCAAGCCGACGATATCGGCGGTGCGGAAAGTGGCGGATTTCGGCCAGCCAATGGCCGGACCGGTGCAGGCGTCGACTTCCTCGATGCTCATGCCGAAACGAGCCATAAGCGAAAGCGACGTGAGCATGGAAAACGTGCCGACGCGGTTAGCGATGAAATTAGGAGTGTCTTTGGCGCGGACCACGCCTTTGCCCAGGCGCCGATCGCAGAATTCTGCGAGCACTTCCAGGACCTCCGCGGAAGTTCCGGGGCCGGGGATGAGTTCAACGAGCTTCATATAACGCGGGGGATTGAAAAAATGCGTTCCAGCCCAGTGACGGTGGAAATCGTCATCGAAGCCTTGGGCGATCTGACGGATCGGGAGGCCGGAGGTGTTCGTGGTTACGATCGCGCCAGGGCGGCGGTGAGCGGCCAGCTTCTGCAGGAGGCTGCGCTTGATGGCGAGATTTTCGGCCACGGCTTCGATGATCCAATCCGCCTGGGCGCACCAGGAGAGATTGTCCTCGAAATTGCCGATGGTGATGCGGTTAGCCGTGGCAGGGGTAAAAAATGCGGCTGGGCGTGCTTTTTGTGCGGCTTCCAAGCCGGCGCGGACGATGCGGTTGCGGACGCGAGGGTCGGCGAGCGCCAGGCCGCGGGCTTTCTCCTCCGGGGTGAGCTCCGAGGGGGCGATGTCAAGCAGCCAGCAGTGGACTCCGGCGTTGGCAAGATGGGCGGCAATGCGGACACCCATGGTTCCGGCGCCGAGCACGGCGGCGCTTTTGATTTGAGGGCCGGGTTTCATAAGGTCGAGGGTAACTCCTTAGGGATCAGCATTCAGCATGTTGGGACCAGGCCAGCGCAGTGAGTGTTACAGAACGGACAAAGCTGGTCAACCGCGGCGGAGACTGCATCCCAAAGGGGGGTTATCCTCGTCTAACGATATGAGTGCGGATAAGCGAGATACCGTAATGGGATGGGTGCATTCGGCACTCGAGCGCGTACGGGAATTCGCCTACACGGAACGCCCGGCGGAGGCGAAACCGCCAGTGCGACCAAAGCTCGGAGTGGCGCTTGGCGGCGGCTTTGCCCGAGGAATCGCACACGTCGGAGTGCTGCATACTCTGGAAGAGCACGGCATTCCCATCGACTACATTGCGGGCACAAGCGCGGGGGCCCTGGCGGGAATTGCGTATGCGAGTGGATTGCCCTTCGAGGAAGTGGTAAACCGGGCGGCTGCGCTGCGCTTTGGCGTATTCGGGCAATGGAGATTTTCGTGGCTGGGGCTGGCTTCGAACCAACGGCTGGAGTTTTATCCCAAGCGGTATCTGAACATCACTACGTTTGAGGAGCTGCGGATCCCGGTGACCATCGCGGCCACGGATCTGATTACCGGCGAGCCGGTGTATTTTGATCACGGGCCGCTGGGGCCGCCGCTGCGCGCCTCCTGCGCCTATCCGGGATTGTTTCAGCCAGTGGAATATGAGGGGCGGACTCTGGTCGACGGGTTTGTGGGAGCGACAGTGCCTGTGGAAGCAGTGGCGAAAATGGGCGCCGACGTGATCATCGCGGTTTTCCTGGATGCGGAGGCGATGGTCAAGCCGACGAACTTCACGGACGTGATTGGGCGCTCGTTCACGATTATTCAGCGCCATGCGGATTTGGCGTGGCGGTCAAGGGCGGACGTGGTGATTGAACCGCGGGTGCGGGATTTTGCGTGGGATGACTTCGGGAAGACGCCGCAGCTTATTGCCGCGGGCAAAGAGGCCATGCTCGCGGCGATGCCGCGGGTGCGCACCGCACTGGAAGCTGCCATCGAGCACGCCGCCGCGAACGCGCCGCGGGATATCGCGACGGGAACTGGTTGGGGAAACCGCTAGGCCGGACGGATGTGAACACGCACGGGCCGCCCCTGGCCCTTGCCACGCTTTGTGAACCAGGCGCTCATGGCATCGGCCAGGCGCTCGGGCTGCACACGGAAACCCGCTTCGATGAGGCCTTCGGCAAGAGGAAGCGTGTCATCAAACTCCGCTTCGCCGGTAAAGTCGCGCATACAAAAATTGTCAAGCCAATCGAGGGGGCAGGCGCTGCGCTCGACACCTACCGTGATTTCGACGCGCAGTTTCCGAGCGTACACGAAGCGAGTATAGCGTACGGCCGCACGCAGGGGCCGCGGCGGACACCAAATTCCTTGCTGCTGCTGAACCAGCGAACTAGAATTGAGTTTGTGCCAGATCGTGTGGCTTGGCGGCCCAGCAGCCCTTAGCCAGAGCCCTGCCGCTTGCCAAATTCATCACACGTTCAG
>QHYQ01000071.1 GCA_003224175.1 Acidobacteriota bacterium
CAGAACCCATCTGGCGCGAGTATATCCGAAGCGGCGCAGCCACTGTTGGCGCTGTTAAACAGTGACGGCTCGTTGGCCCAGAACCTCGGCTACACCGGAGGCGCCCGCCACAACCAACTGACTACGATCGCCTCTCGGAACGGCCGCTGGCTGCTTGGCGGAATGATCAATGGTCCCGGAACGCATTCCGGGGATGCTGACCGCAAGCTCATCGTCGCCGATGGATTCCTGCGGGAGGGATCCAATTTGCCGACCCAGTGAGCCGCGTTTTTTGTCGCCCAAAGCTTCCTTCACCGACCATGATTGCGGTGGCGACGTCGCACCACAATAGAAACTTCACTATCCGAATGGGGCAGCCATCCGGAAGGTTATCCAGAAACGGGGTTCGAGGAGACGATAGACGATTTCCTCGAAGCCAACGCAATATAAAAGGGCGCCCCTTTTGGAGTAGGGTTTGGGTGCTAGCTCAATCCCTACAAGAAAGGAACGCCCTCAATGAATAGCGAAAAGTATATCGGCATGGACGTGCATAAGGAAAGCATTTCGATTGCAGTGATGAATGGTGCGGGAAAGATCGTGATGGAATGCGTCATCGAGACGAAAGCCAGCGTGATTCTACAGTTTATCCATGGACTCAGCGGAGACTTGCAGGTCACGTTTGAAGAAGGAACCTGGGCCGCCTGGTTGTACGACTTGCTGAAACCGCACGTGACGAAATTAGTGGTGTGCGATCCGCGAAAGAATGCCTCCATGAAAGAAGGCAACAAGAGCGACAAGATTGACGCACGGCGGTTGGCCGAGCTGCTGCGCCTAAATCATCTCAATCCCGTCTATCACGGGGAACACGGCCTACGAAGCCTGAAGGAACTGGTGCGCAGTTATCTGACCATCACCAAAGACCTCGGACGGGTCATGTCACGGGTGAAGGCGATCTATCGCAGTTGGGGGATTCCCTGTACGGGCAAGCAGGTCTATGCACCGCGCCATCGTGCCGAGTGGCTCGGGAAGATCAGCGAACTGGGAGTGCGCCGGCGGGCCGAGTTTTACTACCAACAACTCGATGCACTGAGAGCGTTACGCAAGCAAGTGCGGCGGGATCTGCTCGCCGAGTGTAAGAAACACCAGGCCTGGAAACAGCTCTGCCAGATCCCTTCGATGGGTCCGATCCGGGCGGCCGTGTTGCTGGGCATTCTGCAGACCCCGCACCGTTTCCGCACCAAGCGGCAGCTATGGACGTACAGCGGATTGGGCATCGAGACACGCAGCAGCGCCGATCACCGTAATGTCGACGGGCACCTCGAGCGAGCGAAGAAACAGATCTCCGTTCGCGGACTGAATCAAAACTGTAATCACGATCTGAAGAATCTGTTTAAGGGTGCGGCGATCGTGGCCTCGAGCAAACCCGGTCCGTTTCAGGAGTTCTACACAGCGTTGCTGACCCAGGGCATCAGGCCGGAGATGGCGCGTCTAACCTTGGCCAGGAAGATTGCCACCATCGCATTGATGGTGTGGAAGAGAGGAGCGAGCTTCGACGCCCAACATCTGAAACCACAAACAGCTTGAGTGTCTCGGATCGAGTCCGCTCCATCTCTGGGGATTTCTCTGGCGGTGGCCGTCGGGTTCTCGAGACACTCGGGTTCGAGAGCGAGTCTCAGCTGATAAGTTAGGCGCTGCGTGCCTCGGGCACTCAGTCTCACAGCCGACCCTAGGCCCTCTCGGACAACCCGAAAAAGCTATGGGCCACGAGTCCCAAATAGAACTATGGTCGCCAAATTGACCACCGTTCTGCTTTGTTGGTTTCGGAACGGACAGGCTTCGTCGCGAAGAAGCAATGAAAACCGCTGGTAGAGAAAACCCAAACCACGGGGTCGCAGTGCCCCGCAACCGAGCACATGGCGCGGTAGGTCAGAACAGATCCTGCTCAATCAAGTGGGCTGCGAAGCAAGAAAAAGTCCGGCCGTGGGAGGGGTGTTTTTTCTTGACTTCGACTTTTATAGAACTTATCAGGATGTGGCCCTCGTCCAGTAGCCATCTTGCGGTGGCGAATGACACTAGGTCATCGGGAGGACCTTCGTCCAGTAATGTCAAGTTGCGATAAACAGCCTTCTCGGAAACTGGACCGAGGCGCATCCGGCAAAAAGCCAACTCTTACACAGAGGTCAGTTGCCTACAAATCTGAACATCTGGATCCTACGCCCGTGGACTGACTCCCCCACGACGATGTTCCCTTTCGAGTCGACAATCATCATGTGCGGGTCAGAGAATTCGCCAGCTTGGTGGCCAGGCCGGCCGAAGCTTGACAGGGTTTGCCCGCTTTCATGGTCGATGATCCTAATCGCGTCGTGCCCATACTCGACAACGTACATGAATTTTTGAGCTTTATCCGGTGAAAAAGCTATCCAATCTGAACCCAGCCCTGCAGGAGGAGCGTCCTTACTCTCGAGAAGGATGTTCTTTTGGAAATTGCCCATTTTGTCAAAGACTTCGACTCGATCGCCCCACCGGTCACACACGTAAACCAAGCCATCGTTTCCCATGGCAATGCAGTGCACGACCGCCTGAAACACCCCGCCCGCCCGCGCGTTAGTTTCTGCCTGCGTGGCCTGCCGTCCCCATTGGCGAAGGAAGTTTCCGCTGCGATCAAAGACCACGACACGACGGTTGCGGAGGCCGTCCGTGACGTACACGTCGCCATTCGCGGGATCCACCGTGACGCTCGTGGGTCCGTTCATAGAGGTATGGCTTGAGTTCGTAGGCGTTCCCTTGTCCGTGCCGTCCGAAGTGTCGAACTTTCCCCGAGTTCCTATCTGGAGCAACATCTTGCTTCCGTCATGCGAGTATTTCTGGACGATTCCATCCCGGCTACCACTTATCCACACATTGCCCTGATAGTCGACGAAACAACCGTGCAATTCGCTCGTGGGGAGTACGTTCCTATCTCCCCAGGAATTTACCACCTTGCCGTCTGGGTCGAATTCGATAACTCCCGGTGCGGCGACCGCAACCTTCTGCTCGGCCTCATTGGGGTCACCGTGGGTCAAGATGAACACGTGGTCCTGCGCGTCGACGCACACCCCACCTATTCCTCCAGTCACCCAACGGTTCGGTAGCGGCTGAGGCCAGAAAGGATCGACTTTAAACTTTGGTGCGCCGACGGCTTGCTGATTGGACTGAGCTTTGATCTCCCGCGGCAATAAAGTCCAGATTGCAAGTGTAAGGCTAAATAACGCGGTTGCTGCGGCTGCACGGGCCCATGTTGTGCTGTGCATATTGAAAACCTCACCGAGCACGTGTAGTTTCATGGGATCCTCCTTCCTCGCAGTCTACACAACTAAACAGTTCCTGCGGCGGACCATCCCATTATGTGGGAATCCGCTCCGTCTCCCCCCGAGTAGCTTTCATCCGAAATGTACCTTACCGCTCCGCGATGGCGGTGACATGCTGGCCTACAAGCAGCCATTTACCGCCTTGCTTGACAAAAAACCGCGTGAAACGCCTGGGAGTTTTTGAGACCGCGCCCTTGTACTCGAAGGTCGTGTGGCTGATTCCGGTGAGCACCGCCGCGTCCCCATAAATGTGCAAGTTGGCAACCTTATGATCGAACGTGACGTTCTTCAACTTCCCGGACTCGATATTGTCAAGCCACTGCGCCTTGGTCAAAACCTCTCCAAATTGGTTCGTGTACTCAAGCTCATCGGAGAGTAAAGAAGCCATTACGCTCATGTTCTTATCCAGCATTGCGCGGTCCACCGCTTCGCTGGCGTCGAGGACCTCTTTTCTGGCCGCCGATTCGCCCGCCTTCTGCGCGGGGCGGGGATGTGCACCAACCGGCATAGTGAAGTCGCAGGACAACATTACGGCTAACACGAGCAGAAGCGGGGTTCGCATA
>QHYQ01000072.1 GCA_003224175.1 Acidobacteriota bacterium
GTACCGTCGAAACGCTCGATCCAGCGGGCGCAGTGCTTGGCTCGACCGAGTACGCGAATGCGATCACCAATGGAATTCGCATTCCTCGCAGCGAAGTGTGGAACGTTGAAGTTGATCGCCAGGTAACCAGCGACTTCCTCTTACGAGTTGCATATCAGCAGCGAAACACGGTGCGCGAGTTCTTTCTTAACCCGATTGCGTCTGCCGGCATTCTTTCGTTGTCCAACGGCGGGAGTGATTTTTACAAGGAATTCCAAGTCACGGGACGGTATCGAATTCACCGCAGCACCTTGAATGCTTCCTACGTTCGCTCCCGGGCCTATGGGGACCTGAACGACTTCAACCAGTTTGTTGGAAATGATCCTTATGCTGTGATACAGCCGAATCAACGCAGCCGCCTGAGCTTCGACGCGCCGAATCGGTTCCTGGCCTGGGGCGAAATTGCTGCGCCCTGGAAACTAACCTTCGCGCCTGTAGTTGATGTCCATACAGGATTTCCGTACTCGACGATTAATCAGTATCGCGAGTTTGTTGGACCGAGAAACGAATCACGGTTTCCGCGGTTTATCTCGACTGATCTGCAGGTCCTGCGAGAGATCCGACTGCCTATCAAGGAAAAGCATGCGCGCGTCGGATTCGGCGTGTTCAACATCTTCAATCGTCCGAATTATCGAGACGTCCAGAACGATCTCGATAGTTATCGCTCTGGCGAATTCTTCAACGGCGTAGGCCGGACCTTTCACGGCAAATTCGTATTGGAGTTTTGATCATGAAGCTGACGATCAAGAATGCCCTTTTCACTCTGGCGATCGTAGTTTCAGTAGCGACAATCGCAGCAGCCCAAGCAAGGGAGCCACTTCCTTCGGCAGGGGATGTTGTCACGAAGATGATGCAGTTTGACGCCCAACGTCAATCTGAGCTGACCGGATACACGGCTACTCGCCGCTATGTTGCCGTGAACAAGAAGCGCCACGCCGAAATGCTCGTGCGTGTCGAGTGCGCGAGTGACGGTGGCAAGCGGTTCACGATCCTTTCCGAAGAAGGATCGGGTTCCATTCGCAAGCACGTATTTCAGAAGCTGCTGAGCGAAGAGACCGAAGCGTCCCACCGAGGGACACGCAACAGCACTCGTCTCACTCCCGCTAACTACGACTTCCAGATTGTTGGTCAAGAAACGCTCGAAACTGGGCCGGCGTACGTGCTCGAGGTTTCGCCAATTGAATTGAACAGCGAAGCGAGGCTGGCGCAATGAAGAAGGCCGAGCTAGCTGGCGCATTTGTTGCGGTTACCCTCTTCGCGTGGGTGCTCGCCCATATTGGTCTCTCATCGATCGTGCAGCAATTGAAGGCGATGCGAATTGCGTTGCCCGTTGTTCTGGCGTTAAGTGTTCTCCGCCTCTGCCTGCAGAGCATCGCATGGTCGGCTTCACTGAAGGGTATGCGAATTTACGTCGACACTCCGAGATTGGCAGCAATTCGCTTGGCGGGACAGTCGATGGGATATCTCACGGTCCTGGGTCCGGTGATCTCTGAGCCGATGAAGATCAGGCTTCTCGGTACATCCACCGAGGCAACCGTCACGGCCACGTTCCTGGACGATGGCGTGTACTGGTTCACTTCAGCCTTGCTCGCAATTGTGGGTATCGTGAGCCTCCCCTTCGTTGCTGTTCATGGCGCAGCCTACCACGCGATCCCACCGGTCCTCGCGCTTGCTCTGATGGTTTTTGTTATTACTCGTCGCAATCCAATTCTGTCCGGAGTGGTGCGCGCACTTGGCAAGAACGCTCCGTCGTGGCTCGCGCGTGCCGAACAGTTTGAATCCTCGATTCGTCGCTATCGAGTCAACCAGCCTGCATTGGTCCGTCGAATGTTCTGGATCGACGTCGCGTGCCAGGCACTGATTGCTTCCGAAGTAGTGGTCGTCTTGTGGTCGCTTCGCCTGCCCATTCATTTCTTCACGATTCTGGTCATTGAGGGCGTGACCCGCGGACTAAAGATGCTGAGCGGCTGGATCCCTGCTCGGCTGGGGTCTGACGAGGGCGGCGCTATCTCCGCGTTTGCTCTGACCGGCCTCTCACCCATTCTCGGTCTTGCCTTGGCCCTAACTCGCCGTGTCCGCGATCTTCTCTGGGCTTTGATCGGAGTCGTTTGGCTGGGCTGGAACTCCCGTGGAACCAAACGGTCGCAAAAGGCGGCCCGACCAATCCCAACCATCTTTGCGCAGGAGGCAGTTGAATGAAAGCGTTGATATCCATTCCAGAACTCGCCGGCCTTGTAAGTGAGCAGCAAGCGACGGAGATGCTCATGCGGCCCGTTGCGGGTGTTCCTCTTCTGCTGCGAACTGTGTTGACCGCGGCCCGAGCCGGGGCAAGGGATGTTCTGTTGGTTGTTCCAGCAGCGATGAGCGACGGATTCCTGAAAAAACTCCTCGCACAAGTCTCACAGCGAAGAGTACGGATCGAGCTGATTCAGATTAGTGAGTTCGATCCACAGGAGTGCTCAAGCTGGATCATCCTGAGGCGGCATTTGAAAGACGAGTTCCTGTGGCTGCCGTGGAACTGGGCTACAACGAAACGGTTTTTAGTTAACCTGCCGGTTGTCGATGCACCCTCGGTCGACTGGACCAAGCCTGCCTATGTAACGCCACGGGAGGTGGACCGCGACATTACATCCTCCCCCATCTCCCCTTCCGAGGGAGTCGCGGTCACCTCACCAAAAAGCGTGATAGAAGCGGAACGGTTTCTGGTTGCAAATTCGGGAAAAGTTTCGGACGGCATTCATACTTCATTCAATCGCCGGCTCTGCTGGCCATTGGTAAGGCTGCTTTCTCACACTCCTGTCACGCCCAACGCGATCACGTTCGGCGGAGTGGTGGTCTCCATTCTGTCGGCTATCGCTTTTGCTCACGGTACCTACCCTTGGTCGGTGCTCGGCGCCTTTCTTTTCTACATCGCCGGACTGTTCGATGAAATGGACGGAATGCTGGCCCGAATCACATTTGCGGAATCGCCAAGTGGAACATGGCTTGAGGGAATGGCCGATGGACTCAGCTATGTTCTGCTCTTTGGTGGAGTCACGATAGGCCTGAGCCGGCACTATGGCCATATTGCCATTTTGATGGGCATTGTCCTTCTGATTGGCTTGGTCCTTGCCTTGGTTACCACATCATTACAACGCCGTCGCGCAACCACCCCCGATCGGCCGAATGAGTACCTTAGCCGTTTCTACCAGTTGCTCGAGAAAGATTCAGGAAACTGGATTTCCCGTGTAGTCAGACAGGTACAGGCGTTCCAAAGAAGAGGGATATTGATCCACTACATTGTTTTTTTCACAGTAATCGGCGCGCTGCCGCTGGTCTTTTTTTTGGCAACGCTCGGCGCTCACCTTACCTGGATCTTGACGCTGTATTTCAATCACAGGTTCTTTCCACATTCATCTCGTTCAGAAATGAAAACGACAGCAAGTAAGTTAAAGGAGGCCGTATGAAAGCGGTAATCTTGGCAGCAGGGCAGGGCACCAGGATTCGCTCTGTGCATGGCGAACATCCGAAGTGCCTGATTGAAGTCCACAATACTACGATTCTGGACCATCAGCTCGAGGCTTTATCTGTGGCCGGAATCAACGATGTGGCAATTGTTGTCGGCTACGAGAAGGAACAGATCATAAATCACGTGATGAGTAGAAAGTTGAGCCACATTCAACGGATTCACTTTATCGAGAATCCGGCGTTTGCAATTACTAATAATATCTATTCGCTTTGGCTCGCACTCGAATGGCTCGGCGGCGATAGTTTCATCGTTCTCAATGCTGACGTCATATTTGATGCCGACATTCTTGATATTGCAATTCGGGCGGAGACGCCAATCTCCATGATCGTTGATCAATTGTGGCGGGATGAGACCATGAAGGTGATCATTCACGGTGACCGCGTCATGCAAATGAGCAAAAAGATCTCACGAGAGCAGTTTAGCGGCACTTACATCGGCATCACTCTATTCTCGAAAGCGATTCAAGCACGATTCTTCCCCAAAATGAGTGCGCTGATCTCCGCCGGACGTGTGAGTGAGTTCTTCAACGTTGCGGTGCAGGAACTCGTTGACGAAGGCGTCCATGTTGGTTACACGAGGACCGACGGACTGGCCTGGGCAGAAATCGATGATCCGACGGACCTGAGTTTTGCCCAGCAGAATGTATTCCCACAGCTTGCGACTGCACTGGCCTGACCCGTGTCGACGAACGAAATGATTGCCGAGAACTTCGCGCCCAATCAATGGCTTGCCTGGCCGCGCAGTTCGGTCCGAGTTGTTGACTGGAACATTGACCGAGGTCTGAAGCTGCCGGCCATCATAGATTTTCTCGGCGATCTGAATGCCGACATTCTGCTTCTGCAGGAAGTCGACATTAATGCCCGGCGCACTCACAAGGTTAACGTCGCACAAGAGGTCGCGCGCAAGCTGCGCCTGAATTACGCTTTCGGGCGCGAGTTCGTTGAGCTGACGCAAGGCTCCAAACCAAACCCGGCGTATCACGGCCAGTCAACACTTTCGAAATGGAGAATTTCCAATCCGCGCATCATCCACTTTCAGCAGCAGTCGGAGTTCTGGAAGCCTCGCTGGTTTAAGCCCAAGCTGGCAACATTTCAGGAACGCCTTGGAGGCAGGATCGCGCTCGCTGCTGAAATCAACATTGCAGCTATCTCGATTCTCACCTACAACCTGCATCTGGAGAGCCGCGCTGACGATGACCTCCGCCTCGCTCAGCTCAATGACGTACTGCATGACGCCGCGTCTTACGACTCCGCGCGAACCATCATCCTCGCAGGTGACCTGAATCTGAATGCGTCAAAACTTGACGCCGCCGGCGCACTGTCCCGTGCCGGATTCTGCGAAGCCACACCCAACGCCCGCGTCGCCACGACTCCCGCTCGTCACATGCTCGAATCGGGCCGCCATATTGACTGGGCATTCGTCCGGTGAGCAGACTGTCTGAGAAAGTGGCAATAGTAACCGGCGCGTCTAAAGGCATAGGCGCTGGCGTTGCAACGGCATTGGGAGTTGCGGGCGCGCGCGTGCCGTGGCTGAGGAGCTTTCTGCGCCTGTTTTTGAACCCACGATTTCAACCCACGATTCGCATGTCTCTCACGACTTCTCAAGTACTTAGGCGGCCACCTGAAGTCACTTAAGTTGTTAAAAATACAGCATAACGTAGCCCTGAAAAGGCTGGCGTCGGCGGTTCAACTCCGTCCCTGGCCACCATGTTTTCAATGAGTTAGGAGAAATTCTTAAACCTCCATCGACAGCCAAAAAGCCCTCTATCGTGGGTGGAAACAGCGCACTCCCCGAAAGACGCCCGAGCCTCATCTCATTCAGTGTCATCGATTTGCTGCTATCCGAGGCGTCGAAGAGCGCAGCCTTTCATCGATTTTGCGCTCTAAGCTTCTAACCACCTTAATAAATAATGATGTATCGGGAAAACTTAATGCCAGGGCCTTGTGCGAGTCCTGTGGACAAATTTGACGCGATGCAGATGTGTTTCGCGTCTGGATCGGCTGAGAAAGAGGCCGTGTTTGAGGAACTCGTTGACGAGACCATCTGACTTTGACTTCCTGTTGTGGACGGAACGCTGCCCTGTCACGGCACGGCCAGATGGTACGGCAGGGAAGGAGAGGGCATCGGAGGGAACCGGAAAGAAGCAGGTGACTGTTGGTTTGCGGTGGCGTAGTTCAGCTGGTTAGAACGCCTGCCTGTCACGCAGGAG
>QHYQ01000073.1 GCA_003224175.1 Acidobacteriota bacterium
ACGCATAGGCTTCGCCGAGGAGAAAGATATTTCCGCGGCTCAGGAGAATCGTGGCGATCTGCAGCCCGACAACCAGGTTGACGATGCGATAGGAGGTCCCAAAGCGCCGATGGGGCTGGCGAAACCAATTAGGCAGGATCCCGTCTTCGGAAACGCGGTTGAGCACACCGTTGGAACCGACAATGGCGGTATTCACTGCCCCCGAGAGCATCAGAACCCCGACCAGTACAACAAAAGCTTGAAAGACGAGTCGGAGGCTATAGGGCCCGACGAAGTTCATCGCCAGTCCGCTAATCAGATTGCCAAAGTATTGGTGCCGAGTCGCGTCGGGAATGATCATTACGGCGAAAAAGGACACACCCGCCGTGAAAACCAAACTATAGGCGAGGATGATCAAGCTCACCTTTTTCAGGTTCCGCATTTTGGGATGCTCGAGGTCGCGGTAGATCTGAGCCAGCGTCTCTTCGCCACTCATTGCCAACACCGAATGGCCTAGCGCGATGAAAATGCCTATCACTCCGATGGTGTAGGGCCAGTTCGTATACCGCAACCAGCCGAGTGCCGTCTTAGAGAACGTCAAATTGGACGGCTCCGGCCAGGGAGGAAGGTGAACGCCTCGGATCCAAAGTGTACAAGAGCACCAAATAAGCATCACGACAACCATGGCAGTCGTGACGTACATGATCCGCAGTGCCTTTCCGCTCGATTCATGAATTCCCTTAATGTTCTCCCACCAAAAATAGAGAGTGACCGCGATGGCAAATAGAGCTGCGCTGAAATTTTGGGGAATCGTAAGATTCAGATGCCCATACCGGAGCAAGTCATTTACAAACCCGACCAAGTAATGGCCTGCCGATACGCCGCTGATGGGTCCGGTAAGAATGAAGTCGAACATCAGCGCAGAGACGGAAAGCTTTGCCATCCTGCCGCCCATGGCCTCCTTCACAACGCGATAGACGCCGCCGCGGACAAACATGCTGCAACTTTCCATATACAGCGCGCACACCGCGTAAGCCAAAAGCATAACGGCCAGAATGAACCACGGCGCTGTTTTGCCAAAAGCCTCCTCAGCAATGGCACCGGCGTAAAAAGCAGATGAGCCCATGTCATTGAGCACTATCGCAGCCGCACGCCAGAAGGAGATAAAGCTCAGCATAGCGGTAGTGGCTACGACTACCTTAGGGATAGGATGGGCTGAGCCCTGCGTTTTTGTTAAGGAAGGGTCCGGCGGCATGTTGTTACGCAGACTGAAAAACAGATGTGTTTGTCATCTCATTTCACGCGCCCGTTTCGATGCCACCAAACTGCAGAAGCGAGTTCCCGCGCTTCCTCGCAATGTCCGAAGGGAACTTCGAGCAAGACGCAAAAGTCCCTTCGCTGTCCAAAGCCATCGAAACGTCTATGAAGAACTTTCCAGTTCCTCACAAGGTAATGAACAGCCGCGAGGCTGCCCCACTCGGAAAGCCCGGCACAAACTACCTGACACTGGCTTGAGTCTTGCTGGCGGGTTAGCAGTCTTAGAAGAATGGCCTTGTCGTAGGTAACGCCGTCACGTTTTTCGATGGAGTAGACATTCCCGCCCACTCGAAACCCACGCTTGCCGCTGTCATTGAAAGTGAATTGACAGAGGGCTCCGCCAGACTCGGCCTCAAGTTCAAAGGTTTTGAAGTTGGAATCGGAACTGCCGTAACAAATCACGGCGCCATCCTGTTTGTTTGCTTCCTCCACGTCCGTGACTATGCGAAGTCCTTTGCCGGTGTGTCGCAGGAATAATGCCGTCAGCATGGCGGTTGCCTGCGGTGAGAAAGTGCCCTCAACGACTTCGCCGGTAAAATCTTCACGTGACTTGCGGGCGGAGTCTCTCCATCGAAAGCGGTTTCGGAGCACGACGTTTTCGTAGCTGTCGATCACCAGATCGACGTCCCTCGAGGAGATGCTCTCCCCCCAAAAGCGGCGAAAGAGAAACTTGTTCCACGAGTCCGTAAATACCCTCGCCGCTTGGCTCGCTTGCTCCGCTAGGACTGAGACGGGCGCACCTAGATGCGAGCCGATGAAACGGCTTACGAAGCTAAATCGCCACATCGGATGCACGGTATGCCGGCCGATGTGGATGTAGTGTGAATCGCTCATAGTCTTTGCCCGGCTTCCTCTGATCCAACAGCTATTGAGACACCCACTTACGGCTGCAAGTACCTGCGACGTGACGAGACGCACACCGACAGAGACCGTCACGCCGGTCAGTTCAGCTCGTCGTAGAGCCTTATGTAATTTTTGACTTGGACACGACACCGTGTCCGAGGTGATTCCGGAAGAACAAAAATACCAAAGCCCCTCCTTTCATCGGCGAAAAGAGGGCTAGAGCCTACGGCCTTGTGGGCTCTATGCGCGCAGTCTGCAGATTTTAGGGTCAGGAGTCAACTAAAATTGGAATACACAACGGTTCCGGCGATCTAATGGCGCGATTCACCTGCTCTAGGTCGTGGTGGGGGGTATTTCAGCTCATCGTTCAAAACGATTGATTCCGCGATCTCTTTCATGGACTTGCGCCGGTCCTGGCTCTCTCGTCTTATAGTGCTATATGCCTCTTCCTCAGTGATCATCAACTCGCGCTGTAGAATCCCTTTGGCCCGGTCCACGAGTTTCCGCGTTTCTAGCCGGTCTGATAGAGCCGACCTTTCGCTCTCCAGCTGCCGTTTCTGGCGCTGATTCTCTCTCAACTCCGCAATCGTCTTCTCTAGTTCGGAAGTGCGCTCCGCCACTCGAATCTCCAAAAAAAAGAAACAGGAAAGGGTAAGCGAAAAATCGCTGCAAGAGTAGACTCGAAAGAAACGCTACAGCCACAAATGACAGCGCTCTGGCATAGCGTCGAATCAACTGGCGTCTCCAAGCCGCCATTATCAGCTAGAGTGCGGCGCGAGCCAAGCTCCGGGGCCCGTTATTTCGACTCGTTCTCGTCCCACTCGTCATCCGAAACAATTTCCTCTGCCCTGGGCTGATGACTTGAGTACAGGAGCTCCTCGATTTTTTCTGAGCTCATCGAAATGCCGAAAAGTGAGCGCCCGCCAAGCAGTAATCCAAGAAGTATTTTTCGCAAAATACCCCTGAGAGACATCGCTGTCCTCCTCCGGCCGCAGATGCGGTTGACACGGGTCCGCGACCGCACGAACTCTCTTTTGGTCGAGTTGGTCGCCGTCCGATGAAACGTGCTGGGGAGTTAGCGAATAGGAGGAGGCCGGGGCGAGAAACCGGGGAGAAAGACGAAAAGCGGGCTGGCGCAGCCTTCGTCTGCGCTTGCTAGGGAAACGCTAACGACTGCGGCAAAGAAGAACCATGCTGGAATGAGGAACGCAAAAAGGAGGCTCGGCGCAATCGCGCTTAGCGCGGTAAGCAAGATCGCCGCGAGGCAAACTAGAGGGAGGAATCGCCTCGGATGAAATCGCGTCTTCATGAGCCAATCATACTTTCAAGAGAGATTCCTCGCTCACGTTTTTCGCTCGGGATGACCATCCTGATCGGATACTCACTTCCAGGCGGCGTAAACGGGCTTGCTGACCAGGTACTCAGGATTCGCGCCCGGGCGCGGGTGGAACTTTTGCACGCGGCCGCCGGCAACTTCAGCGACGTAGAGATTGCCTTCCTGGTCCACGCTCGCGCCATGCATGTTGAACAAAGCTCCGGGATAATCGCCCAGGGCGCCCCAGGCATAGAGAAGGTGGCCGTCGGAGTCGTACTCCACCACCTTCGCGGTCGTGTCTTCGAATGCCCACACCTTCCGGTCGGCGCCGATGTACAGGCAGTTCACCGATGACGGCTGCGCGAAGGGCCATTGCTGGATGAATTTTCCGTTTTCGTCGAACACCTGCATGCGGCGGTTACCTCGATCGCTGACGTAAATGCGGCGCGACACCGGATCCGCGGCAATTCCGTGCACGACGTTGAAATAGCCCGGCCGCGTCTCGTTCGGAGGATTGCCCTTTTCGCCCCAAGCCATCAGGAACTTGCCGTTCTTGTCCAGCTTCACCACGCGGTGCCCGTTATATCCGTCCGACACGAACATGGTGCTGTCCGGCAGCCAGGCAATATACGTCGGGCGATTGAAGTGCTTGTCGTCCTCGCCGGCCTCGCCTTTGGTGCCGATGGTTTGCACGAGCTGCTTGCCATCGTGCGTGAACTTGAAGAGGACGTGATTGTGATCGTCTACCACCCACACGTATTTGTCGGGATCGTAAGGATTGATGTAAATAGAATGCGGCCGCTTGAAAAGCGAATCCCACTGCGTCCATTGTTCGGTGATGTTGCCGCTGGCGTCCACGACCACCAGCAAATGTTCCCAGCGAGCGTCGACGCCCATTCTTCCTTTCCACGCTTGGGCGGGGTCGGAAGGATCTGCCCCCGGACCTCCGGCTCCAGGCGGACTAGACGCGGGCCCCTGAGACGCATTACGGAACGGCACCTGCCCTACCGGAAAGGAAAGGCTTGGCCCGATTTCAGGAATCGCGCGAGTCATCGGCCGAGCCATCGCGGGCAGTTCGCCCCGCTGAAAGATGAATACACGATTGGGGCTCTCGGCGAAAACGCCCTCCACCGAGCCCCAGGTCCACTTTTCGTGTCCCGGCAACTGGCTCAGCGGCTTGGGCCAATCCTTCACGACGTCATAAGGTCCGGTAAGATCCCAGCCGCCTATTTCGCCCGGCACAGCGGCGAATCCGGCGCCGGGCCGCGCCTGTCCGAGAACCGGCCGCCGATTTGCCAGGAAAAATCCGATCAGCACACCCAAGGCGATGGCTAGAAGCGTTACGCCGATTCTGCGCATCGGTTTTCCTCCGCATTCTTTTCAGGAGACGAAAGCGCTCATTTCGAGAAATCGCGAGCGCAGTTTACTCCTTCGAGTTTGCGTGTCAATCGAACTTAGCAGCTTCCCAAGGTATCTGGGAGCGCTGAACCCGATCGCTGAACCTGATATAGTTCGGAGGATCTTTCGGGTTTGAGGTGTAGCGCTTGCGTTCGACCCGGATTCTTCAGGCTCTGTTTGTGGTGCTGGCGCTGCTCGCCGTGGCCCTGGTTACGGCGCGCGCTACGCGGTCGGCCGATTTCCGTGTTTATTACTATGCTTCGCGGGCGTTGATCGAGCACCAGAGGCCTTTGTATGGGCCCTCAAGTGGCATCGGATGGCCGCAGTATTTTCGCTATCCGCCTTTTTTTCTTCTGGCTTTTCTGCCTTTCGCCTTACTGCCCTATAAAGCAGCCGCCGCGGCCTGGGCTGCGCTGAAATGCGCCGTCTTGTACGCATTGGTTCGCGCGCTCGGCCGTCGCTTGGATTTTCCGCGAACTGGTTTCTGGTGGCTTGTGCCGGTGTTGCTGTGCGGAGGCTTCGTGGCGCAGGAACTCGGCCTGGGAAACGCGCAATTCCTGGTTTTCGGATTGGTTGCAGCGAGCCTGCTTTGGCTGGGGCGCAACTCCCTTCCGTCGGCCTCTCTTCTGGCTTTGGCTGCCAGTCTCAAGGTGTGGCCGCTGTTTTTTGTGCCCTACATCGCGGCGCGGCGGCATGCGCGCGCGGCCCTGCTGACGGTCGGTTTGATTGCCGCACTGATGTTACTCCCGGCAGCATATTTCGGGTGGGCTGGAAATATCAGCCTCCTTCGGCAATGGCTTGGGCAAGAGTGGAGTACGAGCGGCTTGGGCGAGGATTCCTGGTTCCCCAGCCAGTCTCTGAGCGGTGTCCTGCAAAGATATTTGACGATCATGGACTACTCGAAGTGGCCGGATCCCAATTATCTCCAGGTTCATTTCCTGCATTTGGATCCGCGCTTCGTTTTCTGGACATGGTTCGTACTTGCCGGGGGCGCGTATGTCGGACTTTTGTGGCTGGCGCGCGCGACTCCGACGGCGCTGGAGAGTCAGCCCCGGCTTCTTTTGAGCGAGGCGCTCGCTTTTTGTGCGCTCCCTCTCGTCGAGCCCTTTGCGCACCGGATTGCGTTTGTCGTCTTGCTCTGGCCGGCAATGGTTGCGGGTGTGCTTCTAGCGTGGCCGGGATTTCCTTCGCCGCGATCGAAGCTGCTGATCTGCGCGGCAGTAGCTGTAGAAGCTGTCGAGCCGTTGATTCCGGGCGCGAAGGCCCAGAGGCTGTTCCAGGTGCTCGGCGTCGATTTTTGGGCCACTTGCATTTTGACGGCCGGGCTCCTGATAGCCTGGATGGAATGGCGGCGCATGCAAGGAGCCAAGCAATCAGGCGAAAAGGTGCCCTTGCCGGCAAGTTATGAGCTTACTGCGGGAAGATAACTGCGCCTCGCGCCAGCGAAACCCAAGCGCTGGGCTCGCGAGTTCGCCATCGAGCCGAGGAAATCATGGGTAAGCTCTACGCAGGCACCTCCGGCTGGGCGTACGCGCAGTGGAAGCCGGGGTTTTATCCCGCCAAACTTCCCGCGGCCAAATTCCTGGGCTA
>QHYQ01000074.1 GCA_003224175.1 Acidobacteriota bacterium
GAGCAAAATGCCGGGAAATCCTGCACACCTGAAGAAGCGGCAGGCTATCTTGGTGTCGGTTCAAAAGGACCTTTTTCTGTAGAAATCGCGTCCGCAATGAAATATGGATTTCTCGAACGTCCCGAAGCGGGGAAAATTCAGCCGACCGAACTTGCGCGTCGCATCCTCCGCCCGACAAGCCCGGAAGATGAAATAAAAGGCTATCGGGAAGCAATTCTCAATGCGCCGGAAATTTCGGACGTTTATAAACACTACCGGGGCGAAAACATCCCAGATGAAACTTTCTTCAAAAACACGCTTGTCGAGAATTTCAGAATCCCAGAAGCCGATTTTCCGGACTTCAAGCAAATCTTTCTCGAATCACTGGAGAAGGCCAAGCTTCTAGAAAGGCATGAAGACAAGGTGTTAGCGATCATCTGAAAACGTAGATTTTTGGACTTTGGCCGGTGCGGGGTTGTCGGCGGTACCGCGAAGTTTGATCCGCAGGTATTGGAGATAACCGCCGGGAACTGGATGCTCCAAGAGTTCTTCAATGACGGGTTGGAAGTAGGCCAGCGAACGGATTCGCGGCAGTGACGGCACATCAGCGGGCCGCACCGATCGACGGAGGCAGGCCAGCAGGAGAGCGGTCTCAACCACTTCCAGGGGAACGCCGCGGTCAAACCAGAGGCGAGCCTGGCGCTGGTCTGGAACGCTGGCGCGCAACGGCGTGTCTGGCAGGTCGACGTAGATGGTCAACACCGCGGCGACATAAAGCGCGGCATCGGACTGAGGATCGAGAATCGTCATTTCTTCCTCCGGCGCGCCGCGGTTTCCTGCTCGCTTTCGCGCATCCGATAGCTGTCGCCTTCAATCGCGGTGACGTCGGCGTGATGGAGCAAACGGTCCAGTAGCGTGACGATACAAGTCGCGTTCGGAAAGACTTCGTTCCATTCCTTGAACGGACGATTCGTAGTCAGGATTACTGGCTTGCGTTCATAACGGCGGTTGACGACTTCGTAGAGCAGATCGGCCGCCTTGTCGTCGAAGGATAAATACCCGACTTCATCGATGCACAATAGTCCAACATTGGCGTACCCGCGCAGTTTGCGGCGGCGGCCTTCCGGAGACTGCCGGTGAAGCTCTTCGAGCAGTGCTGCCGCGGAACGAAACAGCACGGTATGACCGGCGAGCACGGCGGCGTGAGCGATGTTCTGAGCGATCATCGTCTTGCCTAAACCGTTGCGGCCTACCAGGATGAGATTGCGTGTTTCCCCAAGAAAATCCAGGGTCAGCGCGCGTTCGATGACATCGCGTTCGATCTTGGTGGGCCAGGACCAATCGAAGTCGGCCATGGGCTTGAATCGCTTGATGCCACTGATCCGCAGACGCCGCTCCAGACTTCGGCGAGAGCGTTCGGAGGCTTCCGCCTTGGCGAGTTCTTCGAGAATCTGATGAGCGGAGCAGCGGGCCTTAGTGACACGCGCGATGAAGTCGTCTAACTGCGTGGGCAGGGCGCACAAGCCGATCTGCTTGAGTTGAGCGGCGAGATTATGGTTCGTCATTGTCGTCGTCTTTGGTGCGGGCGAGTTCATCGTAGGTCTCCAGATCATGCGGGCGGATGTCGAGCGCTTGAGCTTGCGGATGATGGCTGAGATCGAGGCTGAGCGGTGTAGCGGGCGGTTGCCGGCGCAGCAGGAAAGCAACGGAAGAGGCACGCGGAGTGTTGCGTTGCAGCGCTTCGGCAATGGCTCGGCGCAATGCGGCGGCGCCATACTGCTCCAGCAGTTTCATTAGTTGGGCGGTCTGCGCGCCGACCGATTCGCCATGCGCAAAAGCCAGATCTAAAAGCATTTTGCTTTCTGGCACAGCTTGCTCTAAGCGGCCGCCGGGCGTGGAGTGGAACGCTTTGCGCTTGATTTTGAGCACCGCCTCCTGATGCGCCGGATCGAGCACCAACTGGTGGCGATCATAGGTACGCACATGTCGGGCAATCTCGAATGAGCCATCGAGAATACGTACGGTAACGTCGGAGGCCACCAAGGTCAGTTGCCGTCCGACCGTTTCCGGCGGGATGGAGTAATCGTTGAGATCGAAGCGCACATAGATGGTCTTGCGCGAGCGGACGGCCTCGATCCGGTCGGTGGAGAAAGCGTGCAGCGGAGGGGGCAGCAGGCGGGACTGTTCTTCGGTGAAGACATCGGCGAGCGTGCGGTCGTCGCCGCCAGGCCAGCGCCGTCGGTGCGCGACCTGGTCGCGCCAGAGTAATGCCTGGCGATTGCACTCGGCCAGCGTGGTGAAGCTTCGGCCTGCCCAGAACGAGTCGCGCACATAGCGGATGGCTCGTTCGACGCGGCCTTTCTGATTGCCGGCGCGTACCTGGCAAGGGCGTGGGGCGAAGTGATAATGCGCGCTCAACTCGATCAGCCGAGGGTGGAACTGGATCTGATTACCCCGGCGCTCCAGCACCGCACTCTTGAGATTGTCGTAAAGAATCACGCGCGGCTGCCCGTGCCAATACTCAAACGCGTGCACGTGTCCGCGCAGGAAATTCTCCATGGTTTGATCGAAGAAAAACTCCAGATACAAGGCTCGCGAATACGACAGCGTCATCACGAAGCAAGACAAAGCTCGCTTGGCGCGGCCCACCATCACGTGCCCAAAGTGAGCCCAGTCGACTTGGGCTTGCTCGCCGGCAAACGTCTGCAGTTGCAAGAACGGTTCGCGGCTCTGCGGACGCAAGCGGGCCACGGTACGCCGCAACTGCACTACGCTGCCGTTGTAGCCGCGGTCGCGAATCATCTGGTAGATGCGCGTGGCGCGCAGGCTCGGATGTTGATCGAGAGTGTGGCGAACGAACTCGATGTAGGGATCGACGACGGATGCCCCCAGTGGCTTGGAGCTTTTGAAGCGTTCGCTCTCTATCGCGTTGCGAACAGCGTCCGGGTGGACACCCAGTTCACTGGCAATCGTTCCGACTTTCCAGTGTTCGGCGTAAAAGTAGCGGCGAATCTGCGCGCGGATTTCCGGACTGATCATGCGATGGCTCACCTTCGTTGTGGAATGCGTGGAAATGGATCGATGAAGCGTCCGGTGCGGCCGCAGATCCGGCAGCGTGGCCACAAGCAGGGCCGTATTTTCTGCGGTGCCGAAGGATGCTTTACGGCATCAGCCCATTCACAATCGAATGATGCCGGGGAAGTGATCGAAAGGGAACCTTGATCCGTCACGGGCGATTGCGTTTGACGAAGGCGGCAGCGGTATTCTCGCTGGCGGTCGCGATGGTCGAGTTGCCCTTCGGGGCTCTGTTGGTGTCGTCTGTTGGCGCATCGCCGCTGCTTGCGGCGGGCTTGCTGGCGGCATTTTTCGTTGCAGTAGCGATGTCCGCGATCGCAGTGCGCGCAGATGAAGAAAACCGCGTGGCAGCCTTGACCATGGCAAACCCGTTGCCGCAGAACCGCTTCACCATGAACCACCGCCATGCGTCATCGCAGGCGGGACTGGACAACGGCAATGGTCTCGTGGCAGGTTGGAACCAGCTCTGTTTGGTTTTACCTGTCGAATGGTTGCCGAACACGGAACCCTGTCGCGCTAACGGCAGGGTTCCCTCTATTTCCCGCCTTTGAGACAAGATACTTCGTGCAGCCCAGCTTGTGGATGATCGGA
>QHYQ01000075.1 GCA_003224175.1 Acidobacteriota bacterium
CGTTCGAGCTTAGAGCGAACCTCGGCAACGAAACTGCCCAGGTCACGTCCCCTTACGTTTGACATGACCACAATGCGGCGCTGTCCTTCTTCTCTTTCGATCTTTTCGGGACCGCGAGTCACCTGAATCCTCGCGACCTGATTCAGTGCAACCTGCTCTCCCCCCGGGGCGCGAAGGAGGATTCCACGGACGGCGTCGGGATCGGTACGGTATCGGTCCGGCACGCGGAGCGCCACGGTATATCGTTTCTGACCGTCAATCACTTCCGAGACCAGATCCCCGGAACCACCCGCTGCCACCGTCTCTTCAACATCCGTTACGTTCAGTCCATACCGGGCGAGCGCCGCACGATCAACGTTCACCGATAGCTGTGCCACACCGGAGGTTACCTCCATCTGTGCTTCGGCCGCTCCGCGAACAGTGGAAATGGAGCGCAGCACCTGTTGTCCAAGCGCGGCGAGCGTAGAAAAATCGTCTCCAAATACCTTGATGGCCAGGTCCGCTTTAACGCCCGAGATTGTTTCATCGATCCGCATGGCCATGGGCTGCGTGAAGTTGTAAGCAATCCCAGGGATTTGAGAGAGCTCCTTATCCAACGCGGCAATCAACTCAGCCTTGGTATGGAATCGCTTCCAGGTATTCGTCGGTTTGAGCACAAGATAGGTGTCTCCTTCATTGATGCCCATCGCCTCGGTGGCAAAGTCCGGACGGCCGATCTTAATGACCACGTCGGCGATCTCAGGGAAGGCACGGAGCCGCTGTTCGATGCGCTTGCTGATTTCGACAGAATCCGTCAGCGAGACGCCCGGCAGCTTTCGCGTTTCCACGAGAATCGAACCTTCATCGAGGCGAGGCATGAACTCGGTGCCGATAAAGAAAAGCGAGCCAAGCGCTGCAGTCAGAATTACAGCCGCCGAAGCCGCAATGAGAACGCGATGATTGATGGACCAATTCAATGCGCGGCCGTAGGCGTTATTCAGCCGCTCCATCCAGTGTTGCTCTCCCCCTCTTGCGAGTTTCGGAGGAGCTCCTTTGCGAAACGCGAACGACGCAAGCATCGGAATCATCGTCAGCGCGAGAAGCAGCGAACCGAACAACGCGGCACAGACGGTGGTTGCCATGGGCCGGAACATCCGCCCTTCGAGACCCTGTAGAAAAAAAATGGGCAGGTAGACAGCAATGATGATAACCACCGCGAAAGTCATGGGGCGAACCACTTCATACGCGGCGCGTCGGACCGACTCCAATGGCGGCTCTTGGCCGTGACCCAGTTCCAGGCGATGAATGGAGTTTTCCATCATCACTACGGCGCCGTCGACGATCATGCCGAAGTCAATGGCCCCAAGGCTCATCAGGTTGGCGCTTATGCCAAAAAGCCGCATACCCAAGAAGCTGATCAGCATGGAAAACGGGATGATGGAGGCCGTGATAGTCGCGGCGCGAAAGTTTCCCAGAAAGAGCAGCAAGACCACGGTGACGAGAACAAAGCCTTCGAAAAGATTCTTCTCTACGGTGTGGATGGTGCCGTCAATGACGAATGATTGATCGTAGAACGGAACAATCTTTACACCCGCAGGCAAATGCAAACCGGCGATCCTTTCTTTTACTCTTTCGATCAACCGCTTCCCGTTTTCGCCCTTCAGCATGATCACCATGCCGGAGACGGTCTCTCCATTTCGCAGCGTCGCTCCTTCAGGCGGCGCCGGGCCTACGCGCACATCGGCCACGTCGCGGACGAGGACAGGTGTTCCATTCTTCGCGGTGAGAACGATATTGCCAAAATCATCGGCGGTCGTGGCTCGCCCGTTTCCCAGAAACGTATATTGTTCCGAGGCGTGCTCGATATAGCCGCCTCCGAAATTCGTATTGTTTCCCTCAATTCTTGCGGCCAGGTCATGCAGCGTCAGGCCATATTGCTGTAGCAGCAACGGATCAACCACTATCTGGAACTGTTTTGTCTGGCCGCCCCAGGCGTTGATCTCGCTGACGCCAGGAATGGTTCGGAGTTGACCTTTGATCACCCATTCGTGCAGGTCTTTTAGCTCCATAGGACTCATCGGGCCGGAGAGCGTGTATTGATAGAGTTCGCCAAACGCCGTGGACGGCAAGCCCAACACGGGCTGAACGCCTCGCGGCAATGAAGAAGAGATTTGCTGCAAGCGCTCGCTCACTAGCTGGCGCGCGAAGTACATGGGCACGGAATCGTCAAACACGACAGTAACCATCGAAAGACCAAGCTTCGACAGAGAGCGCACTTCTTGCTTATTTGGCAACCCCAGCATGGAGCGCTCAATTGGATACGTCACAAGCTGTTCGACTTCACTCGGAGGTAAGGAGGGAGCGTCGGTGACAACAGCAACTTGGTTGTTGGTGAGGTCCGGAAATGCCTCCACCGGAATGGTGTAAAGCGCATATCCTCCCCCAGCCAGCAAGACAAGGATGCCAATCAACACCAGCCATCGATACTCCAGCGTGAAGTCGATGATGCGATTCAGCATGTCCTTACTCGCTTTCCATAGTGGATTTCAGAAGATGAGATTTCAGGACAAAGCTTCCACGCACCACGACTTCGTCACCTGGCTTGAGTCCATCGAGTATTGGTGTGTGCCCTCCGGAGGTTTCGCCTCTTTGTACCGCACGTACCATGAAATGATCAGCGGCAGTTCGAACGAAGACGATGTCCTGACCATTGATCTGTTGAATGGCATCGGAAGGCACAAGCAATATCCGTTTGCTTTTGCCTACGGGTATTTCGGCGTCGGCCAGCATTTCTGGCCGGAGCCGATTATCTGGATTTGCCAGCACGATACGCACCTGCATGACCCGAGTTGCAGGGTCGAATTCCTGGCCGAGATTGGTAACTTTCCCCGAAAATGCGTGGCTCGGGTCGCCCGGCAATGTCACAGTCGCGGGCTGACCTGAGCGTAGTTCGCCCAAATTTTCCTGCCGCACTGAAGCAAGCATCCATACCTCGGAAAGGTCGCCGATCACAAATGTCTCGGTGGAACGATCAACGGTTTTCCCCGGCGTAATGCCTTTCTCGATGATGTAGCCGTTCACGGGAGCGAAGATCGGCACTTCGTCGGCGGTTTCGTCACCTGGTGGTGGGTCGGCAGGTACGCGAAGATCGTCTTCCAGAGCGTCGCGCGTGCGGTCAACTTCGATCTGGGCTGCCTTCACTGTTGTCTGAGCGCTCATAAGGTCCTGCCGTGCCTGGTCGACCTGTTGCACTGAAGCGGCCTTCAGCCCCAGCAGAGTTTGCGCGCGCTCGTAGTTCCTTTGTGCTAGTGAGGCGCCAGCTTGTGCCCGGTTCAATTCCGCAACCGCCGTCCGATATTGCGCCCGTGTGTCACGTACTTCATCGGCATGATACCGGGCCAGAACTTGGCCCTGCTTGACGTAATCCCCTAATCCCGCATAAACCGCCATGACTAGTCCAACCGTGCGCACTCCTACGCGAGCGATACGGTCGTCTGCCAGGGCAATGCGGCCCGCAACGCGGAGCGTCTGCGGCTTGTCGGTTAGTGCAACAACTTGTGTTTCGATGCGGCCTTCGGCCTGCTGCGCAAGCGAAAGCGCGATCTCGTCTCGTTTCGTCTGAGGCGCCGCCCCACCACTCTCTCCGTTAGGGGCGGTCGCGGGACCACTGCTGCAACCCACAACGAACGAGCACGAGACAGCCAGAATTAGAAAGACTTGACGTTTCGTCATTGGCTCACTCCTTCGGCGGCCTGGAGACTAACGATACTTTGCTGGTACTGCACCATGCCCTTGAC
>QHYQ01000076.1 GCA_003224175.1 Acidobacteriota bacterium
TTGTGAGCGCCTCCGCATCTGGCGCACGCGGGCAGGCGGCTCAAGAGAAGCCGCCGCAAACCGCGATGGGCACCATCCGGGGCGTGGTGACGGCGCTCCAGCAGGAAGTACAAAGCCCTCTCGAGGGTGTCCAGGTTGAACTGAAAGGGGGCGGTGGGGATTCGCAACCTGCCGTTGCGACCATCACGGATTCCGAAGGTCGTTTTGAATTCACGAAGTTGCCGCAAGACAGCTATACCCTCCGTGTGAACCAGCATGGGTTCAAGCCGTTTGCTCGATCTATTTTGCTGGGCGCGAATGAGACGTCAGTCCTCGACATCGCTCTCACGCTCGACACCGTCGTGGAAGAAGTCGAGGTGAAGGAACAAACCACACCGGTTTCATCGGAAAGCCCTTCTCCAGCTTCGACCGTCAACAACGCGCAGCTGGAGACGTTGCCGCTGGCACAACAGAAGTTCCGGGACGCGCTCCCCCTCGTTCCCGGCGTCATTCGCGGCCTGGATGGAAAACTGAGCGTCAGAGGCACGTCCGAGAATCAAGGAATGTTGGAAGTGGATTCTGCGAAGACTGTCGATCCCGTGACTGGGTCCTTCTCAATCCCCGTACCCATCGACGCTATTCAAACAGTCACGGTTGACAAGACGCCCTTCAGCGCCGAGAACGGAGGTTTTTCCGGAGGGCTGACAAGAATTGAAACCATCCCGCCGCCGAGTGATTGGTTCTACAAAATCAGAGACTTCAACATAAGCCTGCGCGGAAAGAATGATCACCTCGTAGGCGTATCACAAGCGACGCCTCGAGTTTCTTTTGGAGGGCCCATCGGCGGTCGGAAGCTGAACTTTTCTGAGGTGTTCGAGTATGACGTCAGAAGAGATCCGGTGCGTGGCCTAGTGTGGCCTCACAACGAAATCAAGACCCAAGGTTTTAATTCCTTTACTCGCATTCAGGCCATTCTGTCGCCTCAGCACCTGTTGAGCGCGGACATCAATGTCTTTCCGATGCGCACGCAGTTCGCCGACATCTCAGCGCTGGTGCCCCAGACCGCGTCCTCAGATTACAACCAGAAAGGCGTCTCCGCAGGCATCTCGGACCTTCATAGTTTCAACTCGGGCGCATTGCTGAAGATTGCTTTCCGCTACACACGCTTTGATAGCAATGCTCACGGTCAGGGATCGGCGGATATGCTGATCAATCCCGAGGGCTGGGGCGGGAATTTCTTTGACTCCTGGGCCAGAGCTGCCAGTCAGTTCGAAGCATATCCAACATTTCAGCTTGCGCCCAAGAAATGGCTTGGCCGACACGAGTTGAAAATTGGCGCGGACGTGACGCATAGGTCTTATTCTGGCAACAGCCTGTCCCATCCCGTCCAATTATTGAGGCAGGAAGGCACGCTTGCCGAGGAAATCAGTTTCACGAGCAACGGACCATTGAGCGCTTCGGCCACGGATGTGGAAGAGTTCATCCAGGACCAATGGACGTGCAACGAGCACCTGGCTATTGCCCTTGGTGGCCGCCTAACCAGCGAGACCGTGGGAAGGACTGCGGCCTTCGCGCCGCGCGTGGGCGTAGCCTATTCGCCAGGGAAAAATCAGAAGACCATCTTTCGGGCGGGAGCAGGGCTCTTTTACGACCACGTCTCCTTACTGGAGGCCAGCTTTGCGCACAATCCAGCGCGTACCGTAAGCGTTTTTGACGGGACCGGAAATCCCATAGGAACGCCCATTCTCTATTACAACGCCTACGTCGGAAATGGCGCCGGCTCTTTGTCTTCGCGTGTGCAATCCGCACCCAGCACCAGCCCCCGCAGTTTCGTGGGAAACATTGAAGTCGACCGCCAATTGTGGTCTACCGCGACCCTTCGCGTTAGCTGGCTTTATAGCCAGACGCGCAATCTGTTCATCGTGAATCCCGTGCCGGATGTTTTCGGAAGTGATGGCCTGTTAGGCCTCTTCAATACGGGCACAGCAAACTATCATGAATTCGAGGCCACGCTACACTTCCGACCCGTTCCGCACTCTGAACTGAATATTTCCTACATCTGGAGCCGGACACGCGGTGATCTGAATACCGTATCCAACATTTTCCTTCCATTCGAGCAGCCCGTCATTCGGCCCAATGTCTCGGGCATTCTGCCTTCGGACATTCCCAATCGAGTGGTCAGCTGGGGAACGTTCCGTCTTCCGTGGTCGCTCACGGTGAATCCTGTCGTTGACGTTCACACCGGCTTTCCGTACTCCAACGTAGACGTGCAGCAAAATTACGCGGGATTGCCGAATGGCCAGCGCTTTCCGACGTTCTTTTCACTCGATGCACAGGTTTACAGAGACTTTCGTCTGCATTTGCCTCTCACGAAACATGAGAGCCGGCACAAAGTACGGGTAGGCCTCTATTCGATCAATCTCACAAATCATGGAAATTTTCATGACGTGTACAACAACGAGGCTTCGCCTTTCTTTGGCAAGTTCACTGGTTTTCAGCGCCGCGTGGATGGCTTCATTCTTAGTTTCGGTAACTGAAAGTATGACGCACGGCCACGGAAGGAAACGTAAGAGCGTAGGAGGGCTCGGAGGTTATGGCAACGCACTTTGGACGAATTAAAGGAATGGTGGTGCTCACTTTCATCTTGGGGGCGGGTTCGGCGGCGCCACTTGCGGAAAGTCAAGACGCCGCGGGCCAGATCGCACAGGAGATGGCTTTATCGAGTGATAGGGCTCCGATTGTTCTGACCGGCGACGACATCATCGCACAAATGCTTCAGCGCAACCTCTTGCGAAACCAACAGCTACAGCAGTACTCCGCAGTCCGAACGTACGAAATCAGAAACCTCGAGGGGAAAGTAGCTGCGCAGGCGGTCGTCCGCGTGAAGTATCGGGCGCCCGACAAGAAAACGTTCAGCAAGACCTCCGAAAAGGGATCGAGCATCGTGCGTCACCTTGTGTTCGATCGCCTGATTCAGAGCGAAAGCGAGACGTCTTCCGGTCAGGAGCATCACAACAGTGCGATCACGACCGCGAACTATACGTTCACGTTGGCTGGGGACGAGGAAGTCGGCCCGTATCATTGTTTTGTCTTAGAGGCCATGCCGAAACGCAAAGATAAGTATCTGTTTGAGGGGAAAATATGGATTGACGCCGAGGACTTCGCGGTTGCTAAAATCGCAGGCCACCCTGCTAAAAAACCGTCCTTCTGGATTAATCGAGCTGACTTTGTCCGGCGATATCA
>QHYQ01000077.1 GCA_003224175.1 Acidobacteriota bacterium
GCAGGCGGGACCGCGGACAGAATCCTCCGATTCCGGTCAGCGTATTCCCTACGCTTGGCCTCGGACAGATCTGCGGGCGGCTCGTTGCCCTTGTAGCCGTACTCCGCCTGCAAGGCGGAGACCTGATCGGTGATTTCCTTCGGAACGGGGCGCACGTAGTTGCCAAAGGCGACCACCTGAACCACTCCACCGTTTTTCTTGATCAGTTCGAGCTCTTCGTCCGTCAGATTGCGTGGGCTATCCACGAGGCCTTTCACTCCGGAGTGGGTTGCCGCGACCGGCGCCTTGGTAAGGCTCAGAACCTGCTTAAGAGAGGACGTGGTGAGTTGGGAAACGTCGATCAGCATGCCCAGTTCGTTGAGGCGAGCGACGCCCTGCTTGCCCAGGTCCGACAATCCGCCGTGTTCCTGCGGGGCATCGCCGAGCGCCTGGCTGGGCCGCGAGGAATCTGCCCACTGGTTGTGACCGGCGTGAGTGTAGCCAAAGATCCGGACGCCGCGCTGGTACCATTCACCGATCTGGGAAAGGTCGGCGCCAAGAGGGTAGGCGTTCAACAGGCTCAGCACCACCGCGAATTTCCCTTGACCCGTGATGCGGCGCACATCCCCGGGCGAGTATGCCAGCGCTGCGAGATTCGGGTTCTGTTCGGCGACGGCCTTGATCAGGTTGTACTTCTTCTCCGCGTCCGCTCGCGCCTGGGCATAGCCCTCCGGAGTCCGGCGACCTTGCGGTACAAAAACCGCCAGCGCAGCGCCCTTCAGTTGCCCCCGCGCCACTTTCGGCAGATCAAACTGTGTCTTCCCATCGGCGGACGCACCAGGGTAGTCAAAAGGAAGGTCCAGATGGCTGTCGAAAGCAATGATTCGCCGATGAACTTCCTTAGCCTTCTCCAGTAGCTTCGGGTCGGCGGCGCCCTGCGCGGGGGCAGCAATGGATCGGGTTGCAGCCAGCAGAACGGCTGCTGAGAGCGTAGCAGTGAAGTGAGAGCGCCCCATTTCGATTCTCCTCTTCGAAACCCTTGGCTTTCAAGACCGGCCCGGCTGCCTGAAATGAATGGCGAAAGTATATCGCCGAATCAAGGAACAGGCTTTCGAGTCCGCCCATTCTGGGTCGCCGCGTGAGCAGCTAGACTGATATGATTTAACAAGTCGAGCTCATATCCTTCATCCCGATTGCTCGGTAAATTCGACACGCATGATTCAACTCTCCTCGGCTGGAAAGCATTATGGCTCTAAGACTCTTTTCCAAGGCCTCAATTGGGTTGTAGGGCCGAGAGAGCGTGTAGGGCTCGTGGGCGGGAACGGAACGGGCAAATCGACTTTGCTGAAGGTGCTGGCGGGAATCGAGACTCTCGACGAGGGATCACTCTCTGCCGCTAAGGACACTACGACGGGTTACCTTCCCCAGGATGGTCTTTCTCTTTCCGGTCGCACGGTCCTGGAAGAATGTCTCTCCGTTTTTGGACATCTACTCGACATCGAAAAGGAAATGGAAGCGCTCACGCACAAGATGGCCGAGCTTGACCCGAACAGCAACGAATACGAGAAAGTCGCTGACCGCTACCATCGGATCGAGACTGAATTCCAGCGAAGCGATGGCTATTCGCTCGAAGCGCAAGCGGGTGCTGTGCTCAATGGTCTGGGTTTTTCGCGCGAAGATGCTGGCCGTCCGATAGAGGAATTTTCCGGCGGCTGGCAAATGCGCGTAGGGCTAGCCAAGCTCCTCTTGACCAAGCCCAATCTGCTGCTGCTCGATGAGCCGACCAATCACCTGGATCTCGAAGCCCGCAATTGGCTGGAGCAGTACCTGAACGATTATCCTTTCGCTTTCGTCCTAGTGTCTCACGACCGGTATTTTCTAGACGTCACGGTGAACAAGATCCTGGAAATCTGGAACCGCCGTACGTATTTTTACACTGGAAATTACGACCGCTACCTGGAACAAAAGGCGGAACGCCGCGCTCAGCTCGAAGCAAGCTACCGAAATCAGCAAGAGCACATCCATCACCTGGAAACCTTCATCAATCGATTTCGCTATCAAGCCACCAAGGCCAGACAAGTGCAAAGCCGGATCAAAGAGCTTGAGAAGATAGAACGGATCGAGCTGCCCGAGGAGGAGAGGGCGATTCATTTCTCTTTTCCGCAGCCAGCTTCAAGCGGACGCATGGTGGCGGAGTTTCGTAGCGTCGCCAAGAGTTATGGTGAGAAGAGAGTATTCGAGGAAGTGAGCTTTGTCCTCAGCCGGGGGGACCGTGTAGCGTTAGTGGGCGTCAACGGTGCTGGGAAGTCCACGCTCATCAAGCTGCTGTCCGGGTTGGAACCGGTGACGAAGGGTGAATTGCGCCTGGGGCACAACGTCGAACTCGATTACTTCGCGCAAGACCAATACAAAGCGCTCGATCCGGACGCCCGTCTGATTGATGATCTCACAAGCTTTGCACCCACAGCCGTGAGCAACCAAACCCAGTTGCGCACGTTGCTGGGGTCCTTCCTGTTTTCCGACGATGACGTCTTCAAGCGCATCGGCGTGCTTTCCGGTGGTGAACGCAATCGCTACGCTCTCGCACGGATGCTCCTGCGCCCTGCGAATTTCCTTCTGCTTGACGAACCCACCAATCACCTCGACCTGCAGGCCAAGGATGTGTTGCTCGAAGCATTGCGGAAGTTCACCGGAACAATCGTATTCGTCTCGCACGACCGCTATTTCATCGATAAGCTGGCGACGCGCGTTTTCCAGATCGAAAGTGGTAGGCTTCAGGATTATCCGGGGAATTATGAGGATTACCTGTGGCAAAGGGAGCGAAGTGCAGCGGAGATGGTGGATTCGCCCGAAAAGGTAAGAAGTCCTGAATGGGGTGTGCCTGAAAGGCGGGGAGAGCACGAGAAGCGCGCAAAAAAGCCGAATCCAATTTCCATCCGCAAGATGGAACAGCAACGCGATGAGTTAGAAAATCAGATTTCATGTTGTGAGGCGGAAATCACTACCTTAGAACTCGAACTGGGGCGGTTCAAAAGTGCGGAGCAGTCGATTCGCGTTGCCGCGCTGATCGACGAGAATCGCACTCGCCTGAAAGAAATGACAGAGCGCTGGGAACAGCTCATCGTAATCCTTGAAAGGGAGTTTCCTCCGGACGAATCACAGATTCCTTCGTCCAAGGTGGATTAGAAGTTCGCAGTCAGTTCTTCAGCGTAAAGGTATATCGCGACAACCCGGTAGTAGCGGCGGTCACCTGCGCACGGGTTTAAAACTCAGAGGGTTTCAAGGGACGGGCTTTCCAGTCTTTTTCGTACCTTCTGTCTCATCGCCACATCCCGCGGTGCTCCACCTGATCGCTTGAGCCGCGCCTCCAGCTCCGCCACCTTTACGTTGTAGAAAGTAAACCCTTATGTCATTCCTGCCCTGTCGCCCGTGGCACGGAGCCACGCAATATAGACGGGCGCCCCTTTGGAGTTGGTTTGACTAGCCTCCGCTCGGACTGCCGTCAAGGATCGAAGCCCGCTGCGCGGCGCTCCGCTCGTGCCTCGCTCCGGCTTCCGTCCTTCCATGGGGGAGCGGGCGCTCCCCCTTTCTCGGTTGTGCCCGATTCCGATGTTATGAGTTTTCCCTGGTGCTGGAGGTCATGCCGCCTCAAAAAAATCGCTCTGCGAGCCCCGTATCGCGAAATTTTTGGGCCAGGATAAAAGGGCGCCCCTTTTGGAGTAGGGTTTTGGTGCTTGCCTCAACCCTTCCAGAAAGGAACACCCTTTTATGACTAGCACCAAATATATTGGCATGGATGTCCATAAGGAAAGCGTCTCGATGGCAGTGATGAATTCTGCTGGGAAGATCGTGATGGAGTGCGTCATCGAAACGAAAGCGAGCATGCTTTTGCAGTTTGTGGACGGGCTGCGCGGAGACGTGCACGTCACCTTTGAAGAAGGAACCTGGGCCGCCTGGTTGTACGACTTGCTGAAGCCGCGCGTCACCAAGGTGGTGGTGTGCGATCCGCGTCGCAATGCCTTGTTGAAAGAAGGCAACAAGA
>QHYQ01000078.1 GCA_003224175.1 Acidobacteriota bacterium
AAGTCAATCACTTATTCGAGAGACGATGGTCTTACATCCAGGCATCCGAAGAATTTTTCCTACCACCCCGAAATTCGAACCCGCTGCGCTCTGACCAGGTTGATCCGTCATCTCGTTCATTTTGCAATTCCTCCCGCACCGCGCAGTACCGTGACTCGTTCGGAGCCTCATTGACTTTTCGAGAGATTAATCGCCAAGCTGTAGATCCTCTTCTTGCAGTGAGCCCAAGCTAGGGTATCGGCGACGGCGGGATTATCTGGCAGCTTCCGACGAGCCGTCTGCGCCAAAGAGAGTGCTACGTCTGAATTCCCGCCATGGTCCAACACGTTTGTGGCCAAGGCTGGAATCGCCGGGCCCGTTGCTGTTTAGCTTCTCGACGAGGAACGCATCAATTTCGACGGCGGCTGCCTTCCCCAGCATTTCCACGGAAAGGACCAGTCGATAAAGATTCTTCTTTCGCACCAGGATCCCCTGCAGTCCCGCCAAAGGACCGCATTTGACTTGTACCCAGTCGCCACACTTCAAGAAAGGATGTGGCTCGACCTCGGCCCCACTTTCTGTAGCTCGCCGAATGGCCTCGATTTCGGCGAGCGGAACAGTGGCCGGCTCGCCGGCAGTAGATACAAGGGCATGTATCCCTGGTGTCGTCATGATGTCCAGATGGCGCTCAAGGCCCCCGTTGACAAAGATGTAGCTTGGGAAAAGTGGCAGCGAGAGCACTTTAATTCGGTCCTTCCACCGACGCACACTTCGGTACAGCGGGAGGAAGGTCGTGAATCCCTTGCTCGCGAGAATCTGATCCACTGCTTTCTCGTGCTGGTGGCGCGTATAAACGACATGCCAAGCGGAGAGCGCCCGAACATCATCAGCGTTAGTTGGCATGCAAAGCATACAGCTCCGCCCTGTGACTTACATGAGTTTCTTAAAAACCAACAAATTCCGTACACGAAACGATTCAACGAAAGCTTTTGGCGATCCGCCGCACTAGCCGTCAGTGTCGTTTTGTCCAGTTTCGGACCAGCCGCCAAACTCTATTTCCTTCTGACAATGGAGGAACCTTCAGTAACTGCTGCGAATCCTCTTGGTGCCTCGTTTGCCGATGACTTTTCGACACGGATCACTCGCCCTTCGCTCAAAATTTTCACGGGTTTCCCTTCGGGCTCTATCGAGGGAAGAAAAATCTCCACTTGCACTGCGACCGCAATTGGAGGACTCGCCGGAGTCCGAATATAAAGACCCGCTGTGCTTATGTCTCGAGTGACCCCTCCTCCTTGTAAAGGACCACGTGGACCTTGCCAAGTGAACACGACAGAAGCCGAAATCGCGTAGCGAACAGCGCTTCTTAGTTCCAATCTGTGGCTCCGAAACGAAGTTCATATGGCCCACACTGCAAGATGCCCGTTACTTCCCTAAAAACGACGCGGCGAAATTAGACTGGAATGGACGGTGGCGCAAGAAGCAGAAGGTCACTTTAAGTCAGGGGTGTTTATTTCAGTTGGTGTTCGCACTCCTTGATCATGCCTACGACATCAATCCTGTATATCTTCGTCCAGTGCGACTCAAGCTATTGGAGTGAAAGTTCCCCGTGGGAGTGTCAAATGTCTTTGGTCGTGTTGTGACAAAGTTACGTGACGGAAGCGGACCCATCCCGGGCGCAAGGGTTAGCCTAACTTTCGCAATAAGCGTGGACCACTGACGTTAAGTCCTTCTTTCTCAGCAAGGGTACTCAACCTGAAATCCGAAATTGAATAGCACTGTTTTGCCCTATCTCGGTTAAGTTTCAGTTGGTTGAAAGAAACGCCTGCGGGTTCCGGAAATTCTGGCACACCTCATTCCGGAAATTCTGTCAGAGCTAGTACTCGCCGGAACAAATAGTAGTCTCCGTCCGCCCATGCTTGGTCAACAAGCGGGGCGGAGGGAGGAGGATGCTCGGAATGTTGAAACGCCACGAAGTCGAAATCTTGCTCAAGGCGGGGCACGCGAAGACGGAAGTGGCCCGTTTGGCTGGGGTGTCGGCCCGATCCGTCCATCGCATCGCGGAAGAGAGTCCGGTGGTTCATACGGCTAACGATACTATTTGAGGATTGCTTTTCTAATTAATAAGGCGTAGGTTCCGAGCACCAGCCCGGCTCCAATCTCTATTGGTTGGTGACCGATGCAAGCGGTCAGTTCTGTAGAACAATTCCGCTCCGTCGAGTCGATGGTATGAGCCTCGTTACCAGACTCGCTCGTGAATAGCCAGTGGCAGTTCAGGAATATGCAGCGAAGATACCGCTCTGCGAGTTGAGCCTTCGGCTCGTGGCAAGCCGCCTGAATTGTCTAATCTGCCCAGACGTATTTCTGTTGATGAGCTGCTCCAGACTTGGCTCGTGATGACTGTCAAGCGAGCTTGGCGAAAGTTAAGACGGCAGCGGCTGCTTAGGCGAGACTCTACGACAGTGGTAGACTGCCCGCATGCCTAAAAATAAGAAGCAGACGACACGGAAGAAATCCGCTAAGAAGACGACACCGAAGAGAAAGGCCCGGAAAAGAGCCCCTTCCAAGCGGACGTCGGCAAAGAGAAAGCCGAGAAGAATAAAAGCGGCTTCCAAGCGATCTCTCGCTAGACAAAAGAAGTTCTCAGCGAAGAGGAAGCGAGTAACGAGTACGGGCTTGGTTGCGGAAACTGTACCGTTCCGGTCCGGGGAACGGCCACATCTCGGCGGACAAGCGGGTGACTTACAAGGTCTATCCAACGGCCCAACTGCTAATTCAGAGAGCGTAGAGGAATTGCTGGAGGAAGGAAATGCCTTGGAAGCCGAAGCCATTCAGGGCGTAGAAAATGCTCTGGATGCCGATCAGGGCGAGGTGGAAACTCACGAAGTGCCGGAAGATGATGCGCCTGAGTATCTGGATAAGGATCGGTAATCGATTCCCACAAACTGCCGTGCTTAGGTTCTGAGGCCTCAAAGCCGCAAAGGGCAAAGAAGACTGGATGAAGGGCCAGCGCCGTTCCTGAACCTTTGGTCTACGGTCTTTCACCTATTTTCTACAGACAAACCTTTAGGCAAGACTGTAAAGGACCGCACATCGGAGTGCCAGCCCGCTCCATTCGGAGCACAAGTGTCAGCCCGCATCCTAATCGTGGACGATAATTCCATCGCCCGGAAGACCATTCGGTCCTTTCTCGAATGGCACGATTTCCGGGTCTGCGGTGAAGCTGTAGATGGCAAAGACGCCATCCGAAAAGTTCGAGAGCTAAAGCCGGATGTCGTTCTTCTCGATATCAACATGCCCGGCATGAACGGCATCCAGACCGCCGCTAAAATCCAGCGAGTCTCACGTCGGACGAAGATCGTCTTTCTGACTGTCCACAATAATCCAGGAACTCGGAACGCAGCCCGGATGTGGGGTCATAGATTCGTGTCTAAATCCGCCGCTGGAACTGAACTCATTCCGACGTTAATCCGTGTTGCTGCGGGCGAGTGGGTACCGAATGTGTCGAGAACTGATCGGGCCACGATGCTCTAGATGCCGATACCAGCCACAATTCTCCTTGTTGATGACCAACAATACGTGCGCCATACCCTACGCTCTTTGCTGGAGCAGCAACGGCACTGGAAGATTTACGAGGCAGCAGACGGTAAAGCCGCTCTGGACAGCGCACGAAAGCTCAAGCCAGATGTGGTTGTCATGGACATCGTAATGCCAGTGATGAACGGCATTGAAGCAACCTACGAACTACGTCACTTTGCGCCTGAAACCAAGGTTGTTCTAATCAGCAGCCATTACACGCCAGAGGAGGCCGCTATCTTGGCTCGGCTATTCGGCGACGGAACTTTCGTCACGAAGGCCGCAGCAGGGAAGGATTTGGTTCCAGCCATTAGCCGTTTGTTGCCCCCAGAAAAGCAAGCTGTGCAACGTGCGGGCACTTCGTAGAGGCGGACTCCATTAAGTCCTGATTCAAAATACTCAACCCAAACTCTAGTCAAAAGCGTGGCCGACGTGAGATGTTCGATAAGTTCAGAGAGTGAGCCTATTACTCCGAGAAGCTGAGAGCCAATGCCAAATCTTACGTGCGAACATCACGCTAAAGCCACTCGTGACTACCTTGCTTGTGTTCACGTTATGAACGGTGAGCCAATTTCTCTTTTTGAAGAAGCAACAGAACGCACGCCGTCGAAAGATGGAGAAGCCGGATGGATGGTTTGTTCCGTCTGTGCAGAACTTGATGAGGAGCCTCTACTAGCCAACACCTCGTTGATCTGCGGAAATTGTGCGGATCGGCTGATGCAGACCAGGATTTTGTCAGGTGACAGAATCAACCCGGCCTAGTGGCGGAGCGGAGCAACTTTCGATGTGGTCTTGCGCCCATCCACTCCGCATACGGATGTAGATTCACGAGCGGGGTCCTACCTCGTACCTGCTTCAAAAACGCTGCTTGCCTGCCGTGCTCGCTCGCCCAGTGTGGGTGGGTCGCTATTGGCTAGTCACATGAACTGAGTCAGTGCTCATTTGAACCTCGTCGACATACACTCGCCTTGTCGATTTCTGGTCTCCTTCTGAATCTTTTTCTCATCAGCACCTATCCCATATTTGTAAATGACGGAAGCCTCTCAGGGTAGGAAGCCCGAAGATGCGGCCGAAGAGGATTTGCGGCTAATTGAGCGCGTCCTCGGCGGTGACCGCCAGGCTTTTGAGGCTCTGGTACGGAGCCATGAGCGACGTGTGTTTCGCGTCACCCTGGCAGTACTTGGCCAAGTGGAAGACGCAGAGGATGCGATGCAGGAAACTTTCATCAAAGCCTATCGTCATCTCAAGCAATTCCGGCGCGAGTCGCGTTTTACGACTTGGCTGACCCGCATTGCCGTAAACGAAGCCCTTCAGCGACGGCAATCGCGCAAGGACTATCTGCCTCTGGACGAATCCTCTTCGGCACAGCAGCAAAAGTTTCCCCGGCGATTCGAACCGTGGGCTGCCGATCCCGAAAACCTGTACACAAAGCAGGAACTCCGGGAACTAGTGGAGAAAGCGATCCGTTCCTTATCAGGAATTTATCGAGAGGCTCTGATCCTTTGCGACGTTGAGGGCATGAGCGCGAAGGAGGCCGCTGAGGTTCTGGGCGTCAACGTCGCAGCGTTGAAGTCGCGACTTTTACGGGCAAGGTTAATGATGAGAGATGCCTTGAGTGCGTCCTTGGAACAATCGCGCCCACTTGCTAGGCGAGTCGTGGATACCGCCGCCGAAGTCAAGAACATGATGGGCATGATGGTAATGCGAGTCGCCCGGAGACAAGGCTGAACCATGAGAATGCTGACTTGTGAAGAGGTGTTGGCGAATCTTTCCAATTATTTCGATGGAGAGTGTTCGGCTGAGTTGCGGGCACAGCTTGAGGATCATATTAGCAAGTGCAGGCGTTGCCGAGTCGTGTTCGATAGCACAGGCAAGATGTTGAAGATTTTGGTGGATGTTGAGCCCTTTGAAGTTCCTCTCGTGGTTAGTGCCCGACTCTATTCACGGCTTCAAAAGGTTTTGTCCGAGGAATGATTACGTTTGACAAGTCTAGGTAAAAGGAGAGAACAGATGAAGAGCATTGCGATGGGCCTAGTTGTATCGCTCGTGATGTTGGGAGGTTCCAGCTTCGCGGCTCAGAAGCAGCAGACGATTACCGGCGAAGTGATGGACAGTTCATGCGCGAAAATGGGTTCCCACGAAATGATGGAGAAGGAGCACGGAATGTCGAGTAGTCCGGCGAGCGATAAGGCTTGTGCGCTGGCCTGTGTCAAAGCCGGAGCCAAGTTGGTCCTCTATGACGCCTCAACCAAGACCGTGTATGAACTTGATGATCAGAAAAAAGCTGAACAATTCGCTGGCGAAAAGGTCAAGCTCACCGGAACCATCGACAAGGCCAACAACACCATCCATGTAGCAAAAATTGCGAAGGCCTCGTAACCGTTGACAGCGCATTCTGTCTCCTAGCTAAAGCCTGTTGAAAAACCCCCGGCCTAACCCCTGCCGAATGCGAGCAGCGGCGCTGCGAACGTGACCGTTCGCAGGTGCTCGCCCCCCCCTGTTTTCCCTCGGGAATTCATAGAAAAGAACCACAATCCTTCGATTTTTCTCATTTTTCT
>QHYQ01000079.1 GCA_003224175.1 Acidobacteriota bacterium
GAAAAGAATACAGGCAGCATCGCATGTTCGGGTTTCGAGCAAATCGCTGAGTATTTCAACAGTAGGCTGCTCTTCCCGACTCCCCAGTCTCCCAATACGGCGAATGTGAGGGGGCCGCCAAACACCGGAAGGTGATCCAGCACTCTGAGGGCGCAGTCGAGCCCGCAAGTTTGTACCGCATATCCACACCAATCCCTCACATCCGCACCCTCACCCACGAACCCGTGATCCACACCAATATCGATTCGAGGAGGCCATGAAAGCCCATGAAGCTCACAGGCACAGTGTTGAGGTGTTCGGCTCGAAAGGTCAATTCCAGCGGGAAGGAGACTTACGTCACCAACCTGCTGGTGCTGGACCCGGAGAACAGTTCAGGCACGAACTACGCGGTCGAGGTCTGGGACGACAAGCCGCACAAGGTGTCGCCTATGTCCGAGGTCGCAGTAACGGTCATCGGCGTCGTGAACAAAAGCGGCGGGGTGCCCGCTCTGCGGGCCGCCATAGCGCCGCAGCCGCCAAAGGCAGCGACGACGGAGGCCCCGGCCACCGAGATCCCCGCTGCGGCGTAGGTGGTCACCGTAGCCGCAGGCGAAAACGAAAAACGGTGAATCTTCGCCGAGATTTCCGGCTCATGTAGTCACGGCAGAGATTCCTTTAACCATTCCGTTACCACCCATCCCTGGGGATGAGTCATCGGGGATGTCAACAGGGATGGGTGACCCATCCAAAACGGGGATGAGTAGGGGAGCCATGCAGTCAGTTGAAACGATGACCGAACGAATGCTGTACTGGCTTTCACTCAACACCCAGGTACGGGCGCTGGCTGAAAGGCTGCTCGAAAGGTTTGCCGTAACAGTGGGCGATCTGCCAGCCAGCGCCGCGCACCACCACGCCGAGCCCGGCGGTCTCTACAGACACTCTTTGGAAGTCGCGCTGAAAGCCTTGGAGGAGTTCGAGGGCAACATCGCCATGGAACTCCGGTCAGACGGTAGCGTCGATAGCTTCCGTAGCTCACACAACCGCCCGCGCTGGCAATATGCAACGTTCATCGCTGCTTTGTGCCATGACCTGGGAAAGCTGTTCGAGTTGGAGGTGCGCGGCAAGGGTGAAACGTGGTGCCCACTCGATGAACCCTATGCCGAGTTCGGCAGGCGGACGAAAACGCCAGTCGCGAGCTGGCGGCCTGACCGTCAGCATGGCGCACATGCGTATGTTTCCGGCTTCCTCATACACCACGTGCTTTCTCGGCAGGACATCGCATTTATGGGTCTGCCGCGCGTACTGCATCTGGGATCATGCCTCGCAGACGCGCACAGCAAAGAATCAGCCAGCGCCCTGTCGCAGATGGTCAGCCGGGGCGATCAGGCGAGTGTCGAGCAGGCCCAGCCCGCCATCGCTGTCCAGCCCGACAGCAAGGTCGGCCGCTTGCTGCAGACGTTCCAGGAATTGATTGCGAACGGCGAGATGGGCGTCAATGGCCCCGGTGCTCAAGTTTACGTTGAGGGAGATAAGGCCGCAGTGGTTGTGCCCATATCTATCGCCATGGCACGAGATCGGCTGGCCGCCAAACGGATCGTGCTGTAATCAACACCAATCAGCTCAAATCGGCGCTCGAAAGGCTCTGCCTGGTAGTGCCGAAGCGAGCAATCTTGCCGGTGCTGGAAAACTTGCGATGGCGCGCTGCAAAAGGCCATCTGGAGTTGACCGCCACTGACCTGGATAACCGTCTGCACATCTCCATCCCCTTTGTCGGAGAAGCCGTCGACAGCGATGTCGATGTGCTAATTCCGGCGAAGGAGCTTTGCCAACTCGTCAAAACCGAATCGGCTTCGAACCTGAAGCTTCGAATCCGCAATGGCACGTGCGAGGTCACTGCCAACAAGCGCACAGTCGTTCTTTCGTGTGCCGAATCGAGCAGTTTCCCTGAAAGCCCAGATGGGGAAGCGAAGCCGCAAGGCCAAATCCTCGGTTCGGCATTCGATGGGGCACTGCGCCGAGCTCTGTTCTGCGTCTCGACTGAATCGGGGCGCTACAGCACCGATGTCCTCAAACTTGAACTCCGCGGCTCGATCTTCCGGGTAGTCGGCACCGATGGTCACCGGCTATCGGTTGTCGAAGGCACGGCCAGAACGACAGGAGACTCCACATTTTGGGTGCTCCTGCTCCGTTCAACCGTAACCATCCTGAGCCGATTGGGTTTGGCAGATGAGCCTCGCTGGGTCGAGTTTTCCACCTGCGGCTCTGAACAGGATTTCAATCTGTTCGCGCTGCCGGATGGCTCTCGACTCATCACCCGCCGCGGGCAAGGCCAGTTCCCGAATTACGAGAACGTCCTGCCCAAGGCACCGCTCGAAGCCAGAGTGGTCTTCCGGCGTGAAGAACTGCTGGAAGGCCTCGCCAAACTCTCGCCCACCGCTCGCAAGGCGCAAGTCCCAGCGGTGAAGCTGGAGCTTTCTCATTCGCCCGTTTCCATCAAAACCGAAAACGACGGCACCGCAAGCAGCATCGCGCTGGAGCACACTCGCGTTTCGGGAAAGGCCAGGGACATCGGCTTCAACTATCACTACCTGACCCAGTATGTGAAAAGCGTTGAAACCGATACGATCTCGATGAAGCTGTTTCCTGAAGCGATCTCCGAGGTCGCTCTCTTTGACGCTTTCCGCTACCAGCATCTGCTGATGCCGTTGCGCGTCTAACGTTCATCGAGTTTTACCCACAAACCTCTTAACCCACAAACCTTGATCCACAAGAAGTTCGGCGGCACTCCCACGCCGATCCACACCGGCTGGATTGCGGGAGAGCCGATTTCATACAGCGGGATCGGCCATTCCAGCCACAAATCCACAAAAGGAGAAAAACCATATGTCAGTAGCAGCACAAGTCGTAGATCCACAATCGGCGTCCCTGGCGCTTACCCTGCTGCAGTCGAAAGCAGGTAATCGCTGGGCCCGGGCAGTAGAAGAAATGAAAACCAATCGCCTGCGCGTAGCGGGCGATTTCCCGGAGTTCATCGTGACCAACAAGAGCGGAACCGCCTACAAGGTGAAGCTCGATCCGCACGGCAATGGGTCTTGCACCTGTCCCGATTTCCAAGTGCGCATTGCGCAGGACGGGCGGATTTGCAAACACATTGCTGCGGCGGCGATCACCTCGTTGGCACCGCAGGTCAAAGTCTCATCGCCCGCGAACGGAAACGGGGCCGTCAGGGCGAACGAGACCGCGACTACGGAAGTCTCTCCGCTCATCTTCCGCATCCGGCGTACCGTCCAGACCGACGGGAAAGGCAGCATGCAAGTCGAGGTTCAGGCGCGCGTGATCAACGACGAGGCACAAGACCGGGAAACCGCGTCTTATGCCTACGAGTTACTCGAACGCCTGGCTTCGATTGCCGTTAAGAACACCGCACCCTCAGAACACAAATACACTCGGGAGACCGCTTCACCGAGTCCAGCAAAACCAACGCTGGTCAAGTCTCGCTCCACATCTGCCACGGAAGGGAGTCCTGTTCACGCGGTCATCACCAAGATTGATCGCATGAAAACCCGTCAGGGCGAATCTCTTTTTCTCAAGGTGGATGTCGGTGGCGAGACGGTGCGCGTGTTCGGCCGTCCCGAAGAGCTGGCGGAGCGTCTGGAAGCGAGTGGTTACGACATTCCGGCAAGCGAGGTCGAAGCCGGGATGGAACTCCATCTTCCCTGCCTGGTGAAAGTCGGTCAGGGCAACAACGGATACAAGAACATCGAAGAGTTCTTGCCCGAAGCTGCCGAATGACCGGCTGCCACATCCACCTAACCGAGTCAGAGAGACGAAAGCCTCTCTGACTCGGATTCTTTTACTCCCACCTCGGTCTTCTCCCCAAATCCACAACTTAGGAGCACATCCATGCGAACGAATACGCAGGAGGCAGTTTTGTCTGCCTACATCGCGTCCGTCGGAAAGCGCACGCCGCGCGAAGCTGCCCAGGATGCCGCCGAACTTTGCAGATTCGCGAACTCGCTCAATC
>QHYQ01000136.1 GCA_003224175.1 Acidobacteriota bacterium
TATACGCTGGTCTCCACTCCTCACGGTTTTTCCCAATGGTGGAGCGAAGACGTAACGGAAAATGGGGCGGCCCACGCCGTGGAGCTGGGCTTTTTTAATCGCGCCACGGTCTACCGGCTAAGCCCTGTGCACATGGCGGCGCCGCAAAGCGCCGAATGGCTCTGCGAATCCGGCCAGGAATGGAAGGGCACGCGGCTCATATTTGACACCGCATCCAAGAGCGGCGGCACCATGCTGCAATCGCTCATGCGGGTTGGAAGACCGAAACTGATTACTTCATCTCTTGCAACACAACCTGGGGAGAGCTGATGTTTCGCCTCAAAGCCTGTGGCGAAGGCAAGGCGCCCGGCCCACTCTTTACGCGCAGCGCCATGGCCTATTAGCACTGGGCCCGCACTTCAATTTTCCAGAACAACGTTGCGGATATCGTTATGGCACCGTGATGGATACAGTCCCGACATTGACTACGCTCCCGCCGGAGACTGGTGAAGGGGAAGCTCGAGTCTGGGCGCGTGCGGCAAGCGCGGAGAAAGCCACCGCCACGCCCAGCAGCGCCGCCCAAAGCACCGGCGTTCGCGCACAGCTCCGCTCAGGGACCGCCTGGGCCGCGCGGAGTGGCGTTCGATTCATCGGAATAGATTCGGAACGAAATCGATCGCTCGGAGAATTGCTCAGATCGGGGGGAACGAAATACTGCGAATCCGGCAGAGGGATACCGGGGGTACTTTACGTTCCCCCGCGCGAGGAAGAGCGGGAAAATCGATGGATGCCATCCAAATTATGAAGTTGTGGCGCAGGAGCGGCTTCCGTACAATTTTCTAAACCATTTGCGGTCACCTCTGGAAACGCCCCGCCGGTCCTCCCTAGCTGGCGGGGCTTTCATTTTGTAGACTAGCAGCCGGTTTGGCGACGCTAACGCAGCCTGCGGCCGAAGTGGATCGCGTGCGAACGCTGAAGCTGTGGCTGGCGGGCGCAACGATTCTCTTCTTCGCATTCTTTGCCTGGATCACGCTTTTTCGCGCCGGACCCTACGGCATCCCGGGGCACCAATGGGGCTCGCCGGCGCACCGCACGGATTTCACGGTGTATCGGGACGCCGCGGCGGCCGTGCTGCACGGTCAGGATCCCTATGCCATTCGCAACGTGCGCGGCTGGGCGTACGTTTATCCTCCGCCGTATTCGATTGTGATGGTGCCGTTTGCGCTGCTTCCTCTGCCGGTTAGCGTGCTGGCCTGGTATTTCGTGTGTGCTGGATTGACGATCTCCTCGGTGAGCATGGCGGGCCGGCTCGCAGGAACCGGGGTTAAGGGCGGGCGCAAGAGGCTGGCCATTCTCTTCATCCCCGCGTTGATCGTGGCTGTTTGGTTCACGGTAGGCCTGACGCGCGGGCAGGCTTCGGTGCTGATGAGCTGGCTCGTCATCGCCGCGATTTTTTGGGACAAGAAAGAACGAACCACAGCGGGAGCGGCGTGTCTGGCGGGCGCCGTATTGCTGAAGGCTTTTGCGCTGACCCTTTTGTTTTACTACGCGTGGCGCGGCAAATGGAAAATGGTGTCGGCAACGCTGGTGGCAATTCTGCTCGGCGGCCTCGTGCTACCGAGCGCGGTTTTCGGCTGGCACGGCAATCTTCATTACATAGGCGAATGGACCCGCGAAGTAGCGGGGCCGGCGCTGGGGTCAGAATCCTCACGATCGCATTCCGAGTTATACGATCAACTGCTCAGCATGGAGAGGCCCCGGAATCAGGATTTGGGTTCGGTAATGCAGAGGCTGGTGGAAGGCGACCAAACGAGGCTGATGGTTCTGGCTCTGGCTGCGGCGCTGGCGTTACCGATCTGGCTTCTGGGGCGAAGGGCGAATGCGCAGTCGGAGCCGCTGATTCTGGGAGCCTTGGTGGTATGGATGCTGCTCGTTTCGCCCGTGGCCGAAGATCACTACTTCTCACTCTACGTTTTGCCGGCGGCATACGCGCTGGCCCCATTGATGAGCGCGGCGCAACCGATGCGCCGGTTCGGGTATACGGCCCTGACGGTGGTGGGCCTTCTGAACGTAGGAACCGTGCTCGATATTGGACGGCGCTTTGAAATCTATGGCGCACTATTTTGGGGAGGGCTGCTCCTGCTGTCTTTGCTGCTGTGTCTGGCGCACTATGAGCAGCGCCGTTCGGCAAGAAGATGTAAACCGCAATAGGAAGCGCCCCGCAAAGGCATCCGCGGGGCGCTCCAATCTGATGATTCAGCCGCATCTTCCTGCAGGAGCGGCCGGTATGTGTTTCCTCTTCAATCCTACTGCCGGCCGCTGGCCGCTTTGGCGAAAAACTCTTGCTGGCGGCGCGGCAAGTCTTCCGGCGCAACGTCCTCTATGTGGGTGGCGATTCCCCACTGCTGGCCAAACGGATCGGTAAACTTGCCGTAGCGGTCGCCCCAGAACATGTTTTGTAGCGGCATGTCTACTCGAGCTCCGGCGCTTAGGGCTCGGTTGAAAATGGTGTCAGCATCGGGAACGTACAGGTGCAGATACATGGGATTGCTCGTGCCTGCGGCGGCGCCAGGAGCCAGCTTACTCATGGAGTCATTCACAAAGATAATGGAATCGCCGATCTTCAATTCGGCGTGCATGACTTTTCCATCAGGGCCCGGAAAGCGCTCAATCTCCGTAGCGCCAAAGACTCTTTTGTAGAAATCGATGGCGGCAGCCGCATTCTGGCAAACAAGGTTTGGAGTAAGCGAACGGTATCTCTCGGGAACAGGCTTTACATTCGGCATTGCGATCCTCCTGATTATTTATTTTTGCGGACCGGGCTAGCTTCCACCCCATGGCGTACAACACCAACTGCGCTGGGGACCCTGGATGGCTGGGCGACTGCGCGCAGAAAAAAGCGGTAACGGCAGTTTCCGACTCGGATGCGCCGATGTCAAGGCATATACGATAAAGCTCGCGAAAAATACCGAACCGACCATGGCATTGCCGGCTGCTATGTCGGGCGTGGCGCAGCCGCAGCCAAACGGACTGCTATTGCCGTTGACGAGCGAGGGGTCATTGCCGAAGCTATAGCCATTCGCCGCGCCGTAAGGGTTGGAGATAATCGCCGTCTTGAGAATGTTAAACACCTCCCACCTGAACTGGGCGCCCAAACGCTCCTTGAACGTGAAGGTCTTGAATATAGAGAAATCCCAGTTCTTGAAGCCCGAGTCGCGGAAGATGTTCCGGCCCATATTGCCAAACGTATTTAGGGTAGGAGGCGTCATGACGGAGTTGCCGGAAACGAAGCAGCCACCCGCCAGAAGCGTACCCGTAGGATCCGCGGCATGAGCTAGACACTGGTTCCACATCCTCTGGGATTGCGCGGCAGAGAATGGGGTCGTGACGGCGGATATACCGCTATATTGAGAGCAAGCGCTGGGTCCGGTGCAGTAGGGGAGACCATTCTTCCCGGATGTGAAGTCGGAGGGGTTGCCGAAGAAGTCCCAGCGATCAGTTTATTGACTCTGAGGGCCCTTGAAGGCAGTCTGTGGTGGACTGGAGCTACTAGTCCTCACCCGATGCTTCGACTGCGAGCGCGTGATTCTTTTCTTCGATTCTACGAGGGGGGTACGGCTCGTGTGACCGCCGGAATTTTCGTTTGTGGCATACGCGAACAGTCCTCGCGTATGCGAGGATGCGGTTGCTCGCGCCATCGATGAATGAGATGAATGACAGGTTAAGAAAAACTAGTTGCTATTTGCCCAAGCCAGTTTAGCTTCGGCGCATTCGATAACGATGTGCTGAAGCGGTCGACGGCGTCTTTGCTGACAAAAGGATGAGGATCGCCCGGCTTGCGTGAATGCAAGGCATCTACTTTTTCAAACATGTTATCGAGGGCGGCGTGGATGGAGATGATTGTGTCCACGCCGGCGTTATCTTCGGTCTCCTTGAAGCGCTTCGCCGACGCGATATAGGTCTCGATCATCGTCTGCGTGTCGGGAAACACCTGCACGCCTCCCTGCACGACATTCATCGTTGTGCCGCCGATCATTCCGGCGAGATGGCGCTGATTCCCGTCCTTCACAGGGAAAATGAGCGATAAATTGTGCGCCGAGGCTCCCGGAGTGGAGTAAAGCGTGACGGTGGTGTCTCCGAGCGTCACTTTCTGACCATCCTTGGCCACCATATCCTTCGTCGGCTTCACCTTGGCGGGGGAATTATCGTTCGCCAGGAACTCCCAATCGCCTTCGGACATGATAACGCGCGCGGAAGGCACGACTTTCTTTAGAGCATTGATTCCCCAGGACTGATCCGAATGCGAGCGCACGATCACGGCATATTTAATGTTCACGGGGTCGAGGCCGAATGTCCGCAATTCATCAAGGAGTTCCGGCGTGACCCAATCGAAATTCGTATTGACCAGAATAATCCCCGCCGACGTAGTGATGGCCCAGGTCGATTCTGTCTTCGTACCGATGTAATAGAGATTGTCAAAGACCTTCGCCGGCAGGGCGTACCACTTTTCGCGTGGAGTGGGAGTCAGTTTCGCAGCCTCGCCAGGTTCCGAGGGAATATCCTTGCCTACCGGTTGCGGCCGCGCCCCTGGCTTCGGCTCAGCGCACATCTCGTTGAACGCCGAATTGAAGTCGTGCCAGGGCTGCGTGTTCGCAGCCTTTGGCGAAACGGCCGCTCGGGCCGCCGCGACATGAGCCTGCGCCGCTTCTGCCTGGGCCTGGGCAATACTCGACAGTGCAGCAGATGCCAGGATGGTGAAAAGTGCCAATTCCCAGCGGATCACCATTGGATGCTCCTCCGCGATCTAGGTTGAAACTGCCCTGTTTCTAGGCTTCAGGTATGCGGCTCGAACCCCGCGTCCCTAAAGATAGCCTGCGCAAGTTACCGTCAGTTCGGTGAATCCGCGGCTGATTCAGTTTGTGCTGAAGTTCTCGTTCTAGGAGACGGACTACCGGCTTCACCACAGCTGCAATCGGCTATAGTTTGAGGGAGAGCACGGCGCGATTCCGGCCGGCTCTTGGTCGACGTTTATATAATCGCCTGCACGAAGACCGTCGCTAAAAGTCGTGGATTTTTGGGTCTGAAACGGCTTATATATCCGAAGCGTTCCATATATACGAACAGCGAGAATCTACATGAAACTACATTTGGCTAATTCTTTGGTGATTATGACGTGTGTGCTGGCGCTGGTCTGCATGGTTTCGGTATCTGCCGGCGCTCAGCAGGATAAAGGGCAACCATCCGCGCCGGGCTATGCTGGAGCTGGAAAGGCGGCTTCGAAGGCGCTGTCCGACGGCGGGCCGCCGCCGCGCCTGACGGACGGCCATCCGGACCTCTCGGGAATCTGGTTCGTGGGAGGACTGGGCAAGGAAGACGCGAGGCTCGCGCAGTCCGCGGCGACGCAAGGCGACCCGGCGCAGAGGCCGTTTGATCCCAAGGTGACGCCGGAAGAAAAACCTTCCTTCCAGCCCTGGGCTGCGGAGAAGGTCAAGCAGATGGGCCGGGGACCAGCGGCTGGAGCGCTCTCGAAGATGACCAAGGAACAGCAGCTTGCCGCCATCGATACCGAGATCGCGAGACTGGAGAGAGAGTGCATGCCGCACGGTGTTCCGGGCATCACCTTGGTGGGGGCCATGCACGGGATGCAAATGGTGACGGCGCCTGGGACCTTGGTGCAACTCACCGAACTGAATCACGACTGGCGCGTGGTATCTATCGACGGGCGCGCGCATAGCAAAGAGCCTGATCCGAAGTTCAACGGCGAATCCGTGGCTCGCTGGGATGGGGATACGCTCGTCATCGACACGATCGGACTTGATGACCGGACCTGGAATGACGGTGGTGCTTGGATCCATAGCGACCAGCAACACGTCGTCGAGCGCTTCAGTCGTCCCTCGAGGAACTATCTGATCTACCAAGTCACGGTCGAAGATCCCAAGGTTCTGACCAAGCCGTGGGTCTCCGCGCCTCATAAATTTTCGCTGTCCGTTAGCAGCGACCCTTTGAACGAATGGTATTGTGGGATCAATCCTGACGGCGATGAGGAAGTGCGGGCCTTGAAGGAAACGAGAAAACGGCTGGCAGAAGAAATCAGCAAGGAATCGAGCCACTAGCTTCTGTGCTGACTACGGGCTCAGTTTGCGCGCGGTGTTTTTCAGAGCCGAAGATTTTCTGATGTTCCATCATCGGGAGGCGGCATGACGGGGTATTTTCCGAATAAGGTTTTTCTTACATTGAGCTTACTGGCATCTTTGTGCATGGTCTCCTCATCTGCGAGCGCTCAAGACAAGAAGGGACAACTATCGACTCCAGGCTATGCCCACCGGGAGCCTTCGAAGCCGCTGCCCGATGGCGGGCCGACGCCGCGGCTGGCGGACGGACATCCGGATTTTTCCGGAGTCTGGTTCAAGGGGCTTCTTGGAAAAGAAGACGCGACACTGGTAGGTTCCTTCGGGGTACTCGATCCCAACCAGAGGGAATTTGATCCTAAGGTAACGCCGGAGGAAAAGCCTTCCTTCCAACCCTGGGCGGTCGAAGAGATCAAGCAGCAGCAAGCAAACCTCGTGGCCGAAACTCGCGACCCCTCTTCTTTTGATAAGCTGCCCCGCGAACAGAAGATAGCGGCTCTGGATATGGAGATCCTCAAGCTTTCACGGAATTGTATGCCGCATGGTGTTCCGGGCATCGTCCTGAATGCGGACCGCCCCTTTCAATTCGTATCTACGCCGGGATTATTGGTGCAACTCGACGAGCACAATCACGACTATCGCGTTGTGCCTACCGACGCGCGTGCCCACAGCCAAGATCCCGACCCGAAGTTCAACGGCGAATCTGTGGCTCGTTGGGACGGAGATACGCTGGTTATTGATACGGTTGCGATCGACGAGAGGGTTTGGAATGGGGAGCAATGGCAATTCCACAGCGACCAGGAGCATGTGATCGAGCGCATCACCCGTCCTTCGCTGAACTACTTAATCTACCAAGTCACGATCGAAGATCCCAAGGTGCTGGCAAAGCCGTGGACCTCCGCCCCGCGTCGCTACTCGCTCGGTCATGAGGCGTTGCTCGAGTGGTACTGCGGAGTCAATGGTCATGAGGGACCGGCTGCAAGCACAAAAGTAGCCGTCTGGTGTTCTGGACCATGTTCTCGGCCCGCTAGGGAGGCAACTGTGACCTTCATTTGCCACGGAGGTGACGTATGAGATTCGTGGGTTATGTCGTTGTGATTTTGGGACTCCTAATCGTTTCGGCTCCTCTGACGGCACACCACGGAACGGGCGTCGCATACGAGGTGGACAAACTCGTCACGCTGAAAGGAACAGTAACGGACTGGCTGTGGTCCAATCCCCATTGCGGCCTACTGTTCGATGTCACAGACGATAAGGGCAACGTGGTGCACTGGGGCGCCGAATTGGGCAACCCCCACCAGATGTCTGGCGCCGGCTTCGCCAGAGATTCGTTCAAGCCTGGAGACAAAATAACGGCTACCGGCCACCCCTCCAAATCCGGTGCGCCGCGCATGACGCTTGACCACGTCGTGCTTTCCAATGGCAAAGTGCTTTCAGGAAAGGGAGTCAAGGGAAACGGCGAGCGTGACGACTCCTCATATTGAAGGAGTCGCTCGGGAAGCAGATCGCGAGCAGATCGGAGCTTAACCATGCGAAGGCAATTTATGAATCCATTGGGCGTCCTCATGTTCCTACTGGCGGTCTCCGGTGTCGCGCTCGCTCAGACTTACGGCACGAAAGGGTATGCGCCCGGAGCGTGGAAGCCGGAAAAATTGCCGAAGGAGCTTTCTGCGCCCAGGCCCTTTGATCCTCACGACCTCTCCGGCGTCTGGTCCATGCCAACGCGGGGATTCGAAAAGCACTCCCTTACTTCAAAGCCTCTAGCTTTGGAACATGTTCCCAACGAGATGAAGCAAACCTCTGTGCCCCCTCCGATGACGGCCTGGGGCAAGGCACGGCTCGACGAGACCAAAGTGAGTTATGGGCCCAGATCGGTTCCTCCGGGGACAGGAAATGACCCAGTTTCGACTTGTGATCCATTGGGTTATCCGCGCGATCTATGGGAGGCCAATTTAAGGCCATTTGAGTTTGTGCAGGCGTCTGACAGGGTGCTGCAGCACATGCAGTATCACGACGTCTGGAGGACGATTTGGACGGATGGACGAGCGCTTCCCAAAGACCCCGACCCAGCCTGGTATGGATACTCCATCGGCAAATGGGATAGAGACACATTCGTCACTGACTCGACCGGTTACGACGACAGAACCTGGCTTGACCATTTCGGGAACCCGCATAGCGACCAGATGCACTTACAGGAACGCTGGCGGCGCGTGGACGCCGACAGCCTGGAAGTGAACATGACGCTCACCGACCCGAAGGCATATTCGGAGCCTTGGGTGAGTGATCGGATCGTTTTTGTGAGAGCGAAAGCGGCGATTTTTGAGGAGATTTGCGCGCCGTCGGAGGAAAATCGGTTTAACGACCGGGTCAGAGATGCCGCCGTCGGAAAATCCAAACCTTAAATTCTAGCGATGCGGTCGCAGCTCCTGCCCGATCGTCGGCCGAAGGCGCGGGTCGGGGAATTGGAGCGCTTCGTGATTCGAGGATGGATGCGCCAATCGCGATGGGCGGCCTTCCTGCCGCATGCGCCCCGCGGCCTCAGCCCAGGAAGGAATCTCGGCGCTTTCGCTTGTCCAATGGACGACGGAGGCTTCGTCGCACCAGTCAATGAGGCGCGGCATCGCGTTCCTGTGGGCGCCGGACCCGCGATAGTCGCGCATGGCTTTCTCGGACTCCCAGGCCGTGAGTGTCCAGAACGTTCGTTTCGTATCAATTAACAAACGTCCGCCCTGGAAGCCTGGGGCGCGCACGACTTGCCGCTGCGACTGAAAAGTCCGAAACACGAAGGGCAATAACAGCAAAGCCGACCGGACTCGCAGCCTTGTCGCTGAAACGATCATGTCCTTGCGAGTATAGCGCATGCGTTCGATGGCATTGCATTACGGGCGCAGCAGCGACCACGACCCTCACCTTGACAGGCCATTTGCGTTCCGATAAATTCGGGTCATCCTGGTGGCCCCCAGCTTGGAGAAGGAGATTTCCGAATGAGACGTCAACTCCCGGTCGCAATGGCGGCGAATCTGAGCCTTTTGGTGGTGAGTTCCCTGCTACTGGCGATTCCGGTATTTGCTCATCATGGTTTTCAGTTCGAATTCGACGGTAGCAAGTACATCTACATTACTGGTACGCTGACGAAAGTCGAATGGGAAAATCCGCACATCTATTTTAACGTCGAATCAAAGGCGTCGCCCGAGGATCCAAGCGCCCCGGACCCGGCCGGCAAAGTGACCAGTTGGCGTTTTGAGGGCTCCTCCGTCAGCTTGGTGCAAAGAACCGGAACACGCCGGGCGGATTTGGTCGATAGTATCGGCAAAACGGTCACGGTAAGAGCATGCCCTGGCAAGGGTGCGCTGCCGAAGGGCGCGGCCGAGACCGTAAAGCTGACCGACGATCGGGAAATCGTGGTTGGCAGAAAGCGTTACTATGGAGAGGGACCCGCTCCTGCAGATATCGATAAGGATCCCGTGAACTAAATCCCGCGGCTCAATCATCGCAACCTTTTTGGCAGTGTCTCGGTTTTTCGGGACACTGCCATTCTTTTTTCCGAGTCATTACAACGTGATAGGATATGCGCCGGTTACAGGGAAAAATGCGCTGAGCCGCAACGATCCCGAATCCACTTGTGCGAACGGATGTGCTCCTCGTTCGCAGCAAGCAAGGAAGGCAAGATGAAATTCATGTCGAGGCGAGTCATTGTTGGTGCCCTGGTAATAGCGGTCACGTGCCTGCCGGGCGTGGCGCCGGTAGGCGGCCAGACCGCACCAGAAGAAAAACCACAAATGGCGGATGAGGTATTCAAAAACGTTCAAGTCCTGCGGGGACTCACCGTGGACGAATTCATGGGCACGATGGGCTTCATTGCCGCCTCCCTCAGCATGAATTGTATTGATTGCCATAGCGTGGAGGCCGCCAGCGATGTGACTAAGTATGCGGTTGACACCCCAGTCAAGCAGACGGCTCGCAAAATGATCCTCATGGTGAAGTCCATCAATGCCGCCAATTTCGGAGGCAAACAGACCGTCACGTGCTACTCCTGCCACCGAAGCGGGAATGCTCCCAAGGCCATACCGAGTTTGGCGGAACAATATGGCACTCCTCCTCCGGAAGATCCAAACGAGGTGGAAATCGTCGGGGAACCCAGGTCCGGAGCGCCCTCTGCCGATCAGGTCTTTGACAAATATATCCAGGCGCTGGGCGGCGCACAGCAACTCGCCAAGCTGACGAGCTTTGTTGCCAAGGGGACTTACGAAGGTTTCGATACCGGCGATGAAAAGGCTCCGGTAGAAGTCTACGCTAAGGCTCCGGATCAACTTACTGCCATCGTTCGTATCCCGCAAGGAGACAGTATCAGAACCTATGATGGCCGCACTGGTTGGATGACATCAACCGGTACCCTCTTGCCGTTACCTGTGCTTGTCCTGGCGAGGGGAAATTTGGAGGGCGCCAGGCTGGATGCGGAGTTGTGCTTTCCTGCGCAGATCAAGCGAACGCTCACGGAATGGCGCACGGGATTCCCGCCCACGTTCATTGACGATAACGAAGTCGACGTCGTTCAAGGGACCAGTGTCGCGAAAACTCCAGTGAAGCTATATTTCGACAAAAAGTCCGGCCTGCTGGTGCGGCTCGTGCGCTACACAAACACTGCAATCGGCACTAATCCGACGCAGATTGATTATTCCGACTACCGCGACGTGGCCGGAGTGAAGATGCCCTTTCACTACACGGTCACCTGGACCGACGGGCGGTCCACCACGGAGCTGAGCTCCGTGCAGCCGAACCTGCCCATTGATGCTTCGAAGTTCGCCAAACCGGCGGCGGCGCGCAAAGCCGGAACACCCTAAGCTTTGCATCGACTCCGCGCGTTCCTAGGTTAATCAGAGGCGCGGACCCCTGCCCTCAGATCCACGCCTAACGCCCTGCGCTAAGGGGCGTAGCTCTCTCTGAAGTCGAGGTCGGCAGACCGTGCTGCGATAAGAAAGTACGAATGGCAGCATATGCCTTGAGGTTTTCTTCGTCCGTGAAGCCGCCATGTTTGCCGTTCGGGATCGTGACGAGCTCGTGAGGCACGCCTGCTTTCGCCAAGGCTTGGTGTAGCCGCTGTTTCTGGGTGTAGGGAACCACAGGATCCGCGTCGCCGTGCACGCTGATGATCGGCGGAATTCCGGCGCGAACGTAGGTCAATGGCGACACCTGCTTTGCCAGTTCCTCACGATTGGGCAGCGCGCCCAGCCAGGCCACCGCCCAGCTTCGCTGATTGGCGCCGCTCAGCAATTCGTTCACGTCGGCAATGCCGTACCAATCAACGATAGCCGCCACTTTCAATTCGTCCGTGTTCGTGGGGCCGTTCGTCGAAGCGCCACCTGCGCGGTCGCCGGGACAGGTATTGTCGAAGCCGGCCGACGCCGGCAAAACTCCAGTGATCAGCGCCAGATGGCCGCCGGCGGATTGGCCGCTGGTGATGATCCTGCTGGTATCGAAGTTGTATTGCGCGGCATTTCGATAGATCCAGCGCAACGCACAGCGCGCGTCTTCCACCGCCGCCGGCGCCAGCGCCACATTCGTCATTCGATATTCCACGTTCACGACCGTCCAGCCCATCTGCAGATACGGAAGCAACGAGAGAGCTGAGGCTTCCTTGGTTCCATTCGTCCAGCCGCCGCCGTGAAAGAACATGATGGTTGGATTGGGGGCCTTCAGGCCACGCGGCTGATAGACGTCCAGCTTCGCATCCCAATTGCTCGCGGTGCGGTAGGTGATGTTCGGAATCAACTGATAGCTATCGGCGACGTGCACAGAATCGCGGATCGAATCTGCTGATTGGGCGCGCACGCAAAGGGGCGCACTGAAGACGATAAGCGACAGTACCGTGAGCGTTGAAAGCCAAAGCCTTTTCATGGATTGCCCTCCTGGGAGTCAATTCCTGGTCTTTCGCAGTCAAAGGGAATTTCATCGGTGAGCACACATCAAATACGCTGCTTATAGCACCTCCTCCCACATTCCTTCAAGCCTCCGGTGGAAAGCCCGATTATGAGTCAGATTTCGAGCGGAAGCGTGTGGGCGTCAAAACCCCCACGGCCGAGTGAAGGCCGCGCTGACGGAACTGAAGGCTGGCCGTCGTACGTCGTACTCAGCAACGAACGAAATGATGCGCGAGGCTAAGATTCCGGGGCGAGCCGAAATCAGCAACCAAGATACGCAGCCGAGTCTTTTAAAGCACGCCTCCGCCTTGGATTAGGTCAAAACATCAGTTTCAGCGCGAACTGAATTTGCCGCGAGGTGGTGGACGTGGCGGTAATCTGTCCCGCCGTGGAGCTTATTTTGTTGCCCGCGAAAACAATTCCATTGGGGTAGGCAAAGCTGGCTTGATTGAGAATATTGAAGAGCTCGGCCCTAAACTGCAAGGTCCATTGCTCGCTGATTTGGAACCTCTTGAAAAATGAAGTGTCCACGTCGACCAAGCCTGGGCCGCGGAGGAACCCGCGGGAGACATTCCCGAAGGTCCCCGCAATCGGCATCTGGAATGCGTTGGGATTGAACCACTGATTCGGGTTCCTCAAAAGCACCGGCCCGCTAAAGTTGGGATTCCAGTTGGGGACGTCGACCGGATTGGTGTCGCCAGTCCCAGAAATATTCGAGCCGACCAGAGGCGTGAAAGGGAAACCGCCCTGAGCGGTGACGATGCCATTCCACTGCCAGCCGCCGATCACTTGGTTCACCAGCCCACGGGAGCCGCTTGCAAAGTGTCTGCCGCTCCCAAAGGGCAACTGATAGCTGAAGTTGCCGTTGAACTGATGCTCGAGGCTGTAGGAGGCAGGCCCTCGGTTCAACCCGAGATTGTAGGGGCTGAAGACGTCCGGTGGTTCGTTTTCGCCGCCGGGAGCGAGGATGGCCGAATTCAAATCGAGAACCTTCGAATAGGTGTAATTCAGTTTGAAACTTAGTCCGCGAGTGGAGCGCTTTTGCAGCGAGACGTCGAGGGCATTGTAGTTGGCCGTGCCCTCATCAAACCAGGCGATGCTGTTGGAGACAAAGGGGTTCGGGCGCGTTCCCGGCGCCATATAGGTTGTGCCTAGCGGCACAATCGGGCACACCGGCGTTGTTTTGGAAGGGCAATAGGCCGCCCCTGACGCAGTCGTTCCACCGCTGGCGCATCCAGCGGCGTTCTGGCACAACTGGGGCGGAGCCGCATTGCTATCCATGGTGATATTTGTGTGGTAGGACTCGCTGCCCACATAGCCCACCGCAATCATGAGGTCTCTGGTGATTTGGCGCTCCACCGTAAGGCTCCATTCCTGGATGGTGGGCGTGAACATGGCTGGATCGAAGCCGGCGGGTTGATAAATCGAGCAGGCGGGCGGCCGCAGCGGCGACTGCGCGTTGCAAGTGGGCGGGAGGGGGGCATTCTTTTGGAACGGAAGGTAAGGAAGCCACCCGTTTGTTATCGATATCTGCTCGCGGGCGTTAAAGGGTGGATTCGGGTAGGCGCGTATGCCGAGGTTATCCAGGAGATCGTTGTGGATTCCGAAGCCGGCACGCACGGACCAGGCTCCCCCGCCGGTCGGATCCCAGGCAAGGCCCACGCGCGGCTGCAACAAGAGTTTGGCGTTGTTCTTCTGGAAGCAGGAATTGCCAATGTTGGGATTGGTCTGGATCACGAAGCCAGGGTCATAGAAATAGTTGGTACACCGGCCAAACGCTTCATTCCAGCCGTCGGTAAACTCGTCCCTCAACCCCAGACGCAAGTTGAGATTACGCCGCAGGGCGATTTCGTCCTGGACATACCAGGCTCCTTCCCAGGAACGGTAGCCAACCGGAACGGGATTGCGAACCAGGATCGCTGCGGTGGGTTGATCCAGGAGAAATTTGGTCACGTTCTGGTAGGCGACGTTTCCTGCTGAACCCTGAGCCGCCCCAGCGAGGTTTTCCTGAACGCGGTGAGTCCAAACGCCGACGCTCCAAGCGTGGCTGCCTCTGGTGAAGTGCACGTCGTCAGCGTAAGTAAAGTGATTTCTTGCACCAAAGTACGGATTGTTGCCGGATGCTGCCGCAACCTGCGACGGCTGTGCGGTGATCACCCCACCCCCGATGATGATCGAGCCGGGATTGCCGCCGGGAAGAAACGCCAAGTTTGAGGGAATCGAAGGCGCGGAATTCACTTGCGCGGCATAGGCGCGAGTGAAACCCACGGTGGCGACATTCACGAGGCGGGGAGAAAAGATATGCGTTTCTTGCAAGCTGACTGTTTGGCTGTGTATATCGGAGAGTTGGATAAAAATGGGGTCCACTTGCGGAACACTTCTGAACCCATTGTCAATGGTGTAGTTGGCCGAGAAGGTATCCGCGCGTGAGATGGTGTAGTCAAAGCGCGCCAAGCCAAAATCTTCCCGAACCGATTGCGGAGGATTGGTTACGCTGTTAGCCGTGCCGTCGGCGAAGTCGGGACCAGTGGGTGCCGGCCAAAAAGCGTTGGCATAAGCCACCATCGCCTGCTTCACACCGGCGGACGTGCCGTTCGGCAAAAAGCCCAGGCGAGCGTTGCTACCCGGCACAACCGCGACGCTGCTAACCGCCAGCCGCTGACGAAAGCCTTCGTAGTTCCCGAAGAGGAACAGCTTGTCCTTCTTCAACGGGCCGCCCAGCGATGCGCCGAATTGATTGCGCTTGAAGGGAGGCGCGGCGGAGGTTGCATCGAAGAAGTTGCGGGCATCGAAGGCGCTGTTGCGCAGATACTCGAAGAGGTCTCCGTGCAATTGGTTGGTCCCCGAGGAGGTCACGATGCTGATCTGCCCTCCGGCCCGTTTCCCATACTCGGCGCCATAGCTGTTCGGGAGGACGTTGTATTCCCGCACCGCGTCCACGCCAAGCAACATCCCGCTGGCTCCGGACGGCGTAATGAACAGGCCGGAGGCGTTGCCGCCAATGTAATCGACTCCATTGATCAGAAATCGATTGGTTTCCGGCCGTTTGCCCGCCACGGAGAAAGCCGTCCAGGCGCTGTTGTTGAGCGTATTCGCGGTGTTGTTGGCCATGCCCACATTCAGCGTCAGAAGCTGATCAAAGCTGCGCCCGTTCAGCGGCAGCTCCTTGATCTGTTGCTCGCTGATCAGTCCAGAGGTCGAGACGGTCGTGGTGTTCACCAGGGGAGCAGCCTCGGTCACCGTGACCTGCTGCACGATGCTTCCCACCTGTAACGTAAAATCCACTACCGCCTCCTGAGCCACCACCAGGTTAATTCCGCGCCGCACCTCCTGCTGGAAACCCATTTTTTCGGCAACCAGCTCATAGGCGCCTACCGGGAGCGATAGGATACTGTAATTACCGCTGGCATCAGCCGCAACTGCGCGCGTCAGACCGGTCTCGAGATGTTTGACGGTGACCGCCGCGCCCGGCACTGCGGCTCCTGACGTGTCCTTCACCGTCCCCGTGATGGCCGCCGCGAAACCTTGAGCAAATACCATCCAATTGGCCAAAGCGATCAATCCAATCAATGCCATGACACGCGCTGTAAGTTGTGACCCCGTGAATGGATTTGTCCCTGTGCTTACCATAGCCCCGCCCCTCCTTTTAGGACGCAAATGATTAGCCGGACGACGGTCGTCGCATCGGTGCCGGCTGGCCCGGTCGTAACTTTGTGCAAACAGACGTGCGGTGTTAAATGGCGTGATAGACCGAACAACGTCGAAGCGGGAGTAATGCTCATTGCTGACTCCCTTGGCGATGCCACTGAATGTCGAAGAAGAACCTGCCTACCCGGTATAGTTGACGGGAGGCTACGCGAATTCCTCGCGGGCCTCGCTGTCGCTGGTGCGAATGTGTTGATTTCCAGGAGCTTGCTGGCGGCGCAGACAGGAACGGCCACGCCGCACCGTATTGATATTCACAACCACTTGACGCCCGCAAGCTACTCGGCCGAACTCGGTGCCAAGCACCTCCTCTCTGCTCCGGTTCTCAATTGGACGCCTGCGAAAGATCTCGAGGATATGGACGCGGCCGGCGTGGCAACATCCATTACGTCACTCGCGCCGCCCGGAGTGTGGAATGGCGATGACGCCATGGCCCGAAGCCTCGCCCGCAAGTGCAACGATGAGGCGGCGCGTTTGGTTGCCGATCACAAAGGCCGCTTCGGTATGTTCGTCAACTTGCCTCTGCCGGACGTCGAAGGCAGCCTGCGTGAGATTGAATACGGCCTGGATACCCTCAAGGCCGACGGCGTGGCCATGTATACAAGCTATGGAGACAAGTGGCTCGGCGATCGAGTTCTCGATCCGGTTTTCGACGAGCTCAACCGGCGCGGGGCCGTCGTCTACACCCACCCGAAGTCCGCGAATTGCTGCAAGAACGTTCTCGCAAATATCCCGGATTCGGAAATCGAATACGGGACAGACACGACTCGCGCAATCACGCAGCTGGTTTTCGGCGGGACGACCAGACGTTGCCCGAACGTTCGCATGATCTTCTCGCACGCAGGCGGCTCGATGCCCTTCCTGGTCGAGCGGTTCGTCAATTTGGCTAAAAACTCCGCATTTGCATCTCACCTTCCGCAAGGCTTTTTGGCCGAAGCGACGAAGCTCTATTACGATACGGCGCAGACTTCTAACGCTGCAGCAATGTCCGCGCTCCTGAAAGTCGTGCCGGTATCGCAAATTCT
>QHYQ01000436.1 GCA_003224175.1 Acidobacteriota bacterium
AAGCCGGGCACCTACACGGTCGAGATATCGGCAAAACATGGCGACGAGGACGTGGGCCGCGATACCCTGATGTTCCAGCGCATGGATGGAGTGGCGGAAAACTTCCGTACCGAGCAGAATCGAGACCTGCTCGAAAAGCTGGCTTCACAGACCGGAGGACGCTATTGGCAGCCGCAGGAACTCTCGAAGCTCGCCAACGAAATTCCCTACTCTGAGGCTGGAATCACCATTCGCGACGCCAAGGACCTGTGGAATATGCCCGTAATCTTTCTTCTGATTCTCCTGCTGCCATCATCGGAATGGCTCCTGCGCCGGAAGTGGGGGCTCGTGTGAAAGCGCGCTGGCTTGTCGGCCTGGGTCTCCTTTGCATTTTCCTCTCGGGCATAGGCGCTCGTGCCGCGACTTACTACATCACTGTCGCTGGACTGGGCGGCGAGCCGGACTACGAGCAGCGTTTCCAGGGCTTGGCCGGCGATCTGGACAAACTGCTCAAAGATTCTGGCGGGGATCTTCGCGTCTACACGCTTTCCGGAAAGGACGCCACGCGCACGCACATAAACGAAGTCTTTGCGACGGTGGCGCATGAAGCAAAAGTGGAAGACGATCTGGTTGTCATCCTCATAGGCCACGGCTCTTTCGACGGCGCCGAGTACAAATTCAATCTACCCGGTCCGGATCTCTCCGGAAGCGAGCTTGCCAGCCTCTGTGACAAAGTTGTTGCCAAGCGGCAACTGATCGTCAATACCACCAGCGCCAGCGGCGGATCGGCGGCAGCGCTCAAGAAATCGGGCCGGGCCATCATCACTGCAACCAAGAGTGGCACGGAAAAGAATGCCACGGTCTTCGCGCGGTATTGGATCGAGGCCATGCGCGATCCGGCGGCTGACGTAGACAAGAACGAGGCCATCAGCGGGCTTGAGGCGTTCCAATACGCAGAACGCAAAACCGCCGATTTCTACGACTCCCAGAAACGGCTGGCCACCGAACATCCTCAATTCGAGGATACTGGCAAGGGCGAACCTGTGAGAGCGCCATCGACTGAAAACAACGAAGGACTCTTGCTCTCGACTTTGACCCTGGTCCGCATCGGCCAAGCCCAAAGAGCAGCGGCTGATCCAGCAAAGCGCGATCTGCTGGCCAAGAAAGAAACCCTCGAGCAGAAGATCGACAAGCTGAAATATGAAAAAGCGGCCATGCCGGAAGATGCGTACAAAAATCAGCTTACGGCCGCTCTGGTGGAACTGGCGCGCGTTCAGCAGGAGCTCGATAAGTGAACTGCAAGCTTCGAGCCTGGGTTTCGACTGCGGCACTGGCGGCTGCCATCGCCGGCGCGAGCTTCGCCCGTGCCGCAACGCCCGAGGAGTGCCAATCCCTGCGCAAGCACGGCCATAACGACCAGGCGAACGCATGCTTTGAGTCGTTGACCCAGGCGCGCGAACCGGCCATTCGCGCCGAAGGGTTCTGGGGCTTGGAGATGTATCAGGACGCGAATAACGAATTTCGTACCGCGGTCGCGCAGTCGGCGGCAAATGCGAACTACCGCGTGCGCTGGGGCCGCCTGCTACACGAGCGCTTCAATAATAAAGACGCTGCCAATCTTTTTCAGGAGGCCCTCCAGCGCGATCCTAAAAACGCGCAGGCCTACCTGGGCCTGGCTCTGGTGAGCGCCGACGGCTTCGACAATAAGGCGGTTGAAGAGGCGAAAAAGGCCATCGAACTCGATGCCAAGCTCGTCGAAGCGTACGAACTGATGGCCAATCTGGCGCTGGAGGATTCGGATACCAAAGCCGCCGCTTCGGAAGCAGACGAGGCGCTGAAGATTTCTCCCGAAGCCCTGGACGCCATGGCCATTCACGCCGCCATCGAAGTCCTGGCGGACCGTTCGGCCGACGCTTGGCTGGCAAGAGTGCGGCAGGTCAACCCGAGCTACGGCGAAGCCTACGCAATCGTGGCGCGCCATCTGTTTTTGAACCGGCGATATGACGATGCAGTGGACTACTACCGCAAGGCCATCGACGCCGATCCGAAATTGTGGCCGGCGCGCTCGGAATTGGGTATCCAGCTGATGCGGCTGGGGCAAACAGACGAACCGCTCCAGCAACTTGAGATGTGCTACGACAATGGCTATCGCGACGCGGCGACTGTAAACAGCCTTCGCCTCCTTGACAGCTACAAGAACTTTCTTACGTTCAGGGATGACAAATCCATAATCAAGCTGCACAAAAAAGAAGCGGAACTTCTGCTGCCATATGTTCAGGCCGAGGTGGATCGCTCTATCGCCACCTACGAAAAGAAATACAAAATGAAGCTCCCGGATCGCGTGCAGGTCGAGCTTTATCCCGACCACGAGGATTTTGCGGTGCGCACGCTAGGGATGCCGGGCCTAGGTGGCGTGTTGGGCGTCACCTTCGGCGAAGTGTTAGCTATGGATAGCCCCTCCGGGCGGCCGCCAGGGACGTATCAATGGGGCAGCACGTTGTGGCATGAGATGAGCCATGTTTTCATTCTTACGGCCACCCATCATCGCGTGCCGCGATGGTTCACCGAAGGACTTTCGGTGCACGAGGAAACGCAAGTGTCGCCCGAATGGGGCGAGCGCGTGTCGCCGGAAATTATGATTGCAATTCGCGACAAGAAATTGCTGCCGGTAGCAGAACTCGAGCGCGGCTTTATCCGGCCAGAATATCCCAGCCAGGTGATCGTCTCGTATTTCCAGGCGGGGCGAATTCTGGATTACATCAAGGACCGCTGGGGCGACGACAAAATTCTGGACATGGTGCACTCCTTCGCCCAGCTCAAGACGACGCCGGAGGCCATACAACAAAATCTCGGAATGTCTCCGGACGAGTTCGACAAACAGTTTTTGGAGTGGCTCTACAAGGACCTCGGCAAAACGGCGGCTTCCTTCGACGAATGGCGCAATCGCCTGAAAGAGCTGGCCGAATTCGCCAAAGATAAAAACTGGGACGAAGTACTCGCGAAAGGCGACGCCATACGCCGGATGTACCCTGATTACGTCGAAGGCGCCAATCCCTACGAGTTTCTCGCCGAGGCGCATGTGGCCAAGGGGGACAAGAAAGCAGCCGCCCAAGTCCTCACGGAATATGAAAAGATTGGCGGGCGCAGCCCAGAAGCGTTAAAGGAGCTAGCGTCGCTCGAACAGGAAATGGGCGATCCCAAAGAAGCTGCCGCGACGCTGGAGCGCATCAACTATATCTATCCCATGGACGAGAGCCTGCACCGGAAGCTTTGCGACCTCTGGTTTGACCAGAACAATCCGGTTGCCGACGTGCGCGAGTGCAACGCCGTTCTGGCCATGCGTCCCCTGGATCAGGCCTCAGCGCAATTCGATGTAGCCCGCGCTTATTTCGCTGCGGGCGAGCAGGATCAGGCCCGCAATCACTTGCTCGCGTCGCTGGAGGCCGCGCCGGGTTATCGCCCGGCTCAGAAATTGCTCTTACAGCTCGAGGACTCCCAGAAAGGAAAATGACCAGTGGCCACGCTCGCTGAACTGAATCTGGACTCGGTAGAACTGAAAAGGCGCGTCGAACGTTTTCAATCCGTGCGTGACGGTATTCTCGCTCAGGTTCGGCAAGTCATTGTCGGCCAGGAAGAGGTGCTGGATCAGATTCTCACGGCCCTGTTCGTCGGCGGCCACTGTCTCATCACTGGGCTCCCCGGCACGGCCAAGACGCTCATGGTTCGCACCATCGCCCAGACGCTCGGCCTAGTATTCCGCCGCATCCAATTTACGCCGGACCTGATGCCCTCCGATATCACCGGTACGGACATCATCGAAGAAGACCCCACCACGGGTCATCGGCGATGGACTTTCGTTCCCGGGCCGATCTTCGGGAAT
>QHYQ01000437.1 GCA_003224175.1 Acidobacteriota bacterium
CAGCAACCATGCTCGTCACCGTGCCAAAAGGTACTTCCATCAGTGCGACGATCGGTCAAACGCTCGCCAGCAAGAAAAACCATGCGGGTGATTCCTTTGCCGCGAGCCTCTCCACACCATAACTAATCCTAAGATCGCCGCCACAACCGCTCTTTGATTAGTTGAACAAGTTCTAGCGAACCGACCCTGGGCTATTGGAGGTTGACTCGAGAGGGCGGCGGGCATATGGTTGTGCCGCAGAAAAGTTGAAATCGGAAATTCCGGGTAAAGAAGTCGAGGAGGTCCAGATGAGCAACCGTTTTGCCCTTTCTTCGAGTGCTTTAGGGATCGCTTTGGCGATTGCTTTGTTCGTGCCGACATTGGTCGCAGCCCAGTCGTCGGGTGGGACCACGAAGGCAGATACGAAAACGCCCAAGAAGGGCACAAAGACGGCAGCAAGTACAAAGGCCTGGACCGCGCCTCGCACTCCGGATGGCAAGCCGGACTTGCACGGATATTGGATTAGTACGAGCTTTACCCCCTTGGAACGTCCCGCCAAATACAACGGGAGAGAGTTTTTGACCGCCCAGGAGGCGGAGGAAGTCCAAAAGGCTGGCCTACAGCGCAGAACGCAAGCGGACCCTGTGGGGGCGGGGGAGCCGCATTACGACTCGACTGCCTTCGGGCTCACCCCTTTTCAGCAAGGGTTTGTTCCAAACAACCGGGCGTCATTGGTGGTGGATCCGCCCGACGGCAGAATTCCTCCCCTGACGCCAGAGGCGAAGTCAAGACGGAAGGCGATAGGTGACAACGATAATATCGAGGCTGGCGGTCCTGGAGGGGGAGTGGTGCACGCGGATACTCCGAGGGATTTAGGGGTGCTCACCAACTGTCTCTCCATGAGTGGTGGTCCGCCCATACTTCCTGGCGGCTACAACAACGGTGTGTACATTCTGCAGAATCCGGAATACGTGGTGCTTCAAGCCGAGTACGGAACCGAGCTGCGTATCATCCCGCTGGATGCGCGTCCGCATGCCGGAGCGAACATCCGCCAGTGGCATGGCGATGGGCGGGGCCATTGGGAGGGCGAGACACTGGTCGTCGAAACCACCAATTTCAGGCCCGAAGCTACCTTCCGGAACGCCAACCCCAAAACTCTGAAGATCACCGAGCGCTTCAAGCGAGTGGCCGCGGACCAGATTGAGTACAGTTTTACGATTGACGATCCCTCCACGTGGACGAAACCCTGGACGGCCATCGTTCCCCTGCAAGCCACCCAAGGGCCCTTCTTCGAGTACGCCTGCAGCGAAAGCAACATGGACGTCGTCAATATCATGGCGGGAGCCCGCGCTACCGAGAGGGCCGCGGAAGAGAAGGCCAAGGGCGCCTCGGGAATTCCGATTTCGCAGCACTAAGCAAGCACACTGAACCGCCCTGCGGCTGAATTGCTCCGTGATTGTCATATCGGCGCTGGAAGCGGCCGACTACATGAGCTTTCCATCCGCCAGGCACATGCCGGGCTACCATCCGATTTGGTCTGGAATGTATGGGGCGCGGCCAGCCGACAATGGCCGCTGAGACCGTGGTCACACAGTCAATTCGGAGCGCACGAGCAATAAGACGCCACCAAAATGAGCACGGCCACAGCCCCGCGTTTCCGGGAGGAATTGTCTCCGCTGATGTTCGTAGACGAGAATTGCCTCTTCTATATCAGGCTATAAATCAGAGGCCGGTGCGAAGGAGAATGTGCCTTCGCACCGGCCGGACTGATTAGAACGTGAGCTTCAACCCGAGTTGGATGTCACGGCTGCTTCCCGAACCGACGATCGGATTGCCGGCTGCGACGTCGGGTGTGGCGCACCCGCAGCCGAAGGTGCTGGGGGAACTCCCGGGGTCACTGCCTCCACCATAATTATTCACTGAGCCGAACGGATTGGCGATGAGGGGGTGATTGAACACGTTAAAGACCTCGAACCGGAATTGGGCGTTGAACCGCTCCTTGAACTTGAAGTCCTTGAATACGGAGAAATCCACGTTCTTGAAGCCCGAGTCCCGGAAGATGTTCCGGCCCATCGTGCCAAAAGTTCCTGGGGCCGGAGGAGCCAGGACCGAGTTGCCGTCCACGTAGCAGCCACCTTTGGCTAGCGTACTGGGGTCGGGTGCGACCGCCGTACACTGCTGGGCAAGTGACGAGGGGAGCTGAGTAACGATGCCGCTCACCCCGGATTGTGTCGTGCAAGTAGGACCGCCCGTGGTACCGAAGCCAGAGCAGAAGGGAATGGAACTCGTGCCGGACTTAAAGTCGGCGGGGTTCCCGAAGAAATCCCAGCGATCGGCGAAGTCTCCGCTCCCGCTGAAATCGTTCTGGCGGTCGTCCACGGTCCACGGCTGGGCGCTCTGAAGGCTCACGATGGAGTTGATCTTCCAGCCTTCCAGCAATTGGCCAAAGCCTTTTTTCCCGGGAAGGCTGTAAGTGGTCGTGAAAGTGAAGCGGTGCCGGATGTCGAAGTCGCCGCTGGCGTACTCCGCCGCTGTATTATTGGTGTTCTGCGCCATGTATCCGTATTGAGTATTCAGGGAGCCGTTGTCCAGGCCATGACCGTAGGTGTAGCCGGCGGTGAAATTCAGCCCGTGGGAAACCCGCTTGGTCAGGGTCGCCTGCATGCTGTTGTAATTGGAACGGGCAAAGTTCGAGATCTGGTTGATATACCTCAAGTAAGGGAAGCAGAAAGCGCTGTTGGCAGCGCACGCTGAGCCGCCGGCGCCGTACGGACGGAGGCCTGTGGTGGGATCGATCTGATTGCTGTCGCGAATACCAATCAGGTTGTCGCCGTGAGTGCCGACATAGCCAACCTCCAACGAGAGGTTGTTGGTGAAGGCGTGCTGCACACCCAAGTTATAGTTCACGACGTAAGGGGTTTTGAGATTCGGGTCCACCGCCAGGACGCTGCACGGTCCGGTGGCAGTGCAACTGACCCCGGCGCCGGCCGGAAAAACAACGCTACTCCAGTTGAGCGCAGAGGCAGGGATACCGGTGGAGGCGTACTGGATCGAGCCGCCAAAGGTCGCCGGACAAGGGACTCCGATGGCTACGACCGTTTTGCAGGCGCCTGTCGGGATGGAGGAGAGGCTGGTTGACGTGATGTCCGGGAGCCCAATTTGCGAGGTGAACATGCCCGCCTTGTACGACGAGTAAATGACGCTGGCCCCGGCCCGCACCACAGTGGTTCCCTTGCCCGTGACATCCCAGGCAAAACCCACGCGGGGAGACCAGTTTCCGTAATCGGGCTTCACGATAGTATTGCCAACCGACGGTTGACCCTGCTGAACCATTCCTCCAAGCGCCGGAACGAAGTTACCCCAGAGGTTGTTGGCCTCGTGGATCGGCGATGTGTATGAGTAGCGCAGGCCCAGATTGAGCATGAATCTCGGCTTGATGCGCCAGTCGTCCTGAACGAACCCCGCGGTCGACGTCCAGGTCATCGTGCGGCCCGGGATGCCGACGAGGAGAAATCCTCTGTCCGGATTTCCGGCAAAGAAGTCTTCGAGTGGGCAGGATATTCTTGTGCCCTTGGGTCCGGCGCAGTCGGTGAGCCCCGGAGTCCGGTTGCCCCGGAAGTCGATCCGGCCGCGTAGCGTATCTTCGGTGAAGGCATCGACCTCGATGTGCGCGAACTCGCCGCCGATCTTGAAGCTGTGCTTGCCCCACAAATACGAGACACTGTCCTGAAAATCGAAAAACGGGTTGGGGCCTGTAGCACTGGGACGGTTATGCCCGGCACCAATGCCTGAGCTGCCTGTAGCTGCGAAATAACCCGTAATGTTGATATTGGGCAACCCACCGGCAGCCGTTACGCCCGTGTTGAGGGGGTAGCCCTTCCCACCACATCCGGTAGCTGTGCATAGGCCGCCCATGCCATTGGCG
>QHYQ01000137.1 GCA_003224175.1 Acidobacteriota bacterium
GACGCGACGAGCCATCCTCTCACTGCATCTGCCGCCCGGCTATTCGTTTGGATTTTCCGGCCCCGTGCGCATCCTCGATGAAACCACTGTGAACATGATCCTGGCCGTCTTACTGGCCTCGATTTTCATGTACATGGTGCTCGCCGCGCAGTTTGAAAGTTTCACCTATCCTTTCATCATCATGCTCACGCTGCCGCTGAGCATCCCGTTCGCGCTGTTCTCCTTATGGATCACGCATCGTTCGCTGAACTTGTGGAGCATGCTGGGCGTCTTCCTGCTTCTTGGAATCGTGAAGAAGAACGGTATTCTGCAAGTCGACTACACCAATCGCTTGCGCAGCGAGGGAATCCCTTTGCGCGAAGCGCAGCTCGAAGCCAACCGCGTGCGGCTGCGTCCGATTCTGATGACCACTTTCTCGATCGTGGCCGGTCTGATACCCGTCGCACTCGGAATTGGCGTTGGATCGGAGCAGCGCGCCGCCATTGCCGTCACCATCATCGGCGGACAAACACTTTGCCTGGGCCTAACCCTTCTCGTCGTCCCGGTCGCCTACTCTTATCTCGCGTCGCTCCAGTTTGTGTCGTGGAGCGAATATGCAACCCTGGCCTGGACTCGCATGCGGACTCAAGTGACGCGGCGCTTCGGTATCTTCTAGAACAGTCAGCCTGAAGTAGAAGCATCCGGCCTCTGGTAAGCAAGTGATTCGGTTGCCTTTGTTGAGCGGAAGACACGGCAGCGATAGACAGGAAGCTACGTGAAGATGAAAACGTGATATGATAAATGTGCGTTTGTTGCTCTTGTAAAAACCTTTGGATTCGTTTAAAGGGGCTGCGAGCCGACACAACTCGCGGCCCTTTTGTGTTTTCGGCTGAGGGAGTCTAGAGAAGCACCAAATAGCTCAAGAAAAAGGAAAATCAGTGAAAGAACAAGGAACTGTGAAGTGGTTCAATGCCAGCAAGGGTTTCGGCTTCATTCAGCGCCAGACCGGTGAGGATGTTTTTGTGCATCACACCGCCATTCAGGCGGAAGGTTACCGCAGCCTGAACGAGGGCCAAGCAGTAGAGTTTGAGGTTCGCAAAGGGCCCAAGGGCCTACAAGCGGAGAACGTAGTGAGCCTCTAATTTCGAGAAAGGGCGAGCCAGAAGCTTCGGCTCGCCCTTTGTTATCATGCGGTTACCGCTATGGAGAATGGAAGAGTACCGAATGGCTGATCAGATCATCCTACAGTATATTGGCTTCACATCCGGCGCTCTGGTTCGCGAATACAGCTTTGTTGTTCGGCACGACTCCGGGCAACCCCGCGAATACACTGTGACCATCGCAAACGAAGCCTTCGTGTCCCATCGGGCGCGGTACCAGGATGGACCCAATATTTGTTCGCTGAGACTGCGTCGCGAACTCGCCACCGATGCAACTGATCCTTCCATAACACAGTTTTGCATAACCGACTCAGAACTAACCGACTACAAGAACAGCAGCCCCAAGCCGGTGAGGTACCTACAGAAACGAGAGCAAAACTAAAGCAAAGCGGACCTTGGGCGCAAAGGAGACCCTTTGTCGCAGGCCATCGAAGAGAAGTACGAGCAGATCCGGCACCTCATCACGCTGGGCAAGGAGCGGGGCTACCTGCTCTTCGACGAGGTGAATGACATTTTGCCGGCCGAAATCGACTCCCATGAAGAAATTAACGATCTGCTCTCTACGCTTGAGCGCTATGGCATTAACATCTACGAAGATGTTTCCACTGCAAAGGCTGCGGCCACCACGCTTGAAGCTAGCGAACCGCTGGAACCGGAAGCGAAAGAGGAGGGCGCACCCGGCCAGGAGGTAGAGCTTGATTTGACCCCAGGCCTTCTCGATAAAACGAACGATCCAGTCCGCATCTATCTGCGAGAGATGGGCTCCGTTCCCTTGCTGACGCGCGAAGGCGAAGTCGCGCTCGCGAAACGAATCGAACGGGGCCGGCTTCTCGTTCTTAAAACGATCACACGTTCGCCCATCGTCATCAAAGAGCTTTTGGAAATTGAGAAGGATGTGCGCGAGGGCAACCGCACGATCAAAGAGATTGTGGTGTTTGATGACGAGGAGTTGAAAGAAGAACAGATCGAGAAAAAGACGCGGCAGACTCTGAAGACTCTGGGGAAGATCGCCACTCTCTACGAAGCCGCGCTAGGCCAAGCCGCGCGACTCGCGCGTACTCCGAAGTCGAAGAAGCGTTCCCATTTGCATGCCCGGTGCACCATCTCTCGGACGCGCATTCAGTTGTCCCAATTGGCACGCTCCATTGAGTTCACCGCACGTGAACGGAACCGGCTGATCGCCAAGCTCCGGCAGACTGTGGAGCGTCTGCACTCGCTGGAACGGGAGGTGGGCAAACTCGAACGCCGCGCCGACGTATCCAGGCGTGATGCGGCGGATCGACGCGAACTGGGGATGCGCCGCGCGGAGCTAACGGAGATTTCCGAGGCGAGCGAGGTCGGACTGACGGAACTCAAACGGGCTCTACAAAGGATTCTGCGCGGCGAGGCCGCAGCCCAACAGGCAAAAAAGGAGCTCACCCAAGCAAACCTGCGCTTGGTTGTGTCCATCGCCAAGAAGTACACCTACCACGGCCTGCAGTTCCTGGATTTGATCCAAGAGGGGAATATCGGCCTCATGAGGGGAGCAGAGAAGTTCGAGTGGCGGCGCGGTTACAAGTTCTCGACCTATGCCACGTGGTGGATACGTCAGGCGATTACCCGAGCTATCGCGGATCAGGCGCGCACCATACGCGTGCCGGTGCACATGGTCGAGCACATCAACAAGATGATACGCGCCAGCCGGGAACTGGTGCAGGAACTTGGCCGCGAGCCCACTTCGGAAGAGCTCGCCGAGCGCTTGGAGATCCCGGTCGACAAGGTGCGTAAGGTAAAGAAGATTGCGCAGCAGCCGATCTCGCTGGAAACGCCCATAGGCGAGGAGGAGAGTTCGCATCTGGGCGACTTCATTGAAGACAAAGGGATCGCGTCACCTTCAGATGCAGCCATCAAACTCAATCTCAAGGAGCAGACGGCGTCATTATTGAAGACCCTGACCCCGCGCGAGGAGCGCATCATCAAGATGCGCTTTGGCATGGATGACGGCTCCGAACACACTCTCGAAGAGGTGGGGAATACCTTTGCTGTCACGCGCGAGCGCATCCGCCAGATTGAGGCGAAGGCCCTACGGAAACTGCGTCACCCGTCACGATCAGACAGGCTTCGCTGCTTCCTGGAAGGCTGAGCCGGCCTGTGGTTTGCTAAGGAGAGAACGATGAAGAACCTGTTTGTCGGCAATATGAGTTTCCAGACGACGGAGAGCGACCTGCGGGCGCTGTTTGAGCCATTCGGACAGATCACGCGTATTCACATCGTGCAGGACCGCGAAACGGGGCAGCCTCGAGGGTTTGCGTTTGTGGAGATTGCGGACGATGCTGAAGCGGCCAAGGCAATCTCTGCTCTGAATGGGAAAGAAGTTGCCGGACGCGCCTTGAAGGTGAACGGAGCCACACCCAGACCGGAGCGGGGTGGGTCACGCGGCGGCGGATTTCGGGACAGGGGTAGAGGCGGACGCGAATTTTAAACTAAGCGAATCGGTCCGAAGGCTTCGCGAACCTCGTTCGTAGGTGGCAGACGTGAGACGATCCTTTCGGACTTTCTCGTCCCGTCTTCTCACAGCTCTGTTCGCGCAGTTCAATCCCGACTACAGGAGATGGTAATGAGCAGGATTACGTTCCAGAAGCGCCAAAAAGAAATGAAGAGGCAGGAGAAGCAGCGCCTGAAGGCTGAGCGCCGCGCGCAGAGAAAGCTAGCCAAGAACGCGGAAGACGGAGCACAGGCGGAAACCGTATCGGTTCCCACCAAGTCAGAGCCGTAGAGTGGATTGTCAGCGGACTCTGCGACAGCACGACATTGTTAGTGAAATTCGCGCAGAACGCTCAAGCTCGTGCGACGAACTCCTCGTCGTTATTCCACAGCGTCGGGACACACCATGTGGCAATGGCAGCTTGACGTCAGCTACTCTCAGCAGGCACTGGCGATTTTTCGGAACGCCTACCCTCTTTTTGCGGCACTATAACTGTCCGGTCGACTGCCAGAAAAGTACTTTTCGGGGTTAAGGGGTTGGGGCGAAGCGCAACTCTAAACCGGAGGAGGACTCTGGAAGATGCGAATTCCGTTCACGGCCGCGATCGCTGGCTTGGCGGCAGTTCATTCTCTCCTCGATTGCAATGACCCAGCCTCAGCAAGGAACTCACGAAGGCTCCGTGTAGAAATATGACGGTCGCAACAGAAGCGTTGGCTTGGGCGGGCGCGCTCCCGTTCGCGATCTGAGTGGCTCTTGGGCAGGGCCCCGCTCTGGGGCGGGGGTGCCAGATTCTAAACCTGGAGATGTGCCTTCCATGACGCCCCTGGGGCAAAAGCTGTTCAGTGCCAATAAGAGCCTGCAGAAGTACAACCCCGCCGGGACAAATGATCCCGTGGTGAGGAGTTGTGATCCGTTAGGGTTTCCACGCGCCGACAAGTACTCAATTATGGAAATGGCGTTCGCCACGATGCCTGACCGAATTGTCGTGCTGTACCCCTTTCAGCAGCAATGGCGCGAAATCTGGATGGACGGGCGAGAACTTCCCAAGAACGTGGGGGCGACAGAAAAGGGCGCGCCCGACCCCCGGTATTACGGATATTCAGTGGGCCGCTGGGAGGCGGATAACACTCTCGTTGTGGATACGACTGGTCTGGATGACCGTACGTGGCTCACGGAAGCTGGGTATCCACATAGCATCGATGCACACGTGCAGGAGCGCTTCACTCGTACCGACCACAACGACTTGGAGCTGAGTCTGACGGTTGACGATCCCAAGCTTTACACGAAGCCTTTTTCGCTCGGTACAGAGTATTTCAGGTGGGTTCCGAATCAGTTTCTCGAGGAGAGGCTCTGCATACCATCGCAGGTCATCGAATATTTGAAAGCGGTTGGGGATCCCGCCGGTAAGCCCTAACGAGCAGGCTTTGTTGTACCGGTTCCGCATGGCCTTTCGACCGCGGCCCTTGCGACACCCATAGATTTGCTGGGCTAATTCTCCTGAAGCGAACCGCTCTGAGCCGAGGCCAAGTCCGGATGCGTGAATTCGATACCCCAGAATCGCGGCGCCGGGGTGACAAATTCGATGCCCACTCGCCGGCCCTTATCAGAATCTTCGCCGAGATAGACAACTCGACATTCTTGCTCGTCTGCCGTGAACGGATTGGTTAGAACGAGAAGGGATCCTATCTCCAGATCTTGGTCGAAGTAGAGCAAAGCTCCATGGGCGCTGATAACAATGGTTTCGCAGACGTGGCGAAAGCGACGGCCCTGCTGATTCTTGCCCGCGAGCAAAACCCGAATGCGCATGAAGACTCGAGAACTGCGTCGTTCGCGTTCATAGACGGTGGGGGGCATGACACATTCATGGTCAGCCAATGTCTCGTGTGCGGTCAATCTTGCACTGGGTTCGCGTGTCTTCGAGGACAACTGGCCATGCGGACAAGAACGCGGCTCGTGTCCGCTTGCAGCGCAAGTGCTGGGCTCCTAGAATCAGGTCGGTGCTTCGGGAGGGCAGATGGAAACCAACGAGTACATCGAACGAAAGCGTAACGAGCATCTGACCGATCTTTACGAATTTCTGCGCATACCCAGCATCAGTGCGCAAGCGGAGCACAAACAGGACGTCGAGCGTGCGGCACAGTGGGTTGCGGACCGATTGCGGCGCGTAGGCTTGGATGCGGTCGAAATCGTGCAGACGAAAATGCATCCGTTGGTTTACGGCCAATCCCTCAAAGCACCCGGTAAACCCACCGTGCTCTTCTACGGGCACTATGACGTGCAGCCGCCCGAGCCCTTGGAGTTGTGGACTTCGCCCGCATTTGAGCCGACCGTCCGCGACGGCAATCTCTATGGCCGAGGGACCGCAGACGACAAAGGCCAAGTGCATATCCATATCCGCGCGCTGGATGCTTTAAGGCAGACGGAGGGAACCCTTCCGATCAACCTCAAGGTGATCATCGAAGGAGAAGAAGAAGTTGGCAGCGAAAACCTCTGGGACTATGTAAATCACAATAAGTCGAAGCTCAAAGCCGACGCCCTGGTCGTTTCCGACACCGCCATGCTGGCCCCCGGAGTGCCCTCGATTACCTACGGCTTGAGAGGCCTGAACTACCACCAAGTGGATATAATCGGGCCTGCGCAGGATTTGCATTCAGGAGTATTCGGGGGTGCCGTGCCGAATCCGCTCACCATACTGACGGAGCTTTTTGCCACGCTGCACGATAAGAATTTTCGGGTCACAGTACCTGGCTTTTACGACGACGTGGCTGTCGTTTCTCGTGCGGAACGCAAGGCGCTCAACGCGCTTCCCTTCAAAGAGAAAGAGTTCCGAAAGACCGTGGGAGCGCCGGCGCTATGCGGTGAAAAGGGCTACACCGTCGTGGAACAGCTTTGGTGTCGCCCCACGCTGGAGCTCAATGGAATATGGGGAGGCTATATTGGCGAAGGCGCAAAGACGGTCATACCCTCTAAGTCACATGCCAAATTCTCCACGCGCCTCGTGCCATACCAGGATCCGGTCAAAATTGCGCGGCTCGTGGAACGGCACATACGCAAACTGATTCCTAAGCAGGTTACCTGCAATTTCCAGCTTCTGAGCTCGGGCAAACCCTGGGTAGCGCCCTACACACATCCGTTTTTTGAAGTGGCGCACCGGGCTTTGGAAACGGGATTCGGCGAGCGAGCGGTTTTCATCCGGGAGGGCGGATCGATTCCGTTTGTGACTCAGATGCACGACACCTTCAAGGTACCCTGCCTCTTATTGGGTTTCGGGTTGCCCGACGAGAATGCACATGCCCCTGACGAGCACATTTTGCTCGAGAATTATTTTGGAGGCATTAAAGCCATGGCCAATTTTTATCAAGGATTAGGCAAACTCTAGCCAGCATATTGGTTCCGTTGCATTTGCTGTCAAAATTTCTTGTGCGGCTGAGAAGCAGGCAGCATATAAGCACCGGTATGCCCTGCCGACTGTGCCGGAACGGTTCTTATCGATTTCCGCGAACTGCGGAAAACTTCCACGCCAAATCGCGAAATGTCAATTTTCTGCGGCTTTTTTGCATTTTCTCTTGCGTTGCGACGAGACTCTCTTTATAGTGTCGCGCGTGCGCGGCCCTGGTTCGGGCCTCCACGAAGGCTCGAAGAAACGCTAGAGGAGGGGAGACGAACGAGATGGCAAAGCCGATGAGTAAGTCTAAGATTGTGGGCCATCTGGCGGAGAAGTGCGAAACGCCGAGGAAAACGATTAGTTCATTTTTTGACGAGCTCTTCAAATTGGCGGTGAAAGAGTGCAAGGGCGGCGCGGGCAAATTCGTAATTCCAAATCTGGGGCGGGCCGTGAAAGCCCATCGCAAAGCGCGCATGGGCCGTAACCCGCAGACCGGGGAGCCGATCAAGATCAAAGCGAAGACTGTCGTGCGTTTGCGGGCCGCGAAGGGCTTCAAAGACGCGGTTCTGGGCGGATAGCCCCCGAAATCCGCATCTTCGAGGTCTAATACGCCCCGAAAAATCCGGTGACGAGTGTGGCGGCTGGACGCTCGGAGTCTGGCCGCCGAATTATAGGCATCGTGCTATTCAGCTGTATCTCTCCGATAGGCTGCTGCAGGTAGCTACGTCGTCGGCAATCAGTGGCATAATGGTTGCGAACGCGTATGCCAAACTCTCAGGCTCCCTCCGGCCTGCTGGCCGACTTATACGAATTGACGATGGCGGCGGGGTACCTCGAAACGCACTTCGAGGCCCGAGCGACTTTCGAGCTTTTCGTCCGCAGCCTGCCCCCCAAGCGGAACTTCCTCATTGCAGCCGGTTTGGAGCAAGCTCTGGAGTTTCTGGAAACTGTACGTTTCAGCTCAGAGGATATTGCTTACCTCCGCCAGCACCCCGCCTTCGCCCGAATCAGCGCGGATTTTTTCGATTATTTGGCGGCATTTCGGTTCTCGGGCGACGTTTGGGCGCTGCCGGAAGGGACGGTTTGCTTTCCCGGTGAGCCGCTTCTGTGTATCACGGCGCCGATCGCCGAAGCGCAGATCATGGAAACCGCGCTGCTCGCAACGATCAGTTTCCAAACCATGATCGCCTCGAAAGCGGCGCGTGTCGTCAAAGCGGCGGCCGGTCGGCCCATAGTCGAGTTCGGCAGTCGCCGCGCTCATGGAACCGAATCCGGTGTGCTGGCTGCGCGCGCGGCTTATATTGGCGGGTGCCTGGGAACTTCCAATGTTCGCGCCGGTCAATTATTCGACATTCCCACTTACGGCACGCAGGCCCATTCCTGGATTATGGCCCACGACCGCGAAGAGGAAGCCTTCGCTCACTTCATGGATATTTTCCCGCACCATTCGGTGTTACTGCTGGACACCTATGATGTGCGAGCTGCCCTCGAGAAAGTGATAGCTATCGGGCGCAAACCTCGCGGTGTGCGGCTGGATAGCGGCGATCTGGCCGCCGACAGCATCTGGGTACGCCAGAAGCTGGATGAAGCAGGGTGGGGCGACGTAGAGATTTTCATTTCCGGGGATCTAGATGAGGAACGGATTTCGCGTTTGCTGGATACAGGAGCCCGCGTGGATACATTTGGCGTGGGCACCTCGCTTTCCACATCCTCAGATGCGCCATCGCTCGGAGTTCTTTATAAGTTGGTCGAGGTGGAACGAGGTGGCGAAGTGCGGGAGGCGGCCAAGTTCAGCGCGGCCAAGGTCACTTATCCTGGTCGCAAGCAGATCTACCGCGAAACCGACTCTCGAGGTGATTACGCGGGCGACGTGATTGCTCTCAAGGATGAGCGCATGCCCGGCGAGCCGTTGCTCCTGCCGGTAATGCGTGCAGGAAAACGGGTGAGCCGAGTCGCGCCATTGGCGGAACTGCAGAAGCGCTGTCAATCGCAGATCGAACACTTGCCTGCGGCAGTTCGCGCGCTGGAAGGTTCTGATCAGGCTTACCCCGTGCGCCACAGCGCGCGGCTGGAAACGCTGCTCGAAGAGGTTCGCGAGCGCATCGCTCGAACGGCGTCGCGCCCTTAGGAGTTCTGGGGTGGTTTCCCGGCGGACCATTTTTTGGGACGTTGATACCCAGGTCGATTTCATGCTCCCCGGCGGGAAACTTTACGTTCCTGGCGCGGAAAAGCTGATTCCGAACTTGGGCCGGCTCACCGATCAGGCCCGCAGGGAGCGTGTTTTTCTCGTTTCCGACGCATGCGTCCATACGCCGGATGATCCGGAGTTTCAGAGATTCCCGCCCCACTGCGTGCGCGGCACTCTAGGCGCGGAAATCGTTCCAGAGACTATCGCGCGACGGTTTCTCATCCTCCCGAATCGGCGGGAAGCCTCGGTTCCGAGTGATTTATCGGCGTACCAACAAGTCATTCTCGAAAAGCAGACACTCGACGTCTTCGATAATCCCCACACAGAAACGGTAATCGAGCGGCTCAAACAATTTACCGATGCCGATGCCGAGTTCGTCGTCTTTGGAGTTGTAACTGAATACTGTGTGAGTTGCGTGGCGAAAGGGTTGCTCGAGCGCGGCCGGCGAGTTTCCCTCGTGGAAGACGCCATCAAAACCTTGAAAACGGAAGATGGAGAAAGCGCTCTGGCTGAAATGAAGTCTCTCGGAGCCCGAATGATTAGTACCCGAGAGGCAATCGACGCGCTTGGCGCATCAAAAGTAAAACAGGTGTGAGGCCGGAGCGAATGTCCGGCCGGCGGTTAGAGAGTCCTTATGTAGGAAACGAGTTCGCGAATCTGCTCAGGTTTCATACTCTCCTTGAAACCGGGCATGTTCTTGCCTCCGGCTTCGATCCACTTGCTCAGGCTGGCGTCGGTCACCTTCTTCCCGTCAGAAAACGTGAGTCGCGAATACAGGCGTTTGAGTCCCGGCCCGATTTTCTGAGCTGTGGTGTCCGTGAAGTGACAGGAGGCGCATTGCCGGTGAAAGAGCTCTCTGCCCGAAACCACTTGTTGAACTGCGGAAGCGGTAGCGGCTGGTCTTGTGCCCAAGTCTTTCCGCAAACCCTGAGCAGAGTCGGCAATTGCGGGTAATATGGCGATCAGCGCCAAAGCTAGCAATAGGGTTGTGCCGACGTTCTTGCATTTACCGGACTTTCCACAAAGTTCTCGTTCCAAGGAGTCCTCTGAATGCTAACCGGCGGGTGAAGAATCTGCCGCCGCGACAGGTTTAAAGACCATATTATAAATCCACATCAGCAGCGCCGTCGCGAATCCTATCGCGGAAACCACCCACCACATTTGCTCGGGGCGATGCAGTACATCACCAAAATAGTGCACCAAATATCCTCCTAGCCTGCCGCCGATCAAATAGCCAATGGCAATGGGCAGAAACGCGTAACCCATATAAGTGCCCTGTTGTCCGGGCGGCGCCAGCCGCGAGACGTATTCGTAGTATCGAGGCGATTGCGTGATTTCGCCAAGCGCCAGCACGAAAAGCGCCGCGATCACGAAGCCTGTGCTTGCGTGCAGCAGCAGGATCAGCCACGAAAAGCTGGAGATCAGAATGCCGACCGTCATCGCCCTAAACGCCGGTATCTTGCGTGTGAGATAACTCACCACAATTTGAAAGAGAATCACCGTGGCCGGCTCGAGCATTAGCAAAAGGTCGGTCTTGGCATTTGGATCGACGTATCCACGAAGGAACAGCGGCAAAGAGATGAACTCCTGCCAAAAAATGATCCAGAAGCCGGAGAAAATCACTAAGAACCACATGAAACGCGAAAGAGTGGCCAGGGCGAGGAAAAGAATAATCATCCAAAACCAGAGCGGCAGACTAAAGTGCATCAGTAAGCTCAGAACTTTGGCCAAAATAGCTACTCCGCTTATAGTCAGAAACAATTTGTATTTCCCAAGCACGACTAACATGTTCCGAATAGCTGCGACGACGCTTGGGACGGCCTGCTCGCCGGAGCGGCTGGGCTCCTTGTAAAAAATCAGTGTGGCGAAGAACATCGAGAACACGAAAAGCGCAGAAACGCGAAATACGTTCTCGATCCCCAGCGACCGGCGAACGAGAAAAGCAACACCGGGACCGAGCATCCCGCCGATGTTGACCAGCGTGTAGTAAATGGAGTACCCGAGGGAGCGCACCGACTCGGTCGAGGCGCGCGCGGTGGTTCCGGCAACGACCGGCTTCACGACCGACGGGCCCAGCGCCGGGATCATGAGCACCAGCAGCACGACCCAGAAAAGGGGAAGCGCCTGCCGCACCGGAGCCATCCAACCCGCGCTGAGAGAGCCCATCAGAAAGTATCCAGCCGCAAGGGTCAGATAGGCTAAAGCTAACGAGTTGCGGAAGCCAAAGCGATCTGCCAGGCTGCCGCCCAGGATCGGCAGAAACCAGGCCACGAAGCCAAACCATCCGATAAGCGTCCCAGTTTGCTCTGTCGAGATGTGAAGGGATTCGTGCAGGAAGATGGCCAGGACGGCGGCTTGTCCGTAGTAGGCCACTCGTTCAAAAAGCTCGGTGATGTTCGCCACCCAGAAGGCCGGTTCAAAGCCGCGACGAATTTCGAGTAGCCGGTCCTTGAGGCGCAAGTTCTCCCTTTCCGGTTGCATTATGCGTGGCGTGGACATCTTGCTGCCGTGCACATCTTATAGGATATGCTGAGCCAGGGGCAGCTAGAGGAGCCCCGGATAGATGAATCACACACTGCCATCCATCGTTATCGTCGGTCGCCCCAATGTGGGCAAGTCGGCGCTCTTTAATCGGCTGACTGGAACTCGCCGGTCGATTGTCACGGACGAGCCGGGAATCACTCGCGATCGTATTTACGGCACTGCCGCCTGGCGCGGTCGGTCGTTTGAAATCGTCGATACCGGAGGTTTGCTGCCCGACGACCGTGCTGCCATCCCGCGCGAAATTCTCAAGCAAGCGCAAACAGCCATTGCCGCTGCCACGGCTCTCGTGCTGGTGGTGGACGCTCGTGCCGGCGCGACTCCTCTCGATTTGGAGCTGGCCCGGCATGTGCGGCGAACTGGCAAGCCTTTTGTCGTAGCCGTCAACAAAGTTGACACGCTGCGACAGCAGGATCTCGCGGCTCCATTTTACGAGATTGGCGCAGAGGTATTTCCTCTCTCGGCGGAGCACGGGTTAGGGGTGGACAATCTCCTCGATACTCTGACGCGCGATTTTCCCCTTACAGAAGGAGACGGCAGCGGGGCCACGAATCTGGAAGTGCAGGTGGCCATCATTGGTCGGCCTAACGTCGGCAAGTCCACGTTGCTGAATCAATTGGCCGGCGCGGAGCGCTCCATTGTTTCGGCCGAACCAGGAACCACACGAGATGCGGTGGATACGGTCGTCTTCCGCGGGGGCAGAAGCTATCGCTTTATTGATACCGCAGGCATTCGGCGCAAAGGCAAGACCAATCTGATCGCGGAGAAATTGAGTGTGATCATGGCCCGCAGACATCTGGAACGCGCCGACATCGCGCTCCTAGTGGCCGACGCGGCCATCGGCGTTACCGCAGGTGACGCTACCATCGCCGGTTATGCCCAGCAGTCGGGCCGCTCCGTGATCGTGGTCATGAATAAGTGGGATCTGGCGCTAGAAAAAGCTCAGGAAGCCGCCCAGGAGGCCCCGAAGCAGCGTGGAAAGCGGCCGCGGGAGGGACAAACTCGAAATACGAAGCAGTTCTCTGCCGATTCTCCGCCTCTCGCCGCGGAATACGAAGTCCTGATACGCGAGAAGCTTAAGTTTCTGCCCTATGCGCCAATTCTCTTTATTTCCGCTCTGAGCGGCGAACACGTCGAAAAACTCTATGCTCTCATCGATCGCGTCGCTGAGGCGCGCAAGCGGCGAATATCCACGGGGGAACTGAACCGCTGGCTGGCGGGCGTCGATCTGGCGCGGGGAACTTCGCCCGCGGCCCATCGCGTGAAGATCTACTACATGACACAATCTTCGGCTTCGCCGCCCACTTTTATAGTCAGCCGCCTTACCGATACGAAGGCTTTCGTGCTGCGCTATTGGGAAACGGAATTCCCCATGTTGCAGCCAGTGAAAAGCCCGAAGGGACACCGGCTTTATCGGCGAAAAGATGTCGACACCGTGCTAACGATAAAGCGGCTGCTATACGACGAAGGGTTCACCATCGCCGGCGCCCGCCGTCACCTGCGAGACCTTAGCGACGGGCCGATCGGGTTGGCCTCCCGTCCCAGCGAGGTGAAGGGTGCTCCGCCGCCTCACACCGACGCCCGGCCGAATATCAGCCGGAAAGTGCTGCTGGACCTACGAGATTCCCTGCGCACGTTCTTGACGCTGTTGGAAACCGAGTGATAGGCTCAAAAGCGGCATCTCCGGCCTTAACCAACGGGTGAGTACAAGCGCTTATCCGAACGGTCGGGACGTGGCGCAGCCTGGTAGCGCGCACGCTTGGGGTGCGTGAGGTCGCTGGTTCAAATCCAGTCGTCCCGACCACTTTTGCGTGGAAAACCGTCGAATGACGGCTCCTGCTCGGTACCTTTGGCCCTGCCAGCCCACCATAAGTCACATGCCTGATATTTTGCTCACCAATGACGACGGAATTCATGCCCCAGGTTTGCGGGCATTAGTCAAGGGTCTCGCTGGCTTGGCCACTGTGAGCGTGGTAGCGCCTTGCCAGGAGCGTAGCGCTGCAGCTCAATCGCTAACGGTGCGCCAACCAATTTTCTGCGAACAAATAGCCGAACGGGAATGGGCCATCGAGGGGACGCCCGCTGATGCGATGATGGTGGCGCTGCATCGGTTGTTTCCGAAGTCTCCCGACCTAGTGATCTCAGGAATCAACAGAGGGCCAAATCTAGGCGAGAACGTGTTCTATTCCGGCACCGTCGGCGCAGCCACGGAAGCCGTAATCAACCACGTTCCGGCAATCGCCGTCTCCCTGGCACACCGTGGAAAAGGATTCGTCTATGACCATGCCTCGCAGTTCGCGAGACGGCTCGCCGAACTAATTTTGCGAGAGGGTTTGCCCTCGGGCGTATTACTTAACGTAAATGTGCCCCTCGAGTGGAAGGGGGGCGTCCGGTTCACGCGTCAGTCTGGCAAATTGACCCGTACGGTCCTCCAGGAGGGCGCCGACCCGCGTGGTCGAGTCTATTACTGGCTCAATGAGGAACCAGTTAGCGGCCCGCCTGATCCTGGGAGCGATTATGCTGCTGTTTTTGCCGGCCACGTATCCGTAACCCCAATCGAATTAGAGCGCACCCATGAGCCGTCGCTGAGTCATCTTTGCCACTGGGCCGAACTCTTGCAGGCGAGTATCAAGTCGTAATTTCCAAAAGCCCACCCTCCAGCATTACGTAAGGTATGTATTTTCAGCTACCTATGTGTATGGGCATTGAAAAGGTTAGACTTATGTCAAATTCTGACCTACGTGTTTTCGCTCGCCCATCCGACACCTAGAGAAGATCCGACTTCAGCATTCAATCCCTTGGCTGATGGCTTGGACCTATTGCCTTATTTTTCAGTTGCTTAAGCAACAGCCGCAGCGGCGTTTTCCTAGTACTCGCGTACCCAGGAAAATGTAGCCTTTCGGCCATGGTCTGCCCAATCGTCGGCAGGTAAATTACTTCCCATCGTTCAGAGTCCTAGCATCCACCCGGAAGTGGTCGCGCATTCCGAAGGTGTTGGGAGGGTCAGAAAGGATGTCCCGACTCTGCGTTGACAACCGAAAGGCTAAGGAGGAGCCGCGATAAAGGCAGCCGAGCGCTGCCGAGAGAAGTAAGGAATTCGGAGGATAAAAATGCAGACAAAGCTACGAATGGCGCTAATAATTTTCGCAGCAAGCCTGCTATCGGCTTCCATGATTTCAGCGGCATCTCGAGCTACGGCGCGTACACGTAAGGTTGAGTCTCACTTCGTAGGAATTGCCTCCTGGTATGGAATACAGCATCAAGGCCTGAAAATGGCCAATGGCAAAAGGTTTGACCGCCGCAAATTGACTGCGGCTTCCTGGTATGTGCCCCTGGGAACTGTGCTTCGCGTGGTCAACTTGGAAAATGGCAGATCCGTAACCGTCACGGTAACCGATCGCGGCCCCAATCTCCGTTTGCATCGGATTCTCGATCTCTCTGAAGCCGCGGCCGGGAAGTTAGGTTACGTCGAAAAGGGATTAACCCCCGTCTTTGTCTCTCCGCTCCTGTCGTATGCGCCACAACATGCGCAGCTTCGCTGCACTCTAGTGCCGCCCAACGCCGCTCTTGTGGCCACCTACACCGCCCCAGAGCCTCTTCCGGCATTGCGGGCGCCTGCGCCCTGATTCTTCGCGGCTCGCTTCAAAGACTAGTCTGGTTGTTCGCAGACGCGCTCGTGTCAATTGGGCATCGGAGCCACGTGGAGCAGCAGGGCCAGCATTCCTGAGACGACCATACAAACCAGGAGAAAGACCAGCCCTGGCGTAAACGAGTTTGTCAGCGTCCGCAGATAACCGATAAAAAAGGGGCCGGCGAATCCGCCCAGGTTGGCGACCGAATTGATCAATCCAATCGACGCGGCGGCAGCGGACTCGGTGAGGATCGCCGTGGGCAGTGCCCAGAAGCTGGGCATGAACGCCGTGGTGCATGCTCCGGCGATAACCATGCACAGGAAGGCCAAGGAGAGATGGGCGCTCAACCGAATCGCAACAACCAGGCAACCCGCGCCAAGGAAGAGCGGAAAGGCGGTGTGCCAGCGCCGTTCGGCAGTCCGGTCGGAGTGCCAGCCGTTCCAGATCATAGCGGCGAGACCGGCCACATACGGTAAGGCGGAGAGCAGAGTGACGGCTATGTTGGGCAGGTTTGTGGCCCGCTGCACGATCGTGGGAAACCAGATCACGAAGCCATAGATTCCGATGATTGCGAAGAAGTAAACTAGGGTGAGCAGAATCACTTGGCGGCTGCGCATGGCCTGCCACATAGTCCAGACGCGAACTCTTGATTTCGCGGCTTTCTCGCGCTGCAGTTCCGCGTCGATCCAGGCGCGTTCATCCCCAGCCAGCCACTGCGCTTGTGGCGGCCAGTCCGTGAGATAGATAAGCGTTAGAATCCCGAACAAAATTGCTGGAACCCCCTCCACCACGAATAGCCATCTCCAGCTCGCAATACCCGCCCAATGCTGACTGAGAATCCATCCGGCGAGGGGCGATCCAATGATGCTGGACATGGGAATCGCCGCCATAAAGATCGCTCCCGCTTTGGCGCGATCTTCGTAGCGAAACCAATGGGTGAGATAGACGACGATACCCGGGAAAAAGCCTGCTTCCGCAACTCCAAGCAGGAATCGAGCCACATAGAACTGGCGTGGTGTGTGCACCGCCGCCATGACGATCGTAACCAATCCCCAACTCACCAGGATTCTCGCAATCCACTTGCGCGCGCTCCAGCGCTCCACGATCAGCGCTCCGGGTATTTCGAATAGGAAGTATCCGATGGAGAAAATGCCAGCGCCCAGGCCAAAAACGCGATCGCTGAAGTTCAGGTCGCGGGACATCTCCAGGCCCGCATAGCCCACGTTGACTCGGTCGAGAAAAGCAATTACGTAGAGAACAAAAAGAAATGGCAGCAGCCGGCGGGCGATGCGACGCCTCGCGCGCTGCTCTACATACGGCAAGACGGCGGTAGCAGACATTTCGTTCAGCGTTTGTAGCATAATTCCGTCGTTTGCGATGCAAGACGTCGCGATCCGCGCTGAAACGAGGTGTAGCGAATTCGTGCAGTGAGGCCTGAGTGACGATGCGAGTGCCCATTCTTGACGACTATCAGGGCGTAGCTATTGCACTGGCGGATTGGAAGAGC
>QHYQ01000438.1 GCA_003224175.1 Acidobacteriota bacterium
CGATCACGCGTAATTTGCTCAAGATGGGAATCTTATTGAGCGAAGGGTCCAGCTGCTCAGCTGGCTCTCTGGCAGGTGCGCCATGGTCTCCGCGCCACAGCCTTGGCTAAGCACAGTTTTAGGGGACTGTAAGTCTCGCCGGTTTGACGTTAGCGGACGAGGGTGACGGTGTCGATTGACTGCGCTGACGTTAAATAAATATGAGCTAGCGAGACCACGAGAGTCACGCGAAAAACTCGGCACCTTGTCAGATTAGCCCAAGCAGATCGCCACCGCGCGCGTGACAATAAGGTTTTTGTAGTCGAGCCGCCTCGCTCTTGTTCCCCATGGTGATCTCGAGGGCCCGGCGCCACCGCAAAGCGGTGGCCGGTGCTCTGAAGGAGCTTGCAGGAGCGGCGGCGGAGGCTGAACAGCAGTTGTACGAGTCTGAAACTCTTTCAGAATTCTTACTGCCAGCCCGGCACACCTAGCGGTTCAAGTGTGCTCAGCAGTTATGGTCGATTTGCGGGATGCGATCATGGGGTTGCTTCCCAGTTCCAGGTTATCCAAGCTGGGTCCACAAATCCGAAGTAGTCGTCGCCCATCAGCATGACGGTGAACCAAACGTTACCTGTTGTCGTGCTTGCCGCATCCCGGACTGGCTCCTGAGTAGTCCCCCCAGCGGCACACCGGGCCGCAACTGAAGTCCTGATCAGAATTAGGAGACGTCATAATCCATTGAGGATGTGCGCATCTATTCGTTGGCTTTGACCAGCACCGAGATCCCAGCAATTAATGAAATAGAGGATCTCCCACGGCTCGCTTTCCCGCCCCGTCAGGTGTTTTTCCACCTCTCTTTTGAATTCCTCTCCGGGGAGGTCTATGGCCTTGTGCACCCAGGGTGCACAATCAAGCTCCCGCCCGTCACTGCGGACCACCTTCACCAACTCCCTAGCTTTCGTCCATCCCATCAATTTCAGCTCGGATTTCGGAACCTTCGGCAGATGCTCGTGAATGGCCATCAGGTAGTAAGCCTTGCGTCTTGATTCAGGAAACTTCGTTTGGACGTAGCCGCCCGGCGGCGAACGCTACGCATGCGCGAGCGGAGCAGTGATTGCCAAGCGGTTTTGATATAAGTGTGTGGTCACGATTGGGGAGGAGGTGCTCCCGTGACCCCGCCGGCGCAGTTTGTTCTACAGCATACCCACAGTGTGAGCATCAGCAGGCTACACGCGACGACGGCAGCTTTGCGCTCTTTCTTCCGGTATTTGCTTCAGAAGGGGGAATTGCAACCCGATTTGGCTGCTTCGGCACCGCGGGTTGTGAATCGGCGGCTGTCCACTGTGCCCAGGCACTTGCCGGCGGAGGATGTGGAACGGGTGCTCAAGGCTCCTAACCGCCTCACGGCAATCGTTCATGCGTTTCGTTAGGGTTTGCTGGGTCCAGGTATTACTGTCCTAGCCGAAGAGCCGGATACCTAATTTCCTCGCGGATTTGCGCAAGTCGCCGTCAAGCGTCGCCAACGGCAGGTTACGCCGAACAGCCAGGTCGAGGTAGACCGCGTCGTAGCTGGTTAATCGATGTGTTCGGCACAGTGCAAGTAGGTGTGTAAACGCGCGATCCGGAGCTTCGTCGTCCCGCTCGATTCCGAGCTTGCCCAGGTCAGCAATGAAGGCGTCAGACTGCGTCGGCGTGATACGCCCCCTACGCTCCGTCATCGCTAGGACGTTGGTAATTTCGATGAACCACCAACCAGGCACGAGCACCGTCTCAGTTGCCAGTCGATTCAGCAAAGCCGCCGTCTTCGGCGTGGCTTCGTCGTGGAAAAGCCAAGCCATGGCAACCGAACAGTCAACGACGAACGCTGCGCTCATCGCCGGCCTTGGTTAATCAGGTCCCTGATCTTCAATCCGCCTAGGGATAGACCGGCCGCGAGCTTCTGAATTCGCGTAATGGCGGCGGTACGCTGCTCTGTGCTTGCTCCCTTTCTCACGGGCACGAGCTTGGCCACGGGCGCGCCGTGCTTGGTGATAGTGATCTCCTCGCCAGCTTGTACCTTTTCTAAGAGTTCGGACAAATGCGTCTTTGCCTCGTAAGCACCGACAGAGTTGCTCCGCTGCATGGCTGCGAACATGCCTCCAATGAGACTAGTGTAAGACCAGTCTAAAAGATATCTTGCCGCGAGTCAATCAAAACTTCGGCCGTTTCAGCAGTTGCCGATGTCGACGGACGAAAGCCATAGCTAGTACTGCCCTTGCCGTGCTGCCGAGAGGAGAAAAAGTTACTTTGTACCAAACGCGCACTGCACGAGCCACATCACATGTACCTGAATCCCACCCAGATTCTTTTCGTCGAGCCCGTGGGTCCGAACTCAAAGGTGGCTCAACTGATTGCTCAAGCCTCTCATTAGGGTTGGCCGGGTCCATATACAACGACTCGCGGTCGACCGAAGCAAACATCACCAAGTTCAGCGGTGCACGGTCGGCTTCCTCCTGGATCTGCAGACGGAAGCGACGGACGATCAGCTTGAGGGCCTCGATCTGGACAGCTTCAAGTAACGAGATCACGTCGAGGGAGACCTGGTCCCCAAACGATTGGGTGGGTCCGCACCCGCGATGAGCGACCTCCTCTCTGACAAGGCGCTATAGGAATAGGAGACCACCAGCCCCTCGCGGCCTAACAGTTCGTGCACTTTGGTCAGCAGCAGGCGGTCTTTATCCAGCCAAGTTCGAATCTGATCGGTTCGTGGCTTCAGCCGCTCCTCGGCCTCGCCCACAGCCACGGTCGTGCCGGGCCGGCCCATGCGTTGCCGTATCGCTTGTAGCTTGTCTTCCTCGGGCCAGGGCGTATCGCCGCGGACTCCGGCCTCCTCAGCCAAGCGCACGATCCGCCGCACCGTGTTCCGGTCTGAGCCTGCCAATCGCGCGATGGCCCGAATCCCTCACCGGCCCGCCACCGACGCACCACCTGATCGATATCCATCATCCTCACCTCCCGGTATGCCATTCCTCAGTCCCTCCTCGCAGGACTGGTTGGCACACCTGCTCGTTCAAACGCAACCAACCAGGGGGGTGGGTGAATGATCCTGAAAATGTGGGTGAAAGTTCGTGAAAACGGGTGGGGCAAGGGTTTCATAAATATGATGAGATGGCGATGGACAGCTGAGGCACGAATTCTTCAACTCTTCACACACTATCAACAAGTCTTTTACAACGGTTTTCTAGCGCAAATGTGCAAGCACCTTGTTTTCAGTGGGTCTAGTTTGGAAGGAGAATTGCGCAGCTGAAGAGCTGGTAACGAAGGGAGCTCAGAGATCTCAGTGTGGCACGTTGCGTAATTGGACCAAATAGGCCTCGAGCAACGCTTCATGCAGCGGGGTCCTTGGTCATCCTTCTAGAGGTACAAAGCGCTTCACCGCATCCCGTGCAAAATGTCCCTTTCGTCCAGTCGAGAGCACCCGCCGAGGCTTTAAGACAACTGCCCCCCTTTCAGAGGACATTCCGCTTCTTGCGTCCCTGCAGAAGAGTGCGTAGATTGCTTGCGAAAATCA
>QHYQ01000439.1 GCA_003224175.1 Acidobacteriota bacterium
CGAGCCAGGTTGTGAGCGAGATTCTAACCGCGGCAAGTTCGCCTGCCAAAGCCATGCAGCTCTGCTAGAGTTTCAGGGTCAGATAACCGCCCCAACGGGCGGCTCGTGCTCGTGTGAAAATCACATCCTATAATTAGCATCGTCGCTCGGCTCCTTTCCTCCGAGCCTTGGTCGATTAACCGCTGCCAAGTCTACTCGCCCGAAGGGAGCCGACGACGTTATCCAATCAATAAGGTGCCAGCTCAACCGATAAGGTGCGAGCTCAACCGGTCGATGCAACACCATCCAATCAGTTGATACGGACAATATTTCCCCCTAGAGACCCGATCTGTCCGGTTGTATTCAATCATACCTAGCCAGGGTGGTGTTCCGTTTGAATCAACGCTCGGCGAACGACTTTTAGCTGGTGAGCCCCGTGCAAGTAGGCTTCGAGCTAGTGTTGCGTCGACCCATTGAGACCACCCCGTTTATCGGGAAGTGGCGTATTCACGCACTTCCGGAGCCTGCTCTGGCGCAGGTTCCTTGTATCAAGAGCGGAAAAGCGTATGACGCGGGAGACAGGGGTCTCCGCCTTCGTGGCATTTTGATCGGCTATCACGCCTTTCCATTTATAAACGAGCACACCGACGCACTCAGCGAGGTCTCTCGTCTTGATAAAATCCGCGTTACATTTGAGGTACGCGAGGGAGAACTATAAGGGCACCCTTCGGTTCGTTTTTCGGCCAATCGACGCAAGGCAGAAAAACGGTTGAGAGGAGGACGATTGTCGCAAACGAGACGTCAATTTCTGAAAGCAACAGGCTTGATGACGGGATCGCTTTTGCTTCCTTCGAGCGGCTGTAACGTCGAGCGGCAACCGGGCAACCCAGCCTCGCAAGACGCCACCGACAAAGCGGACTTCGCGGTTCGCATACAGGCTTCCGCAGTCGAGATTGCTCGCGACCGCGTCGTTTCGACCGTCACCTATAACGGCCAGTTCCCTGGTCCGCTGCTCCGCTTTAAGGAGGGCCATCAGGTCTCCGTAGATATCTTCAATGACACTGATACGCCGGAGCAGTTGCACTGGCACGGCCAGAAAATCTCCACAGATGTGGACGGTGCCGCCGAGGAAGGCACCCCCTATATCCCCGCCCATGGCAAGCGCCGCATTCTGTTCACGCCCAATCCGGCCGGCTACCGTTTCTATCACACCCACAACCGCGCCGGTGCCAATCTCTATGCCGGTCAGTACACCGGCCAGGTCGGTCCGGTTTACATCGAACCCGCGAACGAACCCGGCCGCTACGACCGCGAAGTTTTTCTTGTCCTCAAAGAATTCGAGCCCACTCTCAGCCGCGGAGGCGACGTGGCTCAAGATTTCCTCTCGCCCTCCGAACCTGATAAAGCTCTAAAGCAAACTGGCGAGGCCGCCATGAACGCCTCACTCGCCAAAGGCATGCCTCACGGCTACGAAGTCGGGTATGAATCGTTTACCATCAACGGCCGCATGCTCGGTCACGGCGAGCCGATCCGTGTCGAGCAAGGCGACCGCGTCCTTTTCCACATCCTAAACGGCAGTGCGACGGAAATTCGCAGCCTCGCTCTGCCCGGCCATTCCTTCCAGGTCGTTGCACTTGACGGCAATCCTGTCCCGAATCCTGCACAGGTTCCCGTTCTCTGGCTCGGCACCGCCGAGCGCGTCTCCGCCGTCGTCGAAATGAATCGTCCCGGCGTTTGGATCCTCGGCGATCTTGCTAATGACGATCGCCGCCATGGCATGGGAATCGTGGTTGAGTACGCTAGCCGCTCCGGCAAACCTCAGTGGGTTGCCCCGCCGATATTCCGCTGGAACTATGCGCGTTTCGCGAAGCCCGGCGCCTCCGCTCTTCCCCCCGACGAGACGTTTGAAATGACCTTTGCCAAGGACAACGCCGCAGACGGGGGCTTCAATCGCTGGACTATCAACGGCGTCGCCTTCCCGACCGACGGCATGTTCGGCAAAATGGTTCCCGCTACAGTGCACCTCGAGCAAGGCAAGCGGTACCGTCTGCGCATGCGCAACGCCAGCGACGATATTCATCCCCTCCATCTTCACCGTCACACTTTCGAGCTGACCAATCTCGCCGGGACCTCCACAGCAGGCGTCCTGAAAGATGTCGTTATGCTCGGTGGCTACCAGCGATGCGATATTGACTTTGTCGCTGACAATCCCGGCCTTACGCTTTTTCATTGTCATCAGCAGCTTCATATGGACTACGGCTTTATGACCTTGCTTAGCTATGTCTAGACGACATGAAGGCGAAGGGGCGCGCCCTTCTAGCTAATGCATTCGACCCTTACGTACGATGATCAAACGACAGGGGGCTGGGGCCAAGTCCTGTGTTCTCGGTAATGTGGCCCTGGGCCGGCGTGTCAGCTAGTTACCGTCTGCGGGAAACGGCAGCCACAGCAAGCGATTTCGGGGCCGGTAAGGGCGGCTTCTCCGTTAAAATGCAACATTACGTCACTCGGGGCCTTGCTATCGACCGGCATAACACCAGAAAAATAAGTGCCAGGGCCTAGTGAAACGCAACAGAACGAAACCTTTGTTGCATCCTGGCTGGAGCCCGGCCTGAATAAGAGCCTGCTTCGATCGGCAAATTGTCGAATCAGATGAGGGCGATATCACGAAGCACAAGCGGCAGAGGTTTTGGCGACTGCGAGCAGCAAATGAAATGGAGGATTGCCGTCACTACATTTTTCACTACACACAATCCTCCTCATCTGGTAGGTGGTGGGCGGTCACAGATTTGAACTGTGGACCTTCCGGGTGTAAACAGTCAACTCAAACCTTGATCTGGCGCAACTTACACCCAAAAAGCCCTCAAAATAGCCCCTTAGTTGGACCCAACTTTGGACCCGAGTTCGTGCTGCCGGATGCTCATCCCATCGCACCGTACGCTCACGATTTTATTTGGACCCCAAGGGCTGTCAGCTGCTGCCCAAACTTGATCGCCCACACCTGATTGGCGCGAATCTCGCCACGGTCGGGCAGTTCGTCGGCGTCTAGCGATCAGCACCGGATGAGATACGTTCAGTCAGCAATACTGAAGCGGCGCAGCAGCCGTCGTAGTAACCCTCAGTGAAAAAGTGCTCCCTCCCATCGAGAAAAATCAGAAGAATGGTCGGGGCGAGAGGATTTGAACCTCCGACCCCATGGTCCCGAACCAGCAAGTAAAAAATCCCTAAGCCATCGTCCTGGCGTCACTTACGGGATTTTGACCAGGCATTCGCCGCACCACGACAGGCTTTCATGTGTTCGCCACGTTGCCGGTTGCGAATGGTTGTGAATTTGAGGGGGCTTTTTGGTCGTTCTAAATGGGTGAGGTGCTGACGAGAATTGGTCAGCGGTAGTGTAAGAAAAAATACACCAGGACCGCGGCGACGAGCACCAGAAGCAGAAAGCGGAAGACCTTGCCGATACTGCTGGCTTCGGGCACGATTGGGGTGTTGCTGATCGTTCCGCCAAGCCTGACGGGAATGCCGCCCGTCGGTTTGGCATTGGCAGCTTCAATTATCGTCGTTGTATTGGAAATGGAAGTCGGGGCGGTGAGATTTCGTGCTATCCCCAGACTCAAAGTGTGCGAGCCTGCGTTAACGGTGACACCCGTCTTCCGGTTCACGAAGACCTTAATGTCCCCCGAGTTGCCCTGCGCGGCCAACGCCTGCGACAACTCGGGCGTTAAGTGTTTTCCCACAAAGCTGATAATCTTTTCTGCGAAGTGACTCTCCATGCCATTGTGGGTCAGTACTTCAATCGGCTCTGCATTGGGATCGGAAGAATGGATGACGAAGCCGCCTTCCGGCTTGCGCTCGATGTGAAACGAGAATTGGAGGTCCTGATTTTCGAGCGGCAGCTTCAAACCCGGAAATTGTGCGCTCAGGCCGGCGAGACTGTTTTCCTGTATCTTTTTCTGCAATTCC
>QHYQ01000235.1 GCA_003224175.1 Acidobacteriota bacterium
GGGCGCACTCCGATTCAGATGCCACTGCTGGATCACAGCCATGATATTTTGCGTAACGATATAAAGGATCAGGCCGCTGGAAACCGGAATGATGAAAAACATGCCCGTGAACATGATGGGCATGAACGTCATCATGCGCTGCTGGGCCGGATCGGTGACCGTCATCGGCGTCATTTTTTGCGCCGCGTACATCAGCACCGCCATGCTGATGGTAAGGATGAAGTAAGGGTCGCGTCCGGAAAGGTCGTGAAACCAGCCGAACCAGGGTGCGTGGCGCAATTCAATCGTCACATTCAGCATTCGATAAAGCCCAAACCAAATGGGCATTTGGATCACTTGCGGCAGGCAACTACCCATGGGGTTGACGCCCTCGCGGCTGTACACCGCCATGACTTCCTTGTTCATCTCCTGTTTGCGCGGATCGCGCATGGAATATTTTTTGTAGCGGTCTTGAATCGAGCGGATTTCCGGCGCCACTTTCTGCATCCTCTGCATGGAGCGCCAGCTCTTCACTTTGAGCGGGTAGAGCACCATGTTGATGGCGATGGTCATGACCACAATGGCCCAGCCATAATTGGGAATGAAGTGGTAGAGCCAACGAAGGATGTAGAAGAGCGGTTCGGCCACGAAGCCAAACCAGCCGAACTGCACAAGCCCATTCAGCGGCGGGCGAACGGATTTGAGAATGTCGATATCTTTCGGGCCTACATAAAGCCGCAGCGCAAGCGGTCCCGGCGTGGTCGAACCGACGGCCATTTCAGGCAGAATTTCCTGCTGTGTTTTCCCGTCACTCTGAAGCGTGTGCGTGGTCTGCCGCGCGGAAAGCGTCAGCACGTCAGGAACCGGCTGGCCCTGCGGCGGCTCGGGTGGGAGGAATGCGGCTGCAAAATAGAGATCCTCGATGCCCACGGCGTCGAAAGCTCCGGGCACTTCCGCCGGGAGATTGCGTTGGTTCGGCGCGCCGACGTTTTTGCTCGTGATGGTGCTGACGCTGCCGGTGCGGGCATCGAAGATGAGCGTTTGCAGCACGGCACGAAATGCTGTCACGTCGCCAAAACCGCCGCGCCAGGCCACGCTGTAGCTGGCCGGGCGTCCGTCTTGCCGAACTGAAGTTTCGACTCCGACGATGTAACTGCGATCGAACTTCAGTGTCTTTGTGACCTCGAGTCGGCCATCACTCCAGTCGAATTCAACCTGCGCAGGAGCCGCAATCGTACTCTCGGTATTCTCAGCGCCGCGGTCGGAAGAAGCCCTGACGACGTAAAGGCCCTGGTTGGCGGCGGACTCGAGTTGCGAATCCACAAACTGCAAGGAAAGCGGCCAGCCACTCGTCTGGCGCGCAAGATCCGCATTGACCAAATCCAGTGTGCGCGGCGGATTGCCCTCGTCAGTATATTTATTGAGCTGCCAACTGCGTACTACAGCGCCACGATTCGAGAGCTCGACGCGATACAGATCGCTCTCGATGACGATGTTTTTCTCTCCCGTGGCGGCAACCGGAGCGATAGAAGTGGCGCCGGCCGAGCTTGCCACGACGGGCTGATTTGGCGGAGGAGCCAAGGCGTCGGCATTGCTCGACGCATTGGGAGCGTGCTGCGAGGCCGCGGCTCCGGGCGGCGGTTGCGGCTTCGGCGGATTCAGAAAATACCAGCCGACCATCACCAGAAGCGCCAGTGCGAATGCCAGTGCAACTCGAGCCTGGTCCGAAATCTCTCTCACGAACGCACCTCGCGAGTCGAGAGCTCGTCCGGATCCGGAACGGGATCAACGCCGCCTTGCGTGAAAGGACGGCAGCGCCATAAGCGCGCGAGTGCCAGCCGAGCTCCGCGGATGGCGCCGTGATCTGCTTCGATCGACGCAAAAGCCACGCGCGTCATCGAAGTGCGTGGATGAATTACGATGTCCCATCCCGGGGAGATCTCCGAACTATTCCGCCGCAGGATTTCGCGGATGCGGCGGCGAATTCGATTGCGGACCACCGCGCCTCCCAGCGCTTTCTTGACGCTGATGCCGAAACGGCTTCGTGGCCCGCCATTGCCACGATAAAAAACCACGAACTGCGCCGAGGATTTCCGGCCGCCGCCGCGATATACGGCCTCGAACTCGGAACGGCGCACCAGACGCGCGGCGCGAGGAAAACTCTGCGGCGCACCCTCCGAAGCTTTAAATGGGCGTGAGGCGATGACGACCCTTCTTACGGCGCGCTGCCAGGACTTTGCGGCCCCCTTTGGTTTTCATTCGGGCGCGGAAGCCATGGGTCTTATGGCGCCGGCGCACTTTGGGTTGAAAGGTGCGTTTGGGCAACGATGCTCCTCACAGCAGGCCCCCGATTCCTCCGCCAAATGCGCCACACAAGGGCTGCAGTCACTAAATCCGCCACGTCGGACCAGCAAAACATTTAGTGTATTCGACCACCCAAGACCGGTCAAGGCGCACCAGGGGTTATACACTTCGCGGCAAACTCGGCTACACCCCCTCGGCGCGAGTCTGGCCGCGTCGCAATTAGGTATCAATGCGGTGAGGGGCTAGGATAGAGCGACTTGAAACTACCCTCCCCAAAGGGCAACAAAGGGCCGGGGCGCGCGCGAGGGCTAGGATCAGGCCGCTGTCCCCGAGCTGCCCCGTAGATCAGTAGATTTGCTCTGAAGCAAGCCGTAAATTGAGCCTCCCGACCCTCTTCGTCCCACACGTTCAAATACCTGGAGGCTGAGGCATGTGGCGCACTTCCTTTCTCATGATAGCGCTGGCAACGAGTCTCTTCCTGGCCGCTTGCGGTGGGTACACCAACTATTCTTCGAGCTCCATGGGTAACGGTGTGCCGATGACCCCGATGGTCCTGACGATCGGAGATACCCCACCCAGCAATGTCGCAGTGCTCTTCTTCGAGGCCTTGATCACCAAGGCGACCCTTCAACCGTCGGATCCGATGAAACCGGCAGTCACGGTACTATCCACACCGGTCGAGGCGGAGTTCGGTCACCTGCAGACCGACAGGGCATTCCTGAATCTGGCGAATGTCATGCCCGGCACCTACAACAGCATTACGCTGACATTTGGCAATGCGACGCTGACGATTCAAAACCATTCGGGGGGCACGTTTGGCTCCTGCGCAAATAATTCGGCCTGCGAACTTACGCCACCTTCAATCCATCCATGGTGACGGTGTCCGGTGCGCCGTTCCCCATTACCATCACGCAGAATTCGGTCGTCGCTCTGAAGTTGGATTTCGACGTGAACTCCTCGGTCCAGCCGGGCCTTTCGATGATCAACCCCACGGTCACGATCACAAGCCTGATCCAGAGGGGATGAATCTGAGGGCGCCAAGGAGGTGGACGAGGTCGACGGACAGGTGACCGGTGTCGGCAACAATCAGCTCACCCTGATGAACGAGCGGAGCGGGCAATCGTTCAACGTCAGCGTCGACACCAACACGGTGTTCCAGGACTTCGACCGCTCCGGGTGTACCGCCAATCCAGCGGACCTTAGCTGCGTCAAGGTGGGGCAGATTCTCGACGTGGACTTGAGCGCAAACGGCATGGGGGCAACCCTGGCCAAGCGCGTCGAGTTTGAGGAGAGCGCCAATCACGAGGCCCTCAAGTGAATCATCACCAGCGTGGACAGCGCGACCCAGTTCCATATGGTGGTGTTCAACGAGGAGCCGGCGATCGCTGGGGTCTCCGAAGGCTCGCCCCTTGTCGTCACGATTCAGAATGGCGCCATGTTCCAAGTCGCTCAAGAGGAGATGGGCGAAAACGGTAGCTTTAGCGATGCAAGCTTGAGGTTTGCAACCGGTGCCGACCTGCTCGTTGGCCAGGACGTGCAAATACGGCCCGGAACTGCTCCGACGAGCGGAAGCGTTACGACGGTCACGACTGATTTAGTGCGCCTCTGGCCTTCACAGATCACTGGTACGGTGGGGAGCGTGGATACGAGCGCGGGCACGTTCACCTTGACGGGGCTCTCGCCTCTGTTCACGGGTGCGATGCCAGCGGTCACAACGATCACCGTGGAGACGCTCTCAGGCATGCTGGTCATGGACGGTTCGGGGTCCGGGCTGCCGGCCGTTAGCGGCACCGTGTCGGTGAAGGGCTTGCTCTTCAACACGTCGGGAGCGCCAACGCTGGTGACGCGAAGGATGCGCGAGCAGCACAACGACTAAGTCTCTGAGGAGTTGGTTAGCAGCCTCAGTGTCTTGTGTCGTCTGGAGGCCTATCCGCGACATCCGGATGAGCGGAGGTGCCTGCATCTCGAAATAGCGGATGCGGAGCGAACGACTCAGGAGGCTCGTGTTCGACCCTCAGCACTTCTGAGGGTTTATAGAGATACTCCTTCTTGCACTCATCGCATCGGACCTTGAAGGGGCGGTTGACAGGAGGGCGAGAGGTGAAGGCGTCTGTCTCTGCAAGTAGGATTTTGTGCCTGAAAAATAGATTGTGCCGAATGTGGAACCAATGGTTCTTGCAGAGCACCAGCCAAAAATAAGAGCTATCTTCCCACATACAAACCTCCTCTAAGCCATCACATCGTTGGGTGCGGGAATCAACGGGGTGAAGTTAACACGAATATTGCGATTTGGACCTCTTGCTCGCGCATCGTACACTTGTCCTAACCTCGACACAACGAATTTGCCCCCAGAGCAGGGCCCGTTGAGATTCGCAGCTGGTTTTCGCGCTAGATAATTGTTGATCTTGGTGCGTAGCGGGCGCCCCCGGTTTTTTCCGCCGTGCAACTATGAAGAATCGCGAAAAGGCGGGCCTCATTTCAAAGCGCCCGTCTACCTAACCCGTCAAGGCGGCCAGGGCTGTTATACCAGCGCGCCGAAAGTACCCACCTGCACGAAGGAAGCACGCGGATTTCCGGAACCGTAGGCGGCATCGCTGACGGTGAGATATGGGTTCGTGACGCTTAATTCGGTATCATCGGGATTGTTCAAACCGGAAAGGTAGCCCGAAAAGCCTGTCCGAAAAGCTCGGAGGAAGGCGTACGGGTCTTGAGGAGGATTGCCGTGAGGAAAATTCTTATCATTTCAATGACTGTCACAGGATTGACGATGTTGCTATCCGTGCAGTCTCACGCTCAGCAGCAGGCGCGCTCCGTGTCAGGGAAGCAAGCGACGAGGGATATCAAGGTCATCTCAAGTGCCGGCGCACGCGCCTTGGCGGACGCCTGTACCGCTTGGGCTGAGCAGAATAAGCAAGTCGTGGCGATGGCGATTCTAGATTGGGGCGGTAACCTCGTCGAGTCCCACGCTATGGAGGGCGCGCCGATGAACGCGATCGACACCGCACTGCTAAAAGCTAAGTCGGCTTTGCGCTGGCGCCGCCCGACCTCGGAGACCAACAAGATGGTTCGGAGCGGTCAAAATTTGGCGCCGACCTTCATGCGCGACTTCCCTCAACCAGGCGCGCTTCCCATCGTGGTCGATGGCCAGGTCGTAGGAGCAATGGGCGTCTCCGGCGCCGACGGCGAGAAATGCGCCCAGGCGGCAATCGACGCGGTGTTCAAGGGGCAGGCGACCTCTTCGTCACAATAGAGCGCATAGCGTCGGGCGCGCTCGCTGAGCACCAAAAATGCTCGCGGGCCCGCACGGTTGCGGCGAAGCTAACTGCCTAAACGTTGCAAGTAAGATCGCGTTTGACGTGGATCAGCCGCGGGAGTGCTGGGACCACCAGGAGCGCCAAGCGGCGGGGTCGGAACCTATTCCCGCGGCAGCAATGTCACGCAAAGCCTGAAAAACCCAGGAGCGAGTGGTGGCGTCAAGAGTGGCATCGTCCATCATTTTCAGAAGGTCGGGAACGGCGTGCATGCGCTGAGCCTCGCTGAACATCCCAGACTGCGCAATGCTGCAAGCGGCCATTTCCCGGACCTGGGGCGAGGGATCTTCGCGGAAAATGCCAATAAGAGCGGGGATCGCATCGTCGGTGGCGAGAAGGCCCAAGCCGATTGCGACATAGGTCCGCGTCAGTTGGTCGGGATCGTGGATGCGATCGAGAAAGGTCAATTCCAGACGAGAGGTTTCTACGCCGCGATTGCCAAGAACACCGAGGATCCAAAGGAGCCAGGCGCGATGATCGGGCTCGTTCTCCAAGCGCGTGAGCAGCTTATCGACGCTATAGGGGCTCTTGGGCAAGTTATAGCCCGCGAGAGTCACTTCGAGCGAGGCGGCCCGCACGCGAAGGTCATTTGCATTTATCGCAGTATTGAGTAGGCCGGCGAGAGGGCCCTTTTCAACCTCGAGGTGGCCGTACCAGGAAGGAACGCTCTTGTCGATGAGCTCAATCGCACCTTCGTAATGGTTGATGGCGCGTTCCATGAGGAGTTGGGCTTGCTGCTGCGGAGTCATAGAAGGCAGCGCTTCGATTTCATGGTCAGAGAGCTTAGGCGCGGAAGCCGAAAGCGGGGTGGTCTTGAGCTGATTAACCTGCGCAGCCCTTATCGTAGCGGGATTAGCCCCGGCAAACATGGCCAAAGCCAGTCCGAAGCCGAAAATGGCGAAGAGACGCACTCCGCGGTGCGGCGTTTGTGGACGAATCTCTCCGGACAACTGAGTACGTGGTTTTCTCATGGGAAGGGCCGTTCAGCCAAGGTAGCCATCTGCGCCGCAACGGACAATAGTACGAAAAGGCCAGAAGCGCAGCCGGATGAAACAGGCCCCGATTACCCCATCGTTGCAGAAAAATGGGGGAGGGGTCTCCCCTCACGCACTCCGATGACCACGCTGTCTGGGGTGGAGCACGCACGGGTTCCGATTCCTCGGGCACTTGTGGACCCTCGATTGACCGCGACTTAAGCGTCTCCTAGAATCTAAGATGAGATCGGGAATTTAGTTACTTCGCAAGGGCAAGCTTCTAACGATGTTTGAAACTCTCACGGAAAAATTCCAACGGGTCTTCAAGAACCTGCGCGGCCAGGGGAAACTCACCGAGGAACACCTGGATGCCGCGCTGGGCGGAATTCGCGAAGCGTTGCTGGATGGCGACGTCAACGTGGACGTTGCGGACGAGCTCCTCGCCCACATTCGCGCCAGGGCCTTGGGTTCGGAAGTCCTGCTGCAACTCTCGCCAGATCAGCAAGTACTCAAAATCGTGCGCGATGAGTTGCTGGAACTGCTTGGCAAGCATGCCAAACCTGCGTTTGCGTCGCGGCCACCTTCGGTATGGCTGATTGTTGGTTTGCAAGGCTCTGGCAAAACCACCACCACGGGAAAGCTTGCCAAGTGGCTGGGCAATGGGCACCGGCCGCTGGTCGTGTCCACCGACGTTTATCGGCCGGCGGCGCGCGAACAACTGGCGCAAGTGGCGAAAGCAGTCGGCGTGAATTGCTGGCCGGGCGCGGGCACAGACAAACCCCTGGAAATCGCAAAAGGGGCGATTCGCGAAGCCAGGCTCTCGGCTTCTGACGTGATCCTCGTCGACACCGCCGGCCGTCTGCACATTGATGACGAATTGATGGCCGAACTCGGTCATCTCAAGCGCGAACTGCAGCCGAGCGAAATCCTGTTCATTGCCGACGCCATGATCGGGCAGGACGCGGTGCGCTCGGCCGGCGAATTCCATCGCCGGCTGGGGCTGACCGGCGTGATTCTCACCAAGCTCGATGGCGACGCGCGTGGCGGCGCGGCGCTTTCCATCGGCAAAGTGACCGGGGCGCCGGTGAAGTTTGTGGGCGTCGGCGAGAAATATGACGCGCTCGAAGCTTTCTACCCGGAGCGCATTGTTTCTCGGGTGCTGGGAATGGGCGACATGCTCACGCTGATTGAACGCGCCGAGCAGGCCATCGACCAAAAACAAGCCGCCGAGCTCGAACGAAAACTTCGTCGCAGCGAATTTACGCTCGCGGATTTCCGCGATCAGTTGAAGCAGGTCCGCAAGATGGGCCCGCTCGAGCAAGTGCTGGGCATGCTGCCGAAGGTGGGCCCGTTTGCCAATCTTCCGCGGGACGCGCAGGTTGATGAATCGCGGTTGAAGCACGTGGAAGCCATCATCAACTCGATGACTGCTGCCGAGCGCGAGGACCACGACTTGATTGACGGCAAGCGACGCAAGCGCATCGCCCGGGGGAGCGGCACTTCCGTGCAAGAAGTGAACCAGGTGCTGAAGCAATACATGCAGATGCGCAAGATGATGAAGCAATACGGGGCCCTAGCAGCGCAAGGGCGGCTTCGCGGGTTGAGCAAAGTGCGCGGGGCGCTTCAGCAGATGCAGCAAGGCGAGGAGGCCACCGAGGAATGAGCGGAGCGAAACGCGCTGCCGATGGGCGGCCACGGTGCGCATGGCCTTCGAGCGATATCTCGATTGCCTATCACGATCGCGAGTGGGGCGTGCCGCTCAAGGATGACCGCAAGCTTTTCGAGTTTTTGGTCCTGGATGCCGCACAGGCGGGCCTGAGCTGGGAGATCATCCTTCGCAAGCGCGAAGGATTTCGTGCCGCCTTCGACGATTTCGATCCGGAAAAGATTGCGCGCTACGACGAACGGAAGATCAAAGAATTGCTGGCCGATACGCGGATCATCCGTAATCGCCTGAAAATCGAATCTGCGATCGGCAACGCCCGTGCCTTCCTGGCCGTGCAGAAGGAGTGCGGCAGCTTCGCAAGCTACATATGGCAATTTGTTGGCGGCAAGCCGAAGATTAACGCCCGCCGCTCCCTGAAGGATATCCCCGCAACAAGCACGGAATCGGACGCCATGAGCCAGGCGCTCAAGAAGCGCGGATTTCGCTTCGTCGGATCAACCATCTGTTATGCCTTCATGCAAGCTGCGGGGATGGTCAACGATCATGCCATCAATTGCTTTCGTCATGCAGAACTTACGCGTCGAATGCAGCGTTGGAGAATCCGCTATTCCGAGATACAATAAATTGAAGGAGGAATTGCCGAGTGCTCGCTATCCGCCTGGCTAGATATGGCAAGAAGAAGATGCCGAGTTATCGCATCGTGGTGATCGATAAAAGGCGTCCCCGCAATGGCCGGTTCACAGAAATTGTGGGAACCTACGATCCGCGTAAGAACCCGGCAGCAATTAAACTGAATGCTGAACGGATCCAATACTGGCTTGCTCGCGGTGCACAACCTAGCGACACCGTCCGCAGCTTCCTGGTAAACCAGAAGCCCGCCTAAGCGTTGCACTCGGAGGTCCAGTCTCTCATCTCATATTCAGAAGGTTCTCATTGGCGGATCCTTCGTGCAGATGCGACGAGACGGGTGCAAGCGAAAGCTCCTGTTGGCTGCTGATAGCTGCGAATGGCGGAGGGCCCATGAAGGAATTGGTTGAAGCCATCGCGAAGGCGCTCGTGGATAATCCTGAACAAGTGCAGGTTCGCGCTGTAGAGGGTGAACAAGTTACGGTCCTGGAACTCCGGGTTCACCCTACCGATCTCGGCAAAGTGATCGGAAGACAAGGCCGAACGGCAAAATCCATCCGCACCATCCTCGGCGCGGCTGGAATGAAACTCAAAAAGCGCCTTACGCTCGAAATTCTCGAGTAAGTGAGCGCAGAACCGTTTGCGGCGGTAACTCTTGCGCGTGTCCTGCGTCCCTGGGGCAGACGGGGTGAGGTAGCCGCTGAAATCCTGACGGATTTCCCGCAGCGGCTCGCCGAGTTGCGAGAGGTTTGGCTCGCAGGGGAGCAAATTGCCCCCCGCCGTGCCAAGGTCAATTCCTGCCGCATCCATCTGGGACAGGCGATTCTTCACTTCGAGGGCGTTCACACGATCTCAGAAGCAGAAGCTCTGCGCGGGCTCGAGGTGCAGGTTCCGCTCGAGGAACGCGCACCCGTCGGGCTGGGCCGTTACTACATAACGGACCTAATCGGCTGCGAAGTCTGGGAAGAACGTGCGGCGGCCGCGCTGGGCCTAGTTCAAGATGTGCGCCGAGCCGGCGAAGAAAAACGCAGCGCCCTGCCGGAAGCTTGGTTCCTCATCGTGGGCACGCCCGCAGGCGAACTACTCATCCCACTAGCGGCCGAGATCTGCACACGCATCGACACCGCAGCACGGCGAATCGACGTGCGGCTGCCGGAGGGTCTGCGGGAATTGAACGCCAGTTGAGCAGAGAGCGGCAAATCAGTGTAATCTCATGCGGAATTTGAGAATAAAATCGCCGAGCCTATGAAGTTCGATGTCGTTACTATCTTCCCGGAGTTTTTCGCCGGGCCTTTGCATTACGGGATTGTACGTCGTGCACGAGAGTCAGGCCTGATCGATATCCGCGTGCACGATCTTCGGCAGTTCACTCACGACCGGCACAAGACGGTGGACGACCGGCCCTTCGGCGGTGGCGAAGGGATGGTGCTGAAGCCGGAGCCGATCTTCAGAGCGGTGGAAACAATCTTGAGCGAGGCCCCGCGGCGCAAACAAGAGCGAGGCGATACGCGGAATCAATCGGGCGGCACGGCTGTTGTCCTGCTGTCTGCCTCCGGCAAAATATTTGTACAGGAAACAGCACAACGATTTGCCGGGCTCGAGCGCATGGTCTTACTGTGCGGCCGCTACGAGGGTGTCGATGAACGGGTGGCAGAGTATCTGGCCACGGATGAGATCTCCATCGGCGATTTCGTCCTTTCGGGTGGAGAACTCCCCGCCGTGCTGGTGATCGACGCCGTTACGCGGCTTTTGCCGGGCGCCTTGGGGAACGAGGCCTCGTCGGTGCACGAATCGTTCTCTCCAGGGCGGAAGTTGGCGCCGGCCGGTGGGCGAAAGCAGCTACAAGCCGATGGCGAAAATCGGCCTAACGAAGGCGTATCCTGCGCGCCAGGCCTGCTCGATTACCCACATTACACGCGGCCGGCGGATTTCCGCGGTTGGAAGGTGCCGGACGTGCTGCTGAGCGGCGATCATGAAGAAATTCGGCGCTGGCGTCAGCGGCTCGCTTTAGAAAAAACCCGGCGCAATCGCCCCGACCTCCTGTCTCAAGTAAATCAATAACGCAAATCCTTTGTTCACGAGCTTGCGCAAATCGCAAATTTGGCCTGTGCACGCCCGGCGGATTTCGTTATAATTTAGCGTCTTCTGTGGCGCTGGCCCCACCGTAGCGGGTCTGCCCGGGTGAATCCATATGAGTCGCATACTTGAGAAGGTCCGTCAGGACCAGGCTCGCCAAGATATCCCCGCGTTCCGCCCGGGCGATACCGTACGTGTGCACGTTCGGCTAAAGGAAGGGGAAGGGGAAAAAGAGCGCGTGCAACCGTTTGAAGGCGTTGTGGTCAGCAGGCGCGGCCATCTTTCCGGCGCGACATTTACGGTCCGCCGGGTCAGTTTTGGAATCGGGGTGGAGCGAATCTTTCCCGTTAATTCCCCCATGATCAGCTCGATCGAAATTCTGCAGGCGGGCCGAGTTCGCCGTTCGAAGCTCTACTATCTGCGCCAGCTCAAGGGCAAGGCGGCCCGCATTCGTCGGGCAGCGCAACCTGCCGAAACGGCCGCAGAAACCGTCGAGAAGAGCTGAACGGTAGGACACATCCGCATCTCTTCTCGCCGCATAGGCGTGTTGTCGCGACGGACGCTATGCTAGAATCCGCGTCAATGCGGCGGCTCTGTTCCTCGCGATTCGAGCGCACGGCGCGGCACAAAGGCTGGCAGCGCATCGCCGGCCTGGACGAAGCCGGCCGGGGTTCACTTTTCGGCCCAGTCTTTGCCGCGGCGGTTATCCTCAATCCGCGGCGCCGCATTGTCGGGCTCGACGACTCCAAGAAACTCCCTTCCGAACGCCGCGAAGTCTTAGCCCAACGAATTCGTGAGCACGCCTTGGCTTGGTGCGTAGCCCAAGTGGATGCCAGCCGCATTGATGCCTGGAATATCTATCAGGCCAGCCGGCAGGCGATGGCGGACGCCGTCGCGCAGCTATCCGTACCACCAGATTTTCTCCTGATCGATGCCATGCATCTCGACCTTCTCGTCGAACAGAAGCCTCTCATCAAGGGAGATGCTCGCTCCGTCTCCATTGCCGCAGCCTCGATCTTAGCCAAGGTTGCGCGCGACGAGGTCATGAGGCAATTCGACCCGATTTATCCCGCATACGGCTTGGCCTCGAACAAGGGTTATGCCACACGTGCTCATTTGGCGGCGCTGCGCAGCTATGGCCCTTCGCCGCTGCACCGATTCTCCTTCGCCCCAGTGCGTAACGCAGTCTGCTGGGCAGCGGCCGCAACGCAAGAAGCTCTACCGCTCCCTTCCCATGGCGACGCCAAAGTGGCGATCGGCGGCTTGGACTCGCCCCCCTGTGACTAGCGCGAACGCCTAAACGTGGGTTTCGTTGACGGGTCTGGGGTCGCATGCTAGCGTAAATTCCGGCTGTGCCACGGTGGTTAACGGTTTGGAATCCGCCCTCGGCGGCTTGCGCGAGTGTGGGGAAAACCGCTTAGGCGTGCGGCTCTTCGGGATTCGGCGCAACTCAGGCAACGTTGTCGGCCGCGGGGATGTTCAGGCGGCGCGGCGCGGAAGGCACGCAGCAATCGCAGATGGCCTACAATAAGTCCAAACTCGTCGCAAACGCGCAGAAGCTCCTCCATCAAGGCAAGGTCGCCCAAGCCGTTCAGGAATACGTGCAGATCCTCAAGCACGAGCCGAAGGATCAGGCAACGCTGATGACCATCGGCGATTTGTATGTCCGGCAGGGCGAGACCTTTCAGGCCCTGGAATACTTTGAGCGGCTCGCACAGATTTATCTGGCCGATGGGTTCGTTACCAAGGCGATTGCCATTTATAAAAAGATCGCCAAACTGGCCCCGGAGGAGACGCGACCGGTGGAGAAGCTCGCTGAGCTGTACGTCCAGCAAGGAGTCCTCAGCGAGGCGCGGCCTATCTACTTGCAATTATCTGAGCTGCACCTGCGCGCGGGCCGGCAGCCACAAGCGGCAGCCCTGCTTCGCAAGCTGCTCGAGGCGGAGCCAGATAACCTTCGCGTGCTCACGCGGGTGGCCGAATTAGCGGTGGCCATGAATCAGCCGGGCGACGCGGCAGCGGCGTTTCGGAGCGCGGCTGAGCAGCTGCATAGTCAGGGAAACCATGCCGAGGCGATCAAGTATGCCGATCGCGTCATCAAGATCGACGCGAAGGATATGCATGTACTCATCATCAAAGCGCGAGCCCTGGCCGCAATGGGGCAAAATTCCACGGCAGTTTCGCTTCTCGCCTCAATGGCAGAATTGGAACACCACGACGATGCTGCCGCGCTGCTCATCGACCTGTACCTGCAGGAAGAGCAATCAGCGCCGGCTATCGAACTCGCCTCCAAAATCTTCGCTCGCAATTCCGCCAATTTCGCGCCCTTACGCCAGGTTGCGGCAAAGGTCATTGAGGGAAAACAACCCGACACCGCTCTTCCGCTCATCGATCTGATTCGGACCGCGATGATCGAGAAAGGCGAGCAGGAGGCGCTGGCGCATATGCTCAGCTCCGCCGCTGGGCGCCTCCCGGACAAGGTCGAGCCCCGCGAGTGGCTGGTGGAAGTCTACAAACACACCAGCGATTCATTTCATTTGCCGGAGGCTCTTGCCGAACTAGCCGCCATCTATGAAACCGTTGGCGACCGAAAACGGGCATCGCAGGTATATGAAGAAATTCTGGAGCGGGATCCTGAGAATGAAAGGATTCGCCACGAATATGAAAAGCTGAAGGGCAAATCGACGGGCAAGGCACAAAGCAAGCCGGCGGAGACAGTGCCGCCGACGGAGAGCGTGCGCCCGGTTGCACCCCAACGATCCGCCGCTCCGCCCCAGCCTACGGAGGCTCACCTCGATGAGGAGACGCAGCGATTCGTGACCCAAGCGCTCACCGATATCGACCTGTTCTCGAGCTACGGTCTAACTCAAAAGGCTATCGATCTCCTTGAGGTAGTCTTGCAGCGAGTTCCGGGTCACGCACAGACGCTCGAGCGCTTGCTGGACCATTACCTAGGCGCAGGCGACGAGAAACGAACGGCGGAACTGGCCGCACAGCTCGAACAGATTCACACGGAACGCGGGAATTCAGCCGCCGCCGAACGTTTCGCCGATTTGCGCGACCGCTTCGAACAGGCCGCGCGTACGACGAAACCAACGGCCCCTGCCAGGAAAGGGCAGTCGGCTCAAGAGTTCCCAGTCGTACCGCATGTCGGTGAAACGAATCAGACTGAATCGATGGCGCCAGCTGAAGCCGCGGAGCTAGAAGAGCCTGCCGCGCAGGCGAGTGAAGAGGCTCCCAGCCGCCAGTCCGCCGTCCATGAATTGGATCTTTCCGAAGAGTGGGCTGCGCTCGCAAGCGAGGTTGATGCCGCTCGAAGTGAAACGGAGGATGTGGCCGCTGGACCCAAAAGCTCCGCTGAACCCCCAGGCAAACCGGCGCAGGAATTTGATGTTCCAGCGACCGGAGTCCCCGGTTTGGACGGAATGACGGAGATGCGAGAAGTTCTCCGGCCGGACGGCCCAGGTGCCGGATCAAAAAGCCCCTCGAAGGCAGATTACGTCTTGGAGCTGGACACTTCGCAAGCCGGGGCGGCTACCGCAAAGGATTTCTTGGAGGCGCTTTCCACCGATCTGGAGGCCGCACTGCCGTCGCTCGCGGCTGATCAAGATGCTGGGCGCCTTAAGAGCTCGCCCGATGCGAGCGAAAATGCGAAATCCGCGGGAGGAACTTCATTTCAGCCGTCTGATAGGCAGGCAAGCCCGCTCAGCGAAATTTTCGATCAATTTCGGTCCGAGGTTGGCGAATTGGGAGCTGAAGATGAGGATTTGGAGACTCACTACAACCTAGGAATCGCGTATCGAGAGATGGGTCTGATTGAAGAGGCGATCAGCGAATTTCAGAAAGTGGCAAAGGGCAGCAGTAAAGGGCAGGCCTTTCGCTACGCTATGCAGTGCTGCACGCTCCTGGGGTTGGCCTTCATGGAAAAGGGCGAGCCGGCCATCGCCGCCACGTGGTACGAGCGCGCCTTAGCCATGCCCGGACTGGACCAAGAAACTACCCTTGCTCTGCGGTATGATCTAGGAGTAGCGCAAGAGCTCGCTGGCGATATGGCCGCCGCCCGAAAGAGCTTCTCGCAAGTCTACGGCATGAACATTGACTATCGCGACGTTGCCGAACGGCTCTCCTCACTCGGAAACGAGCGTTAACACACGCTCCTTCCCCGCACGGCTGATTCGTGTCCTCTGCACTCTGTTTCTATTCGAGGTGGGAGTTGTCCTCCTGTTCATACCATGGGTCAGCTTGTCGTCGAACCGATCCTCGGGCTTATGGGACCGAAACTATTTCCTGAGCCACTATCCCAGCCTTCGGCCTTTCGTCCTGCATCCATCTGTGCGCGGCGTCGTCAGCGGGCTTGGTGCGCTGGATATCGCCGTCGCCGCTGGAATGTTGCGGCGGCAGTCGCATGCGGGAGAGAATACGGTCTCCTGATCTTTGGTGACACCCGACAAATTTATTCTTTGCTACGTAACGGACCGCGGCTCGTTGGATATTGCGGCCGGCACGGACCGCGAAGCGGACCTGGCGCAGCGCATCCGGAATGCTGTGTGCGCAGGAGTCCATTGGGTTCAAATCCGGGAGAAAGATTTGCCGGCGCGCAACCTGATAGACCTTACGCGCAGCGCAATTCGGGCTTGCAATAATCTGTCTACACAAGGCGCGGCGCGGATTCTGGTCAATGATCGATGCGATGTGGCCTGGGCTGCAGGTGCCGCAGGCGTGCACGCCGGGGAAAAGTCGCTCCCGGTTCAGGTGCTGATAGATGCGCGGCGTACGTCTGGACTGACAAACTTTCTCGTGGGGGCTTCCTGTCACTCGGTGGGCGGCGCTATCGCCGCGGCGGAGCAAGGTGCGGATTATCTTTTCTTTGGGCCTGTTTTTGCGACACCTTCGAAAGCAGGCTTTGGTCCTCCGCAAGGGCTGGACAAATTGGCTCAAGTTGGCGGCGCCGTATCCATCCCGGTGATTGCGATTGGAGGAATTACACTCGAGAATGCGCGAGCGTGCCGCGAAGCGGGCGCTGCGGGAATCGCCGCCATTCGCCTTTTTCAACAACATGGCGATCTTGCGAAAATCGTTGCAAGCCTAACTGCGAAGTGACTCAGGCGCCCAGCCAGCGTCCCCAAGGCTGCCAATCGGGCACGTGATCGCAAATCACTTTGAGCGTCGCCGTAACGGGAATGGCCAGGATTAATCCGAAGGCACCCCACAGCCATCCCCAAAACAAAAGTGAGATGGTGACTGCGAGCGGGTTTAGGTGAACGCTACGTCCTACGATTGCGGGCATAAGTACATTGGCCGCGAGTATGTGAAACGCACTCAGTACGCCCGCCACGATCAAAAAAGGTCCAATGCTATGCCATTTATCGAGCCCGATTAAAAATGGCGGAATCCAACTGAGAATGACCCCTATGTACGGAATCATGTTGACCAGACCCGACACGAGAGCAGCCAGAAACGCGTAATCCAAATGCATGATGGCAAAAAACATCCAGCAGGCCCCCGCGAGAATCCCCGCCACCAAGCTGCTGCCCGCTACGTAGCTGCGCAAGACCACGTTCACATCGTCGAGCGCGCTCCTCACGTCTGCACGCGAAGTATCCGGGAAGAGCTCGATCGTGGCGCGCCAAAGCCGGGGTTTCGCAGCGAGCATGAAGAAGACGAGGAACGGGAGGAATGCCCAAAGCAACAGACCCGAGGTGATCGAGCCAATTCCATGCAGCAGCCAGCCTCGGATTTCCTGTATTTCGTTAGCGCTCACGCTGGGTTGCTGCGGGGCCTGCTCTGGAACCACAATGGAGAATTCGCGTTCGATCGTGGCGATCCTGCGGTCCACGGATTCGGCCGCTCGCCTGAGAACAGCGCTATAACGCGGCCAAGCGTCCGCGAAACTTTGTGTGCGGTTCACCAAGAGATAGCCCACTGCGCCGACCGCGGCTATGGCCACAAGCAGCACAACCAGGGCACCGAGAGCGCGCGGAACATGAATGCGTTCCAGCAGGACGACGCCCGGATCGAGAAAATATGCCAGAAGTACGGCCAGCATCACCGTCATGACGATGCTCGAGGCCCAGTAGAGAAACGCAAACAGCACGCCCAGGGCGATAATGCGCTGTGCCAAGGTCGATCGCGTCGGGACGATTTGGACGTTCGTTGTGGTCATCGCTAATATCCTGCTCGCGTAAAGTTAGGAAGCGTGATCACGCCGACTCCCTCTTGGTGGAAGCCTTCGCCATAACTCTAATTCCATTGCGATGCCTTGCTCTCTTCACTTTTTCTAGAAACGAGAAGGCGGCTTGCTCCCCAAGACCTGCTGCGCTACCGTAAGCCTACGCAGATGTTCGCCGCAATTATCTCCAATCCATTCTCGCACCTCAGCGTGCGCGCGGCGCTGGATATCCTCATCATTGCCATGTTGATTTATTACCTCTTGAAGCTGCTGCGCGGAACGCGCGCCATGCAGATGCTGATTGCCATCTTGCTCCTGGTTATCTTGTATGAAGGCGCCCGCAGAGCGCAATTCGAAATGGTGGAATGGCTTTTGGACACCTTGCTGCCTTATGTGGCGATCGCGCTTATCGTGCTTTTTCAACCGGAAATCCGCCGCGCCCTCGACCGCTTCGGGCGGAATCTTTCATTGGCCCGATTCTCTTCGAACAGCCCCAACTCCTCTTTCGATGACGTGGTGCTGGCGGCGGGTTACTTTGCCCAGAATCGCATCGGCGCCCTGATCGCCTTCGAGCGCGACGTCGGCCTGCGGACCTATATCGAGAGCGGCATCCCGTTGGATGCCAATCTGAGCTACGACTTGCTGCTCGCCATATTCCGCCCCGGCTCCCCGCTGCACGACGGCGCCGTGATCGTACAGGGCGCCCGCATGGCTGCCGCTGCATGTTTCTTGCCCCTCACCCTCAACCCCTTGACCTCCAATCAGCTTGGTACCCGTCATCGCGCAGCCATCGGCGTCACCGAAGAAAGCGATGCGGTGGCCGTAGTCGTCTCTGAGCAAACCGGCGCCATTTCGCTGGCGGTTGGTGGCACGATCGAGCTTGGGTTAAACGTGGAGCAGCTAACCGACAGGCTTGCCAATCTCTTCCGGCGGTTCCGCACAACCTTGGTCTTGCCGACGCCTGTTCCGGGCACGCGCGTGACGGGGAAGGCCGACTGATGCGCCTGCTCCGCCGACTCTTCCTGCACAATCTGCGCCTAAAGCTCATTGCTTTGGGCATCTCGTTCTTCCTATGGGTCACCTATACAGCCGAACCTTTCGAGCAGGTTGCCTATAACGTCTCTGTGGCTTATCTGAACGTGCCCGATGGACTGGCTGTAGGCGGGGCACCTCCAAATGCGGTGCGGGTCGTGCTCCGGGGGCGGTCGGGGCTGCTCCGTCGCCTTACGCCCGCCGACTTGACCCTTGACGTAGACCTCGCTACCGCTCCCTCGGGTGACGTCCCCATTCGCCTTTCTCCGACGATGGTTGGCGTCCCTTACGGAACCGAGGTTGTACGCCTAGCCCCCGCTGAGTTCCACGTCTCCCTTGTTCCCACAAAGATACCCACGGGGGCATCCGAATAATCCAATCATCGTGCTAGGATGGCTCGCGTCTCGTGAAACCCAAGCGCGGGCCGAATTTTTCGAAATGTCCAAAGAACTCTTCGGAACCGATGGCATCCGGGGCATACCCGGCGAATATCCCTTGGACGACCAAACCCTTTACTGGGTCGGCCGCAGCATCGGAGGCTATCTTCGCTTAGGGAATAATCATCCCCGAGTACTCATCGGCACCGACACTCGGGAATCTGGCGCACATATCGCCTCCGAAATTGCCGCTGGGCTCGCCGAGGAAGGCATTCGCAACTCATTCGCAGGAGTGATCACGACGCCAGGCGTAGCGTGCCTGGTACGCAAGGAAGGATTTGCGGCCGGTGTGGTGATTTCAGCTTCGCATAACCCGTACCATGACAACGGCATAAAGCTTTTCGCCGGGTCGGGGATGAAGTTCGCCGATGGCATTGAGGAACAGATTGAGACTGAAATCCTGCGCCATCGCAATGGCCAGCCACCCGTGCCGACGGCGCGGCTGACAGCAGACATGCGACTGGATGAGGATTATCTCGAATTCCTGCGTGGCTGCATGATTCCTGGGGCAAACCTTTCCAGCCTTAAGCTCGTGCTCGATTGCGCCAATGGGGCAGCGAGTTCGCTTGCTCCTGCCCTATTCCGTTCGCTTGGGGCGAAAGTGATCGCAATTCACGATACGCCCGACGGACGCAATATCAATGCAGACTGCGGGTCGCTGTATCCACAGGATCTGCAGAAAAAGGTTCCGCGCGTGGGTGCCGGCCTGGGTGTGGCTTTTGACGGCGATGCTGACCGCGCCATGTTTGTCACGGCGTCGGGGCGCGTTGTGGATGGTGATGGCGTGCTACTTACGGCAGCCCGCTACCTGCGCTCTGTGGGCAAGCTAAGAGGTACGGCAGTCGTGGGGACTGCGATGACGAATCTGGGCCTCGAGAAGGCGTTGGCGGTTGAGGGTCTCACGCTCGTGCGCGTGCCAGTTGGTGACCGCTATGTGCTTGAGGAGATGCTGCGCAGCGGTGCGAATCTCGGTGGCGAGCAATCCGGGCACGTGATATTCCTCGATGACGCGACCACGGGAGATGGCCTGCTTACCGCTCTCAAGATCGCCTGTCTCGTAGCGCTGCTGGGGCCTTTGGATAAGCTGGTGAAGGATCTTAAGGCGTATCCTCAAACCATTCTGAACGTGAAGGTTCGGGCGAAGCCACCGCTCGAATCCCTTCCGGAAGTCTCACGAGCGATTGATGACGCCACGCGGGCCCTAGGCGCATCGGGCCGGGTGGTGCTGCGTTATTCGGGCACCGAGCCGAAAGCCCGGGTGATGGTCGAAGCCGAGCACGCGGAGGATGTACAACGGTGGGCGGAGCGACTTGCGAGCGCGGTCAGATCTGCCGTAGGTGCGTGACAAACCGTACTCCCTGCCTACCAAAGGCCGTATTGTTGCGGATTAAGGCCTGTGAAAAACCATATAAAGAAGGTGTTTTGCGCTGTCACAGCCGCCGAATGGTTCACCATAACCCATTGATATAAATATAGTTATAGTTGTTTACAAATTGTAAACAGCCGCTGGCATGGAGCGTGCACTTATCTACAACACTGTTTCCCGGGGGAAATGCTTCCCGCACGGAGAGCGGGAATGGCGGGTGAGGTCTTGCTGTAGTTTGGGGTGGAACCTAAGGGGCCCGGCGCGGGCCCCTTTTTATTTTCTTGAGTCACTCGCCTGCCGGATTGCAATCAAGCTTGGGTCTCCGCCTGAAGACAGAAACTCGGAACTGTTCGAAACTCTTTAGCTGCAGCCGGAAGTACTGCCGCAGTTTTCGCACTTATAGCAACCACCGTTTGGCGTCATGAGCATCCCGCATTCGGCGCAGGTCGGTGCCCCATCAAATGAAACCTGAGCGGACTCCGCGGGCGCTGACGCTTTGAGAGCAGGCACGCTAGTAGTTGCCGCCGTGATGCCGGCAGGTGCTACAGCCTCGCCGCTCGGCGTCAGATACTCGGCAGAAATAAACTTCCCTCCGAGCCATCGCCCGATATAATCCAGCACCGATTTAGCGTAGGGAATCTCCTTATGTCCTGTGTAACCAGACGGCTCGAAGCGCGTGTTGATGAATTTATCGACCAGCGCTTTGAGCGGCACGCCATACTGCAGGCCAATTGAGACCGACAGCGCAAATCCGTCCATGAAGCCGGAGAGCGTTGACCCTTCCTTGGACATCTTGATGAATATCTCGCCAGGCGTCCCATCTTCGTACATGCCGACGGTGATGTAACCCTCATGGCCCCCGACGGTGAACTTATGAGTGATGGACTGACGCTCACTGGGCAATTTGTGCCGTTTGGGCACTTGGAGGAAGAGTTCCTGCTGTTGAGCGACGGGAGACTCCTCAGCGGTTCTTGCCGCGGCAGGCTCCTTCTTGGCGCCGGCAGCAGAAAGGGGCTGCGTGCGTTTCGAATTATCCCGGTAGATGGCTACGGCTTTCAGGCCCAGCTTCCAGGACTCGACATAGGCCTGTACGACGTCCTCGACCGTGGATTCCTCAGGCATATTGATGGTCTTGCTGATCGCTCCGGAGAGGAAGGGCTGCACAGCGGCCATCATTTTCAGGTGACCGCGCCAGGCAATCGAGCGCCCGCCGCTAGCCGGGGCCAGCGAGCAATCAAATACGGGCTGGTGCTCAAGCTTTAGGCCGGGCGCGCCTTCGATCGTCCCCTCGAGATCAATATGAGAGACGATCTGTGAAGTCTGTTCGGGCGAATACCCAAGGCGCATCAGTGCCTGCGGAACGGTGTTGTTAACGATCTTGATCAGGCCGCCGCCGACCAGCTTCTTGTATTTCACCAAGGCCAGATCCGGTTCAATACCGGTCGTATCGCAATCCATCATGAAGCCGATGGTGCCGGTGGGTGCGAGGACAGTGACTTGCGAATTTTTGTACCCGTATCGCTCTCCAAATGTGAGGGCGTCGTCCCAGGCCTGACGAGCTCCGGCCAGCAGAGGGGACTGAACGTTTTCGGACTTAATGGGCCTCAGAGAATCGCGATGCATTCGAATGACGTCCAGCATGGGCTCGCGGTTGAGCGCAAATCCGGGGAACGGGCCCAGCCGTTCGGCGATGCGGGCAGACTGCGCATACGCTTCGCCGCACATTAAGGCCGTGATCGCGCCGGCCATGTCCCGGCCGCCCTCGGAATCGTAAGGCAGGGCCAAGGACATCAGCAGCGCACCCAGATTGGCATAGCCCAGGCCGAGCGGGCGGAAATTATGCGAATTCTCGGCGATCCTGGGCGTCGGGTAGCTGGCATTGTCGACCAAAATCTCCTGCGCCGTAATGGTGATGTCGACGGCGTGGCGGAAACCCTCTACATCAAAGGTCCCGTTCGGCCCGAGAAATTTCATCAAATTCAGCGAAGCCAGGTTACAAGCCGTATCGTCGAGGAACATGTACTCGGAGCACGGATTCGAAGCATTAATGCGCGCGGTAGCCTTGCAGGTGTGCCAGCGGTTTACCGTGGAGTCGTACTGCATCCCGGGATCGCCGCAATGCCAGGCCGATTCGGAAATCTTCTTCAGCAGATCGCGAGCGCGAAGCTTCTCGGCGGGCGAGCCATCGGTGACGTTACGGGTCCACCAATCGCGATCCGCTTCAACCGCTTGCATGAATTCGTCAGTTACACGCACGGAATGATTGGCATTCTGAAAGAAAACGGAGCTGTAAGCTTCGCCGTCGATCGAGCTGTCATAGCCCTGCTCGATGAGCACGTGCGCCTTGCGCTCCTCGCGCATCTTGCTATTCACGAACTCCATGATGTCGGGATGGTCGGCGTTCAGGATGACCATCTTGGCCGCGCGACGCGTCTTCCCCCCGCTCTTGATCACGCCGGCAAAGGCGTCAAAGCCCTTCATGAAACTCACCGGCCCCGAGGCTATGCCGCCGCCGGAAAGGGTTTCATGGCTTCCGCGTAGCGCGGAGAAATTCGTGCCCGTGCCCGAACCCCATTTGAAAAGCATGCCTTCGGTCTTCACTAGATCCATGATCGATTTCATGTCGTCTTGCACGGAGTTGATGAAGCAGGCCGAGCACTGAGGTTTCGCCTGTATACCTACGTTGAACCATACCGGCGAATTGAAGCTCATTTTCTGCTGCACGAGCAGGTGGGTAAGGTCATCGGAGAAGGCATCGCGGGCTGCCGGCGAGGCGAAATATCGGCCGATCTCGCCCCAATCGACAATCGTGTCCACAACACGGCCGATCAACTGGCGCACGGAGCTCTCGCGCTCCGGCTTGTCCAGCTTCCCGTGGAAATACTTCGAAGCCACGATATTGGTCGCCGTCTGCGACCAGGACTTGGGCACTTCCACGTTTTCCTGGCGGAAGATAACCTGCCCCTTTTCATTGCCAATCTGGGCCACGCGCCTCTCCCATTCCACAGCATCAAAGGGAGAAACGCGTCCGTCGCTAAAATAACGCTTAAAGTCCAGACCAACTTTCGGACGGGCTTCGGATGTGGTCGCAGTGAACGCCGGTTTGTCGTTTTGGAGCGCCATCTTGGGTTCCGCCATCTTGCCTCCGCGCAGGTTGGGTTCCCGCGGGATGGGGAACCCTTATATTTTACCAAGCGGACGAGCCAGCCGCCTGGACGCAGCCTCCGCTTCTCCGGCGGGAACCGCGTGATTCAAGAGAGCGCGTATACGGGTTTTGAGACGCCAAAAAGCGAAAAAGGCCACCCTTATTGAGGGGGTGGCTATCGCCTGCTAAGCCGCTACTTGGGGCGCAACCCCTGCCGCGCTAACGTTGCGGCTTGTAGTCTGGATGTCTCGGTGAACCCGGGCTGGCGCTTGGCTGTTCACAAAATACCGGAGCCGCAAGGGATCCGGCAGTACAGCCATGGTCTCCCGAATCTGAATTCGCACGATAGCGACGCGCCAAAAGCTTGTCAAGGAAAAACAGCGCGAATTGCACAAAGTGTTGAGGGAATTTTGTTCAAAGCATCCACCTATTGTGGTGCGTTTTCAGGGTGCCCACATAGTTGGAGGGTCTCAAATCAAGGCAGCGGTGCATTTTCCGGCTGTGCAGAGACGAAGTACCACAAGTTTGAACAGTCGTCCGAAGGGCTAAGCGGTTCCCCCGGCGTCCCGTTTAGCTCTCGTATCATCTCAACTTTAGGGAAGAAGCCTCCAACCGCCAGGAGGCCCAGTTTGGCGTGTTTGGACTTCGGCACAGTCCAGGCTCGGGTAAGTATCGGTCCTAGGGGCTTAATGACATAATAAGGCGATCCGCCGCGTGCAGGGCCCAGCCAGCCGCCGGGACGCTACCCGGCGAGGATGGGGATGCGAGAGCGCACACAGGTTGGCTTCAGCTTGCTGGCCATTCTGGCCGCCGGGATGACTCTTTCGGCTGCCTGGCCCACCGCCTTGCCTATAGTAGGCGAGGCGGACCACGACGAAGGAAAGCATTCCGAAACCCCACTCACGGCGCAACAGATCCGCGACCTGGTCGATCGCGCCATCGAGAATCAACGTCGTAACGATCTTATGCTCGATCAGTACGCGCGCACGGAGCACTCGTTGTTCCACGGAAGTGGCAAAGAGCCCAAGAGAGATGTCGTTTCCAGAGTGATTCCGGCCGGCGAGGGAATCATTCGCGTAGAACTCGAGCGCGACGGCAAAACGAGCGACGCCGCCTACCTTGAAGAGCAATGGCACGGGGTTGCACAAGCTCTTTTTGCCGAGGCGCACGGGCGAAATCCCCACGTCGCCAATTTCTTCGAAACTGGACGGCGCAGGCACGAGCGGGCCGATATGGTCACTGCGATTGGGAAGGCATTTATTTTCCGGTGGGCGGGACGCGCCTCGATTAATGGCCGCAGGGTGGTAAAGCTGAATTTCACGCCCGATCCGGCTTATCGGTCATCAACACGATTCGCCGCGATCTACGCGCACAGTAGCGGCGCGGCGTGGGTGGACGAATCCAGCGCCCAACTGATCCGAGCCGAGGCGGAGTTGACCGACGATGTCTCCTGGGGCGCGGGAATTATAGCCAAGGTCTATCGGGGCGGAAAATTCACCTTCGAGCAACGCGAGGTCGAACCCGGCGTCTGGATGCCGACACAGTATTCCTATGATTTCGACGGGCGAAAATTTCTTTTTAGCCTGGACGTGCACGAACGCATGGATTACACGGAGTACGTGCGCGTGGGCCCGCCGGAAGAAGCGATCGCTGTGATCCGCCGCGAACACCCCAGCATTTTCGCCAACCAGAATTAATAGCTCCAGAACGCTCAAGATACCGGGACAAGTGCGCCCGATTCAGACTCGAATTCGACTCGCATCAGCCAGTCGTAATGAAACCCTTCGGCTTCAAACCACGCCTGGAGCGTTTCTCGATCGGACGCTTCGAATTCGACGAGCATCTTCCCTTCCATCATATTCAGCTGTACGCGGTGCGCTTTGACGCCGGTAGCAGAAAATATGCGGTCGGTGAGTTGGGCGGCGCCCTGGCGCGTCAGGCAAGCGAGTGTGTGGAGTGAGAGATAGCGCGGCATGGAGCCTCCTGGTTGAGGTGCGACCCGAGACCGGCCACAATATCGAGACTAGGCGAAGGCTGCAACTGCGCCGGCTCGATCATCAGGAACACGGGTGGCCCTAAGAACAGTTGATCTTTTGGTCCCCACGCTGGTTCCCTCCGTGAGCAGCCGCGATAAGATGAATGAAGCAGGCAGCTTCGAGGTCCACGCATGCGCAAGCCTTCTTTCACCGCGGGAGCTTTGGCTCTGTTGTTCGTTGCAGCATTTGCGTACGGCAAGATTGCCGAGGGCGTCCTGGATGGAGTTGTGCTCAACGGCAGGGGCGCTCCCGTGGCCTTTGCGCAGATCTTCTGGCAAGCAGCAGATGGCAAGGCCCCGCATGCGATTCGCACCAACGGGAAGGGACGCTTCCGGATCGCGGGGTTAAATCAGGGTCTGTATGATGTGCGGGCTCAAGCCTCCGGGATGACCTCGGAGTGGGAGCACAACGTGCTCGTGCGTTCCGGCAAGGTAGCCAGCGTGACACTGCACTTGACTCGTCCCAAATCGTCGGGTAGTTCCAGCGATAAGCATTGATTCGACGCCCTGTGTCCTTCGTACTAAAACGCCAGTACTCTCTTTTTAGGGCTTGCGATCCATTGGCGGGACTCCACACTCGGGGCGATTATGCTCGCGGGTTGGGAGCCGCTGCGGGGACAACGGCCTCGAGAAATCGATGTCGTAGGCAGCTACCCAACCCGCTTGAAAGATCCGCTCACCATATTGCGCCCAGCAACAAGAGTTGCGCAATACTCCGGGCAACATCTCGCAACATCTCCACGTGCGTATCCGTTACGCTGTTGGCCAGACCGATATCATCCGGAAAGCTGACAAATTTGAGTAGAATTTAAGTGTGGCCACTCTTATCCCACACCCCGACCGTGCGGCCATCGAAGCCCAAGTGCTGGGCATCACTTGCGATCTCCTTCGCGAATTAGGAAACACTTCGGCAATCGAAGCCCTGAAGGGCTCCGCCGATCTGGAGCGGGACCTCGGGCTGGGAAGTATTGAGCGCGTGGAGCTCATATCGCGGATTGAACGGAGCTTGGGGACGTCTCTGCCTGAGAGTGCTGTTGCCGACGCCACCCGCCTCGATGACATCATTGCGGCAGTCGCAGGGCCGCCGGGAACCGGAGGTGCCAACGCGATCGACCAAGCTCCCGCCAAGTCCCTGAGCGGTGCCGAGCGGAATTCCGGAGCCATTCCATCGGGCCTAGGCCAGGCGAGCTCGGAGGTACGCACTCAGGGTTTTACTGGGGCCAAGGTGACCTACGACGACGCCGGGCTCTGTCGGCGCATTTTGGAAACAATTTATGGGATTTATGCGGCGACAGTATTTTTCGTTTGGCTCGTGCTCACCTGGATGGTTGTCCTGCTGATGCCGCGCGGCCAAGCGGCGGCGCGTATGACTTCAGTGGCGCTGCGCATCTATTTCAGAGTCGTCGGGTGCCCGATCAGTCTGGAAGGCCGCGAGCATCTGGATGCATATGGCGCCTGCATCTACGTAAGCAATCATACCAGCTATAGCGACGTGCTGGTGGTGCTGGCTCTGTTCCCGACGAACTATCACTTCATAGCTAAAAGCGAAATCAACGACATGCCGTTTATCGGAACCTTTCTGCGCAAACTGGACCACTTTGCCTTTGAGCGTAACAAGCTGCGGTCCCGGTCGCGCCAAGCTGAGCAGATCGAGAAGGCTCTGCTTCGAGGCGAATCCGTTTTCGTGTTTGCTGAGGGCACGTTTACGGCGCAGCCGGGAGTGCGCCCGTTTCAGTTGGGGGCATTCCGGGCTGCAGTTAAGACGAGAAGGCCGATCGTCCCCGTTGCCCTGCGAGGCGCTCGGCGCTTCCTGCAGGACGGGGCTTTTCTGCCCAAGCCCAGCCGGATCAACGTAATCGTTCGCCCAGCGCTCTTTGCGGCCTCGGACTCAGGTGGCCGCGAGTGGAGCGAGGTATTGCGGCTACGGGATGAGACCCGCAGGATCATTTCCGGCCATTCGGGGGAACCCTTGCTTAGCGCATCAGGTGGCGGCAATCGCGCTGAGAACGGCCCTTCTTGATAGCCTATTTTGGTTACGGGAATTAGGCCAAGCTAAAGAAAACACCACCCGCCTGCATCACTTCCCTCCAACCCCGCATCTATACGTTTGTCGTTAACCGTAGATTTGAGGGCTTTGGCTATGAATCGCAATTCTCATTCCGAAGACATCGTAGGAGTTCGGTACACTGGTTGGGCCGCTTTGGACCGGGATCCGCAGGAAGACTTGGTCGAATTTGTCTGTCCGCACTGTGGCCGCAAGGGAGTGAAACCGGCCCGCCGGGAGCGGTCGGAGTATCACTTCACGGATGGCTTCCTGCAGGACATGCAAGGCGAAGCGACCACTTGCAAGGCCTGCCGCAAGTCTCTTCACGTCGCTCCCGTGGTCCTGGTGCACGACCGCGACGAGAAGCGACGTTTTGAGGCCATATTCGCGGAAGAAGCGGTTGTGGTGCCCAACTAAAGGGCCTTCGAGTTCAGATCGGCTGGTTCGACCTGGCACAGTACTCTTGCGGCCGCCGAGAGCGTAGCCGTGCTCGAGCTTGCGAGTGCGCTTGCGTGTCTAGCGTGCGCCTACTCGTAAAACAGCGTGTCGGGGGACGTATGGAACTCCTCGAGGCCGCTGCGGATGCGGTCGAAAGCCTCGTCTACGCTATCGGCAAATTGCAGAAGATTGTATTCTCGCCGATTGATGGTGCCCCAATTGAGCATCTCCCGCCAGTCGATTACGCGATTCCAGTACCGGCGGCCATAGATCAGGATCAGATTGCGGCGCTGCAGCTTGCCTGTCTGCATCAGCGTCAGCATCTCCCAGAGCTCGTCCATGGTGCCGAAGCCGCCGGGGAAGACGATGAGCGCCTTGGCGAGTTGCGCGAACCACAGCTTGCGCATGAAGAAATAGTGAAATTGAAAGTTGAGCCCGGGACTGATGTAAGAATTGGGCCATTGCTCATGCGGCAATTCAATGCTCAGACCCACGGTTTTGCCGCCGGCCTCAGCGGCGCCGCGGTTGGCCGCTTCCATAATGCCTGGACCGCCTCCAGAGCAGATGACGAACCGGCGGGGATGCTCACCGAGAGTTAGCGACCACGCGGTGATGCGGCGGGCAAGTTCGCGGGCCTCTTCGTAATAGCGCGACATCGCCAAGGCTGTGCGAGCATCGCGCAGGGCGATTCGCCGGCGAGAAGTTCCTTTCCCCGAAAGCGATCTCAGGCGCCGCAAGTGGGCCAGGGCGCGCTCTCGCGCGATGATGCGCGCCGATCCAAACATCACGATGGTGTCTCCGACCTCTTCGCGCCGCAATCGAACAAGGGGGTCGAGATATTCGGTGAGAATGCGCACCGGCCTCGCGGCGACACTCTCCATGAACAGAGCGTCGCGATAGGCGGGCTGCTGCGGCGTTTTATGACGACGGGTCATGAACCCTCCACGGAACGGACGAGGCATCATTCTACGTAAGGGGCGAAAGCCAATCCAACACGAGCGACTCCCCAAGCGTCCAATCTAGTAAACTTGTAGGAGGGACGAAGGACCTACTCGGGCGGAGGCACAATATGCACCCTATCGCACGGGGACTCAAAATTGGGCTGCTGGCGGCAATCTTTGCCGGATTCGCGCTGCTGGCGGGGAACCCGGCACTGGCCCAGGCTCCTTCAGGGCCGATCGCCCCAACACCGGGCCAGGCCATTCAAAAGCAGCCGCAAGGGGCACCCCAGAAGCCGCTCGATCAGTCGATCCGTGTGCGCGTGAATCTGGTGAACACTCCGGTGGTCGTGCGGGATGCTCGAGGCGAGTTGGTGCTGGACCTGCTTGAGAATAATTTTCGCGTCTTCGACAACGGCGTGCAGCAAAGGCTGGAAGGATTCGATATGGGCAGCGGGCCGCTTTCAGTGGTCATCGTAATGGAGACAAGCTCGCGTATCCAAGCGCTGTTTCCGGCGCTCCGCCGAACCGGAATCTTGTTTACCGAAACCGTTATGGGCGAGACCGGCGATGCGGCAGTCATCGGTTACGACGATCAAGTGAACCACCTGCAGGATTTCACGAGCGATCATGACGCTATCGAGAAAAGCATCACGAACCTGAATCAGGGCACATCGGGAACGCGGCTCTATGACGCGCTTTCGAGCGCGGTGAAAATGCTGCAGAACCGCCCGGAATCGCGCCGGCGCGTGATTATTACCGTGGCGGAAGCGGTCGATTCCGGCAGCGAAGAAAAGTTAGGCCAAGTACTAAGAGACGCGCAGCTTGCCAACATCACGATTTATTCGGTGGGCCTGTCGACGACGGCCGCGGAAATGCGTGGCGACCAGAAGAGCGGCGCGCCTCCCTCCGCGACCCCACCAGGAGTGTTTGGGCGGCCGCCCATTCCCGGTACACCGCAGACGCCAACCACAGAAGAGCAGCGCAGCGGCACTATCGACGTCATGGCGCTAGCCGTTTGGGTGGTGCAACACGTGGAGGCGGCGGTTAAGGAGCGTCCGCTGGAAGTGGCTACGGCGGCGACCGGCGGGCGTTACCAGTCCACCGTAAAGGATGCTTCCATCGAAAAGGCCATAGACCAGATCGGCGGCGAGCTGCACGCGCAATATACGCTGAGCTACCGTCCCAACGGGACGAACGCTAGCGGATATCACGAAATTCGCGTCCAAGTAGTCGATCGCCGCAATTTGACGGTACGCTCGCGGCCGGGCTACTACCTCAGCCCACCGGGCGCATAGCAAACGCGTTCAGGATTTTTCCGGCTCCTTGGTTCCGGTGGGAACCCCGCCTGCTCCATTTGCGCCGTTGCCTTCTTCCCCGAGGATAGCGGCAGCGGCAATTTTATCTTCATCTTCAAGACGAAGGAGGCGCACGCCTTGCGTGGAGCGGCCCGCCTCACGAATCTCGTTGGAATGCACGCGAATGATCTTTCCGAATTCGGTGATGATCATGACGTCGGAATCTTCGCTGACCTGGAGGGTGGCAACCACGGGGCCATTGCGGTCTGTGGTCTTCAGGTTGATCACGCCCTTGCCGCCGCGGGAGGTGATGCGGTATTCGGCCAGCGGGGTACGCTTCCCGTAGCCCTTCTCGGAGATGGTCAACATCAGGGAAGTGAGGGAATCCTTGATGACTTCGTTCTCCAGTTCCTCCAGGTTCTGCGTATCCTTCTGCGATTCCTTGCGGACAATCTCGAAATCCGGCTGCACGGCGTCCATGCTGACCACGTAATCATCCTTACCGAGATCCATGCCGTTAACGCCGCCAGCTTGCCGGCCCATGGCGCGAACTTCCGATTCGCGGAACAGGATGGCCTGGCCTTCGTGGCTGGCCAGAAAGATCATCTGCTTACCATCGGTGAGCTTCACGCCGATCAATTCGTCCTTGGGTTCGAGATTGATGGCGATGATTCCCGACGGTCGCGGATTGCTGAATTCGGCAAGCTCGGTTTTCTTCACCGTGCCGTCGCGCGTGGCGAAAAAGACATAGCGCCCGGTTTCTTCCAGATTATGCGTTGGGACAAGCGCCGTGAGGTGCTCGTCCTCCTGGAACTTGACCAGGCTGGTGATGGCTCTGCCACGCGTGGCCGCAGCGGCTTCCGGAATTTCGTAGACCTTGAGCCAGTAGACGCGGCCCTTGGAGCTGAACAGCAGGATATAGCTGTGAGCGGAGGCGATGAAGAGATGCTCGACGAAATCCTCTTCGCGCGTTCGCGCCCCGATGCGCCCTTTGCCGCCGCGCGACTGATGGCGGTAGACGTCCACGGGCGTGCGCTTGATGTAACCGGCATGGCTGATGGTGATGGCCATATCGGTATCGGCGATCAGATCCTCAACTTTGATCTCTTCGACGGCGTCGACGATTTGCGTGCGGCGGCCGTCGCCGAACTCTTTCTGAACGTCCTGTAGTTCGGAGACAATCACCTGCTTCAGCTTCTTTTCGCTGGCGAGAATTTCCTTGAGATCGACGATCTTGGCCTGGATCTGCTTGAGTTCTTCGAGAATCTTCTCGCGCTCCATCTGGGTGAGGCGATGGAGTTGCAAATCCAGGATGGCCTGCGCCTGGCGGTCGCTGAAGCTCCAGCGGGTCATCAAGCCTTCTTTGGCTTCCTTAGGCGACTTGCTGCGGCGAATGAGCTTGATGACTTCGTCGAGGTTTTCGAGCGCTTTGGCGAAGCCCAGCAAGATGTGCTCGCGCTCTTCGGCTTTGCGCAGGTCGTAACGCGTGCGGCGAATCACCACTTCGCGGCGATGTTCGAGGAAGAGCCGCAGCAGTTCGAGCAGCCCCATTTCGCGCGGCTGGCCGCCGGTGATGGCCAGCAGGATCATGCCGAAGGATTCCTGCATCTGGGTGAGCTTGTAGAGGTGGTTGAGGACGAGCTGAGCTTCCTCGCCGCGCTTCACTTCGACCACGACGCGCATGCCCTCGCGGTCGGACTCATCGCGCACGTCAGAGATCCCTTCGATTTTCTTGTTTTGCACGAGCTCGGCGATGCGCTCGACCAGGCGCGCCTTGTTCACCTGGTAAGGAATCTCCGTGATGACAATATTTTCGCGGTCTTTGCCCACCTGTTCGATGGACGCCTTGGCGCGCATGATGAAGCTGCCGCGGCCCTTTTTGTAGGCCTGCTCGATGCCATCGCGGCCAGCGATGTAGCCGCCGGTGGGAAAGTCAGGACCGGGCACGAGCTTCATCACTTCCTTGAGCGAGGCATCCGGCTTTTCGACGAGCAAAACCGTGGCGTCGATGATTTCCTTCAGGTTGTGGGGAGGAATATTCGTGGCCATGCCCACGGCGATGCCGCTCGCGCCATTAACCAGCAGGTTGGGCACCCGCGTAGGGAGCACCACCGGCTCTTTTTCGGTCTCGTCGAAATTGGGGATGAAATCGACGGTCTCTCGATCGATATCCGCCAGGAGCTCTTCGCTGATGCGCGCCAACCGCGCCTCGGTGTAACGCATGGCCGCGGGCGGGTCGCCATCCACCGAGCCAAAGTTGCCCTGTCCGTCCACCAGCGGATAACGCATGCTAAAAGGCTGCGCCATGCGAACCAGCGCATCATAGACAGGAGCGTCGCCGTGGGGATGGAATTTGCCGAGCACCTCGCCGACGATTTTGGCGCATTTGCGATAGGGCCGCGTGGAGGTCAAGTTCATCTCGTTCATGCCAAACAGGATGCGCCGGTGCACGGGCTTGAGGCCGTCGCGCACGTCGGGCAGCGCGCGCCCGATGATCACGCTCATGGCGTAGTCGAGATAGGACTTCCTCATCTCGGCTTCGATATCCACCGGAATTAAAGTGGCCGACGTTTTTTCCTCTGCCATTAACTTTTGGCTTCCTTTCGTAACTTACTCTTCGGTTTGTGTGTCGCGGCTTTACAGCCCGCGAAAGAAGTCTATTGACGTGTCATTCTGAGGAGCAAAGCGACGAGTCCCTCTCGTTCTTGTTTTTTTGCGGCGAGATCCTTCGCCCACCAAGGCGGACTCAGAATGACATGGAGACTGACAATCACTTTAGATGTCGAGGTTCTGGACGTCGAGGGCGTTGTCTTCGATGAACTTGCGGCGCTCCTCGACGTTTTCGCCCATCAGCGTGGTGAACATCTTCTCCGCCTCAACCACGTCTTCGAGCTTCACCTTCAGCAGGGTTCGGGTCTCGGCGTTCATGGTGGTGGCCCAGAGCTGTTCAGGATTCATTTCACCCAACCCCTTGAAGCGCGTAATGGTGAAATCCTTCTTGGCATCCTCGAGCACGAAGGCCAGCACTTGCGCGGCATTCTCTTTGGTCACTTTGTCGCCATTGCAAGAGACCGTAAACGGCGGCTTATCCGAGGTGGATATAGCCCGGCCGAGCGCGCGCAGCCGTTTCCAATCGGGCCTGGAAGCAAGCGCCCAATTAATTCGCCCCCACGGCCCTGAACCATTGCCCAGCACCACTTCGTGCAGGCTGTGCTCCTCGTCGTAGACGATCTTTGCGTCCACTTTAAGCTTGGCTTTCTCGATGGCTTTCAGGAGTTTCTCGAGCTCCTTCTTATCTTCAAAATCGGCCTTCTTCTCGAGATCGCTTGCCGCGACCAAGTCCACCAGGGCACGTTCCCGCAGCCGCCGGAGCATCTTGGCCGCGATCTGGTCATATTCCTGTACATCGAGAAGGAACCTAGTGAGCGCGGCGCCTTCGAGGGCGACGCCCTCTTTGGCCTTGACGATGTGATCCTCGGTGGCGCGCCGCATCAACTCATGAGAAAACTCGCGCTCGTCGCGGATGTAGCGGTCCATTTTGCCGCGCTTGACGCGATAGAGGGGCGGCTGGGCGATATACACATGGCCACGCTCGATGAGTTCCTTCATGTGGCGGAAGAAAAAAGTGAGCAGCAGAGTGCGGATGTGACTGCCGTCCACGTCCGCGTCGGTCATCAGGATCACTTTGTGATAACGCAGGCGGCCGGCGTCGAAATCGTCCTTGCCGATTCCCGTTCCCAGGGCGGTGATGATGGCGCGAATTTCTTCGTGGCCCAGCATCTTGTCGTAGCGCGCTTTCTCCACATTCAAGATCTTTCCCTTGAGGGGCAGGATGGCCTGATAGCGGCGGTCGCGGCCCTGCTTGGCCGAGCCGCCTGCCGATTCGCCCTCGACGATGAAGATTTCGCAATTGGCGGGATCACGCTCCTGGCAATCGGCCAGCTTCCCGGGTAATCCTCCAGAATCCATGGCGGATTTACGGCGAGTGAGCTCGCGCGCCTTGCGGGCCGCCTCGCGGGCTCGGGCCGCGTCAATACACTTTCCGATGATGCGACGGGCGACGGTGGAATGCTTATCGAAGTATTCGCCCAGGCGGTCATTAACAAGCTGCTCCACCTGACCCTTGATGTCGCTATTCAGCTTGCCTTTGGTTTGTCCTTCGAACTGAGGCTGGGGCAGCTTCACGGATACGACCGCGATCAAACCCTCCCGCACATCATCGCCCGTGATGGAGACGCTGTCCTTCTGTTCCCTGAGCATGCCCGCGGAACTGGCGAAATTGTTGATGGAGCGCGTGAGCGCGGAACGGAAGCCGGAGAGATGCGTGCCGCCATCGACCGTGTTGATGGTATTGGCAAAGGAAAAGACGTTCTCCGCATAGCTATCGTTATATTGCAGCGCGATTTCCACCTCGATATTATCGCGCTTGCCTTCGATGTAAATCGGAGAATCGTGAAGCGTCTGCTTGCCGCGATTGAGGTGCTTGACGAATTCCACGATGCCGCCGGTAAAGCGAAACTCGGTCGTTTTTTCGCTGCGCTCATCCTGGAGTGTGATCTTCAGGCCCTTATTCAGAAAGGCCAGCTCGCGCAAGCGTTGTGCGAGAATGTCGTAGCTGAATTCGATCTTCTCGAAAATGCTGACATCGGGATGAAAAGTGATCTTCGTGCCGGTCTTGCGCGTCTTGCCGGTAACAGCGAGCTTCGATTTGGGGACGCCACACTTGTAGGACTGTTCCCAAACCTCGCCATCGCGCCAGATCTCCAGATCCAGCCAATCGGAGAGCGCATTGACGACAGAGACGCCCACGCCATGAAGGCCGCCGGAAACCTTGTAGGTTTCGCTATCGAATTTTCCGCCAGCATGAAGAACGGTCATGACCACTTCGGCAGCGGGCTTTTTTTCCGTGGCGTGCATGTCCACAGGGATGCCGCGCCCGTTGTCCACTACCGTGACGCTATTGTCGTCGTGAACGACGACGTTGATTTCGTCGCAATAGCCGGCCATGGCTTCGTCCACCGAGTTGTCCACCACTTCCCAAACCAAATGGTGCAGACCCTGCTCGGTGGTCGAGCCGATATACATGGCCGGGCGCTTGCGCACCGCCTCGAGGTCGCCCAGCACTTTGATCGACGTGGCGTCGTACCGATGGCCCGCAGCTTTGCCAGTCACCGTCTCTTTCTCACCCATATTGTGTGCGTCTCCTACTAACAGTGGAGGGGAAGGCTGCCGCAGAACGGTTTCTCTCCGCCTGAACGTCCAATCCTAGTTTCGATTTGCGAACCAGTGGCGCTTCTGCTCCATCCCGTCCGGATTTCCGTAGCGCGAAAGCGGACGTGGCGAAGACTATGCTTGGCCTGACCGCACCCAATCGTTCTGGCGCAAACGAGAAAGCTCGGGCTGAGTCAGAGCTTTAAATGCCGTTCCGGAGGACCCAAACTTGTGTGAATGCCCAAACTAATTTTACGCTATTTGGGTGCTTTTCTCAAGGCATTGCGCGATTATTTCCGTAATCTAAGGCCTTAGCGTTCAGTGGCTTACAGCGTATGCGGAGCGGGGACAAGTGGGATCAGCGCTATCCCGCGAAAGAGAAAATGAGTGCGCGCAAATGCCGCAATTTTGCGCCGGAAACACCTAAATGCGCATGGGCATGATGATATAGCGATAGCGGTATTGGTCATCCGCCAGGGGACGCAACTGACCGGCGGACTGTTCATCTTTCAGTTCCACGCTGATCGGCCCGTCCGGAGCGGCGGCGAGAAAATCCAGCAGATATTGGCCGTTAAAGCCGATGGTAATGGGCTCGCCGCCATATTCTTTTTCGATATTCTCGGTGGCTTCGCCGTATTCAGGACTGGAGGCTGAAAGTTCCACGCCCTCCTGGCTGACGGAGAATTTCAGAGCGTGAGAACGTTGGTCGGCCAGTTGCGAGACGCGCCGTACCGCGTCGTTGAATTCGTTGCGCTCCAGGACAATTTTTTTGTTGTTGTCGCGCGGCAGGACCGCTTCGTAGTTGGGAAACTGGCCGGTAAGGATACGCGAAATGAGCAGGCGCGAATCCACTTGGAAGAATAAATGGCTATCGTCTCTGGCGAATTCGATTTGGCCGTTTTCCCCTGCCTCGCCGGCGAGCCTCTGGATTTCTGTCATGGCCTTTTTGGGAATCAGGGGACGCGTTTCGTTCGACAGTCCCGCAAAGGAATGATCAGTTTCAGCGAGAGCGAGGCGATGACCGTCAGTTGCGACCATGGCAATCATATCGGGTTTTAAAGTCAGTTGAGCGCCGTTCAAAGTGTAACGAGACTCCTCCATGGAAATCGCAAACGCGGTCCTGGCGATCAGCGACGAAAGAATTCCCGCCGGTATGCTCACAAGGGGATGAGGGAAAGCCGGAATAGCCGGAAAATTGTCTTTGGCCATGCCCACCATCTTGTAGTTCCGCCGGTCCGAGGTGATTTGTACCCAATGATTTTCGAGCAGCCGGAACCGTATCTCGCCCTCGGGCAATAACCGAATTAATTCGAGCAGTTTTTTCGCGGGAATGGTGCCGGCGCCATCTTTTTTGATCTTCGCTTCGCAGGAAGTACGAATACTGAGCTCTAGATCCGTCGCCGTTATCGTTATGCGATTGCCTTTCGCCTCGCACAAAAGATGCGAAAGGATGGGGATGGTCGTCTTTCGCTCGACGACGCCCTGCGTGAGATTGAGCTCCGCAAGCAAATCGTACTTTTTGACCGTAAATTCCATCTACGATTTCCTCCGCCGGAAGCCGCGAACTCAAACCGGCTACTCTACCCTGTTTTAATGAAGGGATAAAGGTAGTAGTAGTAGTCGTACAAGTCGCAAGAGAGGATATCGGTCCAAAGCCCGCAGTTTAAGCGCCATATCTTGTGGACGAAACGGAGAATGTTCTTCGCGGTTGGTGGAAAACCGTCGCCCCCGAGTCACACGATACAAAGGTTTCCACAATGGCTTGGAATTGCGCACATCGTTTACACAGGGTTTTCCTCGTCGGAAGTACCGAGGGCAGAAGGAGCAGCAAGAGAAGACCGGAGCTCAAAGAGTAGCAAAAAGAAATGCTAGTTTGATTTAGCCGAGGGTGTCGAGCAGGCGGCTGATCGTGCGGTTCAGATCCTTATCGCTGCGGCGGAGAGTTTCGATCTTGTTGATCGAGTGCAGCACGGTGGTGTGGTGTTTGCCGCCGAACTGCTTTCCGATCTCCGGCAGAGAAGCAGAAGTCAATTGCTTCACCAGATACATGGCGATTTGGCGTGGGAACGCGATCGCTTTGGCATTCGAGCGGATCTTGAGATCCTGATCTCTGAGGCCAAACTGCTCGCCGACGCGCTTTTGGATCAGCTCAATGGTGACCTTTTTCTCTTGAGTGGCGATGATGTTGCGCAAGGCTTGCTGTGCCGTGCCGAGATTTACGGGCACGCCCGTTAGCGAAGCGTATGCGACGAGCCTGGTCAAGGCCCCCTCCAATTCCCGCACGTTGGATTTGATCGAGCGGGCGATGAACTCGGCGACGTCATCAGCAAGCTGGAAATGCTCCGACTCGGCTTTCTTCTGGAGGATGGCGATTTTGGTCTCCAGATCGGGAGGCTGGATATCCGCGATCAGCCCCCATTCAAAGCGCGAACGCAGACGCTCTTCGATGGCGGCGATCTCTTTGGGCGGGCAGTCGGAAGACAGCACGATCTGTTTTTGCAGGTCGTGCAAAGCGTTAAACGTATGAAAAAATTCCTCCTGGGTGCGCTCTTTGCCGGCGATAAATTCGATATCGTCAACCAGCAGGACATCCACGGAGCGGAAACGGTCTCGAAAGCTGATCATGCGGTCAAAGCGGAGCGAATTGATCACTTCGTTGGTGAATTTTTCGGCGCTGACATAAGTGAGCCGGACGCCCGGGTTGCGCGCCTTCACCAGATGGCCGATCGCCTGCATCAAGTGCGTCTTCCCCATCCCCACGCCGCCGTAAAGATACAGCGGGTTGTAAGCTCTCGAAGGAGCTTCAGCCACCGCCCGCGCCGCTGCATGCGCGAACTGATTGGATCCTCCGACCACAAACGTTTCGAAGGTGTACCGCAGATTGAGCTGATGATCGACACCATCAAAATCGAGCCGCGCTTGTTTAATCGGCGCTGTTGCCACCGCAGAAGGCGGCTCCGGCTCGCTGCAGACGAAACTGAGCTGCAGATCCGGCATGCCCACTTCCACCAGCACGGCCTGCAGCAATTCACCGTAAGTCTCGGTCAAGCGCTTTCGAAAAGGCCGCGAAGGAACTCGGACGACTACGGTTCCATTCTCGGCACCCTCCTGCTTTGTGGGGAGGAACCAGGTGGCAAAGCTGTGCGGATTAACCCGCCTCTCCATGTGCTGCAGGATTTTTTCCCATGAGTTCATGTTCTAAAGGGCCAGTATTTCCACAAGCTGTGGAAATACTGTGGAAATAGCGCCACAGGGACCCCACTCTCTTGAATGTTTTTAAGCCTAGGACTCCGGCCTAGCTGTTCCCCTGATTTGCCAGTGCCGCGAGGGTGGCCGGGGCAGCTGCAGAACCTTCGCGCTTTATCACCGACGAGGCTCGATTGTCCACGAAAGCTGCCATGCGCGGCAAGAAAAAAATCACCAAGCCTACAGCGGACGCTGCACAGGAGATGCACAGGATTTCCACAGGCACAAATCTTTTGTCCGCGCGGGAAGGCCAATTAGTTGGGGCTGTTTCACCCTTTCACGCGAAATTATTCAGGCCGACGAACCTTGCCGGAAGACCGCGGGAATTCGTAAATTCCAAGTGGGTCGTTACCTAACAGGAGGTCATCCTTCTCCACGAGGATGAAATTGGGCACCATGCGGGCGCCACCCGGCGTATAGGCGCGATTGCTGGCGGTATTGTTATCGGCGTTATCGAAGTGCAAGAACAAGTTCCCCAAGGCCAGCCAGAGTTCCTGAGTTTCGGGATCGACTCCCAAAGCGGAGATGATTTCGTGGGGAGAGATTGCCTTTCCGGAGGCGGAGCGCGCGATTTCCTGGCGTGCGGATTGGGCTATGGGCTGGAGATCGAGGCTCATGAGAGACAGCTCATCGAGCAGATGTCCCGAAGAGGGATCGTATTTTCGTACCGTCGGCTCCGGCAAATACCGGAAGGCAAAGTAGAGATTGCCGGCTTTATCCGAGGCCAGATGCCCAAGGTTCAGCCGGTGATTGAGGTCCGCGTCATCGCTCAGGTCGGCAAGCTCGCCAAATTCACGCAGGAGCATCCCATGCAAATCGTAAACGGCAATGAGATGGTCGGCATTGGAGCTGCACACGGCGAATTGATCATGAGGCAGGGCGATGATTTGAGTAGGTGCGGGAACGCGGAAATGTGCGAAGAGTGCCCCGTCAGCGGTGTAGACGTTAACGGCATTGCCGCCCAGATCGGCGATGTATATGCGGCCCGACGCATCAAGATCAAGGGAATTGGGGAAGACGATTTCGCCCGGCCCTGGCCGCGCGGGAATCTGCCGCAGCTTTCTCCCTTGGGAGTCGAAAATGAGCACGGCGGGCGCAGAGGGCTTAGAGGGCCTGGAGGGTGTACTCGGCGCCAGCACATAATAGGAGCCGTCAGGGTCCCGGCGAATGGCGCGAAAGCCGGCGCCCACGTCAGGAAATCGGCGCCGCCTCGCATCCAACGTCGGATCCTGCTGTGCGCGTACCAGCGACGCATAGCTGATGGCCACGCTTAGGATCGCAAGAGCGGGGAGGAGGATCGCGGCGCAGCGTTTCATTTTCGGGTGAACTATATAATGCGGCGGTAGTGGCCTCGGGTTGCTCCAGCGGACTGCATCAATGCTCCAAACGATAGCGGCGCCGCGCGACGGATACCGCGCGCCCGCTGACGGAATCCACCTCAATGAGCACGGCATTCATTTGGATATCGCCCGTGGCGACCTCAAAGCGGATGGGCATCCCGTCGAGGAACCGCTTGATGACCGCGCCTTTCTCCATGCCGATTACGGAATCGTGCGGCCCGGTCATACCTACGTCGGTGATGTAGGCCGTACCGCCGGGCAGGATTTGCTCGTCGGCGGTAGCCACATGCGTGTGCGTTCCGATCACCGCCGAGACGCGCCCATCGAGGTACCAGCCCATGGCTTGTTTTTCACTGGTGGCTTCGGCGTGCATGTCGACAATAACGACCTTCGTTTCTCTCTGCAGCTTGTCCAGCTCGCGATCGGCGACGCTGAAAGGATCATCGTTTGACGCCATGAAGATGCGCCCCTGCAGGCAAAGGACCGCATAGGGAATTCCCTTCTGTGACGTGCCACAGAAAAGACCGCTGCCCGGGCTGGCCGCCGGGAAATTGGCGGGACGCAACAGCCGGGGCTCGCGCGGAATGAAATCCAGAATCTCCTTGCGGTCCCAGATATGGTTCCCTCCCGAAAGGACCTCGATTCCGGCGGACAGAAGTTCCTCGGTGAGGCGAGGGGTAATGCCGAACCCCGACGCGGCGTTCTCTCCATTAGCGATTACCAGATCGGCCTCCTCCTTAGAGACGATATCTTCCAAGCGTTCGAGCACGATACGCCGGCCGGGCGACCCTACAATGTCCCCAATAAACAGAATGCGCATGGATTGATCGGTGGATGGAGCGGTCCACTTCGCCGTGTGGAGCTAGATCCTGAACCTCTGTTATAAGGTGGGCGCCCTGCGCCGGCCCTTAGGCTTTCCCGCCGCCGAGGCATGCCCGGCTGCGGGCCATGCGCACAGGCCGTCTGACCCGGGCACCACAGAGATCCAGCATTGGTTCAAAAGATCGTCGCGCCATCACGCGCGTTGCAGGCCTACTCCACGTACATTCTAGCGGGCTGTAGGCAACCGTCAAACCGAATTCCCAAAAGGCGTGTTCTGCTGCGCGGCTCAGGCGGATTGCTGAAGCGCACGGTCGATCAGCTTGAGGCAACGTTCGGCGCTGGCACGCAAGGCCGCCTCGTTCTTCTCCCGGCTTTGCCGTAGGGCGTGCAGTTCGTCAGCAATGGACAAAGCTGCAAGCACGGCCACTTTTACCGAGTCCACGGCTCCGGTGCCCCGGGCGATCTGGCGCATGCGGACGTCCACGTACTTGGCCAACTGCTCGACGTAGGCGGGCTCGAGGTCCCCTGCGACGTTGTAAACCTGGTCGTAGATTTCGACTTTCATCCCTGCAGGCCTCCGACGAACGGCGGGGCGGGCCAATTGTGCGACAACACGCGAAGTTCAGCAAGGCAGATGATCGATTCGCAATCGCCCCCGAAGGGATTGCATCCGACCTTAGGTGGTACGGAGCGTGGCGCCCAGCTTCTGCTCCAGTGCGGAGATGATGCGTGAGGAAAAATCGCTCAGTTGCCCTTCGGTGAGTGTGACTTCCGGGCTCTGAAACGTAACGCGCACGAGCAAGGAAAAGTTTCCCGGCGGGATATTTCGGCCACGAAACAGGTCGACCGCCTCGACAGAGATGATTTCGGCAATTCCCAGAGCCGCGATCGCCTCACGCACCGCGGCAAAGCTGGTGCCATCGTTGAGAATCACCGAGAAATCGCGCTCGACAGCGGGGAATCGCGAGATGGGCTGATATTTCCGTCCCGATCTTGCAAGGCCAAATCCGTTACAAAACGGATCAAGGCCGAACTCGGCGAGATATATGTCCTGGCGCAGTTTGAAACGCTCTGCGACACGCGTCGCAAGTTGTCCAGCGGCCCCGATGACTGTGTTGCCGACAGTGACAAACCACCGGCCGAGCTCTGGGTCTTGACTGCCGCCCACGCGCCGAAGACCGGCGCTTGCGAGAAGGATCTTCCCGCTTCGAGAAGGATGCTGCCAAGAATGTGTTTCGGGGTTCCAGTCGAACCGGCCGGCGAGTGCGCCGATCTGGTCGAGATCGCCTTTGAGGTCGGCAAAGCCATAATCCCGGGCAGATTCGGCTACGCCCTGTTGCCGCGCCAGGCCGGTTGCGCCAATGGTGACAATGCGCGTCTCTTCGGGTGCGCCATTCTGCAGGCGATAGGCGCGGCCGATTTCAAACAGTCGAAGGCTGCGTTGCCCTCGGTTCAAATTCCAAGCCAGCGCGTGGGCCATGCTGACCAGGCCCGTCGAACGCAGCAGGGACGCGTCTTCCGCGAGAGGATTGGTCACCCGCGCGGGCGTCACGCCGGCAGGCCGAAACAGCGCATCTTCTTCTTCGTTGACCAGCGGAATCGAGACGATTTCGTGATAGCCCAGGCCGATCAGCCGCTCGCGCAGCCGATCCTCAGCCAAGGCGTAAGGCAACCGCGCCGCCGGTTGTTTTGAGGGATGAAGCCGCGACGGAAATTTGTCCAAGCCGTAATGACGCGCAACTTCTTCGATCAGGTCCGCCTCGCGCGCGACGTCCTGGCGCCAAGACGGCTGGCGGCATTGCCATCTTGCGAGCGGTGAATCGGGGGTGTCGCGCCCTTGATCCGTGCGGCGAGGAGCAAAGCCTAGCGCGCCGAGAATTGCCTCGATCTCGCCGTCGGGCACGTTGGCTCCCATCACGCGCAGCAACTCTTTACGCGAGAGCTCCAGCGCCAAAGGCTCGCGGCGCGCCGGATAAACGTCGACCACTCCGGCCAGGACCTCGCCCCCGGCCAATTCGTGGATCAGGGCGGCGCAATGACGCGAGGCCACCTCCGCCATTTCCGGGTCGGCGCCGCGCTCAAAACGAGTGGACGCCTCCGTGCGCAGGCCCAGCGTTTTCGAGCTGCGGCGAATGGAAACCGGGTCGAACCACGCAGATTCCAGGAGCACGTTGCGTGTTGAGAAACCGATCTCCGTTTCCGCCCCACCCATAATGCCGCCGATACCAACGCAACGAGCCGCGTCCGCGATGACGCAGACGTCGGGAAAGAGAGTGCGCTCGACGCCGTCGAGCGTGCGGACTTTCTCCCCGGCCCGGGCGCGGCGCACGACGATCCGTCGTTCCGCCAGGCGGTCCATATCGAAGGCGTGCATGGGATGGCCTAGCTCGAGCATGACGTAGTTTGTGGCGTCCACGACGTTGTTGATGGACGCCTGCCCAAGAGCTTCGAGGCGCTGGCGCAGCCAATCTGGCGAGGGCTGCGCTTTGACGCCGCGCAAGACGCGGGCCGTGAACCTGCCGCAGAGATCCGGGCACTCGATTTCGACGCGCGTAGCCCGGGCGGCGCTCTCACTGACTTCCGCGAGCTTTACCGAAAGAGGTCGCAATTCGCTTCGCGCCAGCGCCGCCACTTCGCGAGCCACACCGTAGTGGCTGAGGCAATCAGGCCGATTGATGGTGAGGTCGAGATCGAGTAACGGACCGGCCGAGGTCTCTGATACTCCTTCGACGGCGATCCCGACGAGAGACAGTCGCTCGCGCAGCTCTTCCGGTGAAAACGGGATGGCGACGAACTCCTTCAGCCAGTCGTAAAGGATTTTCATCGAGGCTCAGGCCATTGTGCGTCAGGGGAATTGCCGCAGGAAGCGCACGTCATTTTGAAAGAAGAGCTGCACATCGTCGATTCCATATTTAAGTTGCGAAAGGCGATCGACCCCCAAGCCGAAAGCGTAGCCGGAAACACCCGCCGAATCGTAATTGACGAAGCCATAGACGGCCGGATCGACCATGCCCGCGCCAAACAATTCGATCCAGCCGGAAAATTTGCACAGCCGGCAGCCCTTGCCCATGCAGACGAAGCAGTTCGCGTCCACCTCCACGGAAGGTTCAGTGAATGGAAAATAGCTGGGGCGCAAGCGCGTCTTGGCCGCGGACCCGAGGAATTCCCGTACGAAATATTCCACCGTACCTTTGAATTCGCAAAAGGTGATGTCGGTATCGACCGCGAGGCCTTCCACCTGGTGGAACATGTAGGAGTGCGTCGCGTCAGGATTGTCCCGGCGGTAGACCTTTCCCGGCACGATGATGCGCACGGGAGGCTGCTGCTTTTCCATGGTGTGCACTTGCATCGGCGAAGTGTGCGTGCGCAAGAGATGCGGCTCCGATCCCGGAGGAAGATCGAGATAGAACGTATCCATTGTGTCTCGTGCCGGATGATGTTCCGGAATATTCAGCGCCTCGAAATTGTAGTAAGGCGTCTCGATCTCGGGGCCTTCCACCACGGTAAAGCCAAGCGAAAGAAAGATGCGCTCGATTTCCTCGAAAGTCTGGCGAACCAGATGCCGCGAGCCGATCGGCCGAATAACCCCCGGCAGCGAGAGATCCACGCGCTCGCGAGCAAGCGCCGCGCCTTCGGCTGCGGCGGTTATGGATTGCTGGCGCTCCTCGATTGCAGCTTCTACATGCGCACGCAGACTGTTTAGTTCTTGCCCGGTGACACGCTTGAGCTCAGGGGAAGAAGTTTTCAGCCAATTTTCAGTTATCTGCGCCAGTACGCCTGATCTGCGACCTAGCCACGCCGTCTTGTCGATTCCGAGATCGACTTCATCGATGCACTGCTGAATCTCTGAGTCAAAAATTTTCCGAAGGTCGCCGAATCGTCCAGGAACTTGATCCGGGTGGTTGACGCCAAGCTGTTCAAGCGTCTGGCTGGTTTGAAGGCGGATATTTATGAAAGAGATGAGACCTTCACGCTCTCGGGATAAGAGATGGCGCAGGTTTTGCGGGGCCTTCTGAACCCAGTTGGTGGCGATCCGGGCAGGAATTCCTGCTGGGCCTAACCAATTATCACGAACTCTTTCCCACTGCCCCCACTCCGTTGCACGTTTAAGGTCCGCGAGGAAAGTCGACTTCAATTGCGCGAACAGGAGGCCAATCCCAGCAGCGTCATTAACGCCGAGCGCTGAGAAATCAGTCCTTGTTTGATCTGGGGCGTCTGAGGGCATGGGGCGCCAGCGTCAAGCGGAAGTTCCGGCTCCTGGGCGGACTGATAGAGCTTGCTCTTGGTGAGAAAGAAACCTTTGGTGCGGCGCAAATATTTCTTGCGGCGCGCGCGGCGCTTGGTGCCACGTTTCACTCTAGCCATTGATATTTCTCCTGCGCGGAGATCACACGAAGCGGCGTGAGCCTGGTCGCGCCGATTTTTGCGACGCCGGATATGCGGCGCAACGAAAGCGGCGAGACCGACGGCCAACGACGGTGTCGAGCGTCTCCACGGCGTGTTGAGGATTTGCTTCGCTGCGCCCAAAAGGCAAGCGGAGCGATCTGGCTGCGATCACTTACCAGTTTGACTTGACCGCAGCCGCTGGCCGGCAGGCCCGCCGTGGCGGATAACGCGCTGCCTGGCACATAATTACAAAATCACAAGATTCAGCCGTAGGGCAACATCCGGCGGACGTGGGGAGCATCCGCAGGATCGACTTGCGCCAGCTTCTTCAGGCGGCGCATGCGCTTCGGCAGCTTGGTGCCCAGCAAGTGCCGCTTGCCCGAATGCATGCGCAATATCTTGCCGTTGGCGGTGATCTTGAATCTCTTCGCGGCGCCACGATGTGACTTCAGTTTACGTTTCGCTTTTTGCTTTCTCGCCACGGTTTGTCCTTTAGGCTTGACTCAGACCTGCCGTTGCCGACGGCCGCACGGTCACTCCGCCCTTCTTGGGCGCTAGGAGAGCCATCAAGATATTAGCCTCCATGCGCGGCCCGATCTCCACCAAGGCGTGATCGGCTATATCTTTCAGCAGCCGCTCCATCTTCGCGCGGCCCACTTCCTGGTGGGCCATCTCGCGGCCGCGATGGAAGATCATGGCTTTCACTTTATGGCCTTCGCCGAGAAACTTAATAATCTGGTTTTTGCGGACCTGATAATCATGCTCGGCGGTTGCCGGCCGAAACTTTACTTCCTTGAGCTGCGTGCCCTTCTGGTGCTTGCGCTGCTCGTGCGCCTTCTTATTCGCCTGATAAAGATATTTCCCGTAATCGGTGATCTTGCAGACCGGCGGGTCCGCATTCGGCGAAATCTCCACCAGGTCCAGGCCGCGCTCGCGGGCCAGCCGCATCGCCTCAAACGGCTGCATCACGCCCAATTGGCCGCCATCCTCGTCTACTACACGAACTTCCCGAGCCCGGATGCGTTCATTTACCCGGGTGCGTTCTGTGGCTCGAAAACTTCGTTCAACGATAAACCCACCTCCGCAGCGGCGCCTTAAGCGGGCGGCCCGGCCGTACTTTGCACCACGACAGGGTCCGAGAGTATAGCATGGTTATAAGGGCCGATCATTCCCCCGGCAAGTCACCACGCCAGCCTGTTTCCATGCGATGCACTGAGCGGCGAGGAGGGTAACGCAACGTTACTCGGGTTGGAAACGGCGCTTCGCGGCAGTCCGTCTATCTATTTAGGTAGGCTATTGAGGCCGGATTGACGCTAAGCAGCGGCGGTGGGAAAATCCACGCTATCGTAGGGAGGTTTCGCGATGTCACGATATTCATTCACCCTGATCGTCTTGTCGCTGGTTTTTTTTGTTCTTTCGGCGCCCGTTTTCGCCCATCACGGCGCCTCTGCCTATGACAATTCGACATTGACGACGCTCTCGGGAACGATAACGGAATTCCAGTTCATTCAGCCGCACCCGCTCATTTTCCTCGATGTGAAGGATGCGAACGGCGATGTCACGAAGTGGTACGTGGAGATGACCGCACCCAATCACTTGGTTCACTACGGATGGAACGGGCACAAGCTCCATGCCGGCCAAGCGATCAAAGTCACCGGCCATGTCGCCAAGAACGGCACCAAGGTTTTGAATCTGCGTCAAATCTACGACGCGGACGGGAAGGAAATTCCCCTCGGCCTGCCGCCCCAACCAGGCCAGAGCTGAGCCGGTGGAGTTCGTCCAGTCTCTGAAGGATTCGGGGACACGTCGAAGACATCCTGAAGGAGCTTGAACTATGCCTCGTCGATTCCTGCATTGGACCATCGCACTGAGCGCGCTGCTCCTCGGCTGCTCCTGTAGGTTGCTTGCTCAAAAGGGCGGCAACAACCCTGGAAGGGCGCAAACGGTCGCTCCCAAGGCGGCATGGGAGGTGCCGAAGACCGCTTGGGGCGAACCGGACTTTTCCGGCATGTGGGAACCGAAAATGCCCCCCAGCGCGCGCGAGTATGCCGGGTATTCCTTCATCTCACATAAAGACGCAGTTCCGCTGATGACGCCCTGGGGAAAACAGCAATACCTGAGCACGAAGCCGTCTTGGGGACCGCTCGCCACGCCCGACTCGACGGATATGGTGAATCCGACTACCGGCAAGGAGGTCGGCTGTTTCCCAACCGGCGTGCCTCGGATTTGGGTTCACCCCTTTCCTACCCGGATTGTGCAGATTCCGCATGGGGTTTATCTGATCTACGAGTTCAATCACTTCGTGCGCGAAATTTATACCAATGAGGGCCGCGAGCATCCCAGAGACCAAGATCCCTGGTGGATGGGGCATTCGGTAGGTTGGTGGGAGGGCAATACGCTGGTCATTGATACCGTCGATTTCAATGATCAGACATGGATCGACCGCGCAGGGCTGCCGCATTCCGATAAGCTGCACGTGATCGAGCGCATCACGCGCCCGGAACACGACAAGCTGCACGTGGACATCACCATCGATGATCCCAAGGCCTATACTAAGACTTGGTCCGGTTTCCGCGAGCTCGAGCTCGAGCCCGATTGGCATATCACGGAAATGATTTGCGAAGACAATATCACCTTCAACGACCTTAAGAACCAGGGCAAGGAGCAGTAAGGCTTACACGGATTCGATTTTAAGGCGGCCTCGCTTTGGCGAGGCCGTTTTTGTTTTGAAGGCTTAAGATTTCGGCACAGCGGAGCGGGCGCTCTCCACGGGTTTGAACTGCTTGCTCAGCGCCAGCCCTTGCTGCTGATAAGAAGAGCCAATCGCCTGACCGTATAGTTTCTCGGGGGCGTTTGCCATCCTGTGGTAGATGAGCCGTCCAATGATCTGCTTGTCCTCGAGCAAGAGGGGCACCTCGTGAGCCCGGATTTCGAGCACTGCCTTCGTGCCTTTGATCTCGCCCGCTGCGCCGTAACCAAAGCCGGGATCGAAGAATCCGGCATAGTGGACGCTAAAGTCGCCGATTGATTGATCGAACGGCTCCATTTCAGCGGCGTAGGAAGGTGGTACGGAAAATCGCTCCTTTGAGGCCATCAAGTAGAAATCCCCTGGATCGAGAACGACCCTCTTTGACTTTGGGCTGTGAATGGGAACCCAAAAATCCGCGGGATCATAGATGCCCACTTTGCTTAGATCGATGGGAGGACAATATCTCTTCGCTTTGTACGCCACGATGCTCGAGCCTTCGCTCCCTTCGAGATCGGTAGTCGTGCGCAAGCCTCGGTCAATAATGGCTTGCTGATCTCTGCCTTGGCTCGACACCGCCTTTTTTAGCCCGCGCTCAATCACAGCCTCCGCCGGACCTTCTCCGTTTTCGTAGTAAACCAGCCGCTCTCTCTCGGCCAATTGTTCGAGAATCCCATCCGTGGAAAGCGGATTGCCTCGGATGAATCGAAGCTGATTGAGCTTTGTCCCTGCGGTCACAACGATCGGGAACGTCCGCGGCACGATCTCCACGTACAAGTCGCCGGCATATCCCTTTAGGACCCGCTCGAATTCCAATCCGCCATCGGTGATGAGGCGCGTGAAAATATCCAGACGGCCCGTGGTGCTTTTTGGGTTGGCCTTGCCGCCAATATCTCGCGGCAGCGCGAGGCTCTCGAGCAAAGGCGCGACGTAAACGGCGTTCGTTTCCAGCAGCGTCGGCCGGCTCAAGTCATATTCGGCAATTCTCAGCTCTGCGATTTTGTTCCTGAGCGTCGCGGACCGGCCGGGAAGGAAGCTGGCCTGCACGCGATAAGCGACGTTCCCCAGCCGCAAATCGATCGAGGCAGGTTGAATCTGGTCATCGGGAATTTCGGCGGAACAGCGAATCTTGCCATTCCCGATCAACTCGCGGATTTCCTGCGAGGGTAGTATCCCGGTCTTGCGTTCAGAACGCCGCGTCTGTGAGAAAAGGTCCAAAGCGCATCATTCCGTTCTTGTGTTTTTGGATTCTAGCACGGTGCAAACAGGAAGGTCGGCAGAGCCCTTTGAGGAAAATTCTAAGACGCCCCACGAGCCTCGACTTCGGCGCGAAGTTTGACCAGAAATGCCGCGAGCGGCTGGGGGCCCAGGTCGCCCTTGCCGTGATGGCGCACGGAGACCGTACGGGCTTCGGCTTCTTTACCGCCCACGACCGCCATGTACGGAACTTTCTGCATTTCGGAGTCGCGAATCTTGGCCTGCAACTTTTCGTTGCGATCGTCGAGCGTGGCGCGGAACCCGGCGGCACCGAGTTCCGAAGCGACGGCCTTGGCGTAATCCGAAAACTTGTTGCTGACGGGCAAAACGGCCACCTGCACCGGGGCAAGCCAAAGCGGAAAGGCGCCGGCATAGTGCTCGATGAGGATGCCGAAGAATCGCTCGACGGAGCCCCACAGCGCGCGGTGAACCATCAAGGGCTGATGCCGGCTGCCGTCTTCGCCAACGTACTCTAGGCCAAAGCGCCCGGGCAGATTGAAATCGAACTGAACCGTGGTGAGCTGCCACGGGCGGCCGATAGCGTCAATCAGTTTGACGTCGATCTTGGGGCCGTAAAACGCCGCTTCGCCCTCCATGCGCTTGAACGGAATGTGCATGCGTTCAAGAGTTGAGGAAAGCGCGCGCGTGGCGCGTTCCCAATCTTCGCGGGAGCCCGCGTAATTCGCGGGGTGCGCCGCATCCCACTCCGAAAGCTCCACCTGGTAGCGTGAAAAGCCAAAGGTCTTCATCACCGCAAAAGCGAAATCAACGCAGGCCTCGACTTCGGCTTCGATCTGGCTGGGCATGCAAAAGATGTGCGCGTCATCCTGCGTGAAGCCCCGCACGCGCAGCAGGCCATGCAGCACGCCGGAACGTTCGTAGCGGTAGACGGTGCCGAGTTCGGCCAGGCGCACCGGCAAGTCGCGATAACTGCGCATCCGCGATTTGTAGATCAAGATGTGGCCGGGGCAGTTCATGGGCTTGAGCTGATAATCCGCGTTTTCCACTTCGATCGCGCCAAACATATTCTCGCGATAGAAATTGGTGTGGCCGCTGGTCTTCCAGAGGTCCAGCCGCATGATGTGCGGCGTGAAGACGAGCTGATAGCCCCGGCGCAGCAGTTCATCGCGCAACCAATCTTCCATCAGCTTGCGCACCAAGCCGCCCTTGGGGTGCCAGAAGATCAGCCCGGGCCCGGCTTCTTCTTGGATGCTGAAAAGATCGAGCTCTGGACCCAGCCGCCGGTGATCCCGGCGTTTGGCCTCTTCCAGGCGGTGCAGATATTCGTCGAGCTCCGGCTGCGTGAAAAAGCACGCGCCGTACACGCGCTGCATCTGCGGATTGCCTTCTTGCCCTTTCCAGTAGGCGCCCGCCACGTTCATCAGCTTGAACGCGCGAATGCGGCCCGTGCTGGGGATGTGCGGCCCTCGGCAGAAATCGATGAATTTGCCGGTGGTGTAAAACGAGACCATCGGCTCGACTGCTTTTTCTTCCACCAATTCGCATTTGAAGCCCTGGTCCCATTTCTTATAAAGCTCGACGGCCTCCGCTTTGGGGAGCAGCTTGCGCTCATTGGGCAGGTCGCGGGCCGCGAGTTCGTGCATCTTTTTTTCGATGCGCTCGAGATCTTCCGGCGTGAAGGGCTGGTGGCGCAGGAACTCATAAAAAAATCCGTAATCGATGGGTGGCCCGATACCCAGCTTCACGTCTGGAAAGAGCTCGAGTACAGCAGCGGCCAGCAGATGCGCCGCCGAATGCCGGAAGACCTGCAGCGACTCGGGATCTTTCGAGGTGAGAATCTTCAGTGAAGTGTTTTCTTGGAGCGGCCGCGAAAGATCAATGAGCTCGCCATCCACGCGTGCCACCAGTGCTTCGCGCGCCAGCCCCTGCGAGATTTTCCGGGCAATCTCCGCCGGAGTCGTGCCGCGCGGCACTTCCTGCTGCGAGCCGTCGGGAAGCGTGACTTGAATGGTATCCATGCGCAATTTCGCTGCAGCGACAAAATCTAACGCTAACAAATCGTTTCCGGCAGGGTCAAGGCGCTGCAGCGCGTCGCGAGCCAAAATTATGATAGTGTCGCCTCTAAACCCGGATGCGGAGAA
>QHYQ01000440.1:0-1626 GCA_003224175.1 Acidobacteriota bacterium
CAAATTCATCACACGTTCAGATAGACGCGGATCGGAGAAAACTTGGCTACACGGCTCGAGGCGTGGGTGGAAGAAGCGGCTCAGAAGACGCGGCCAAAGCAGGTCGTCTGGTGCGATGGATCGGAGGGCGAAGCGCAGCAGATGGTGGAAAGGCTGATCGCTGAGGGGCGGACGCTTCGCCTGAACGAACGGACATATCCCAACTGCATCCTGCATCGGAGCGATCCGAGCGACGTGGCGCGGACCGAGCAAGTGACGTTCATCTGTTCGCGGCGTAAAGACGACGCCGGGCCAACCAACAACTGGATGGCGCCGGAAGAGGCCAAGCAGAAGATCGGCGCCCTCTTCAGCGGCGCGATGGCGGGGCGCACCATGTATGTGGTGCCCTATCTGATGGGGCCGGCGGATTCACACATGACTCGCGCGGGCGTGGAGGTGACGGATAGTCCGTACGTCGTGGTGAGTATGCGCATCATGGCGCGGATCGGGAAGATCGCGCTCGAGCGGATTGGCAAAACGAATGATTTTGTGCCGGGGCTGCATTCGCTGGGCGATTTGAATCCGGCGCGGCGTTTCGTTCTTCACTTTCCGGAAGAAAAACTGATCTGGAGCATCGGCTCCGGCTACGGCGGCAATGCCTTGCTGGGTAAGAAATGCTTCGCATTACGAATTGCGAGCTGGATGGCGCGCGAACAGGGTTGGATGGCAGAACACATGCTGATCCTGGGGCTCGAAGATCCCTCGGGCCAAGTCACCTATATGGCGGCAGCATTTCCGAGCGCCTGCGGCAAGACCAATCTGGCGATGATGGTCTCGGCCCTCGAGGATTCGGGCTACCGGGTATGGACCGTGGGTGACGACATCGCCTGGATGCAACCGGGGCCGGACGGATACCTGCATGCGATCAATCCCGAAGCGGGATTTTTTGGCGTTGCGCCGGGAACGAACGAGCTGACAAATCCGAATGTGATGACAGCGGTCAAACGAAACACGATCTTCACGAACGTGGCGGTGACGGCGTCGCGCGAGCCTTGGTGGGAAGGGATGACCGAGGAGATGCCGTCAGATCTGACGGACTGGCAGGGGCGCAAGCTTTCGGCGGGCGCGAAGGGTCCGGCGGCACAGGCGAACTCGCGCTACACCGTTCCGGCGCGGCAGGCTCCGCGCATATCGCCGAAGTGGGAAGAACCGTCCGGGGTGCCGATTTCGGCATTCATTTTTGGCGGGAGGCGCGCGCGAGTGGCGCCGCTCGTCTATGAATCCTTGAGCTGGCAGCACGGAGTGTTCGTGGGCGCGGGCATGGCTTCGGAAACCACGGCGGCGATCACCGGGGAAGTGGGAGTGCGGCGGCGCGATCCCATGGCCATGCTGCCGTTCTGCGGCTATCACATGGGCGACTATTTTCGGCACTGGCTGGAGATGGGCCAGAGTATCCCGCACCCCCCAAAGATTTTCCACGTGAACTGGTTTCGCAAAGGCTCGAACGGGAAATTGCTGTGGCCCGGTTATGGCGAAAACGTGCGCGTGCTGAAGTGGATTCTGGAGCGCGTGAACGGCAAGGGCCAAGCCGAGGAGACGCCCATCGGGTTTGTTCCCACTACACATGCCCTCACGCTGGACGGGCTC
>QHYQ01000440.1:1715-7128 GCA_003224175.1 Acidobacteriota bacterium
CTCGATATCTCGACGGAAAAGATGGAAGAACTTCTGCGCGTGGATGCCACGGATTGGCAGAAGGAAGCGGACGAGATCGGCGCCTTCTTCAAGAAATTTGGAGACCGCCTGCCGCCGGAACTGCGTGAGGAGCAGGCCCACCTGACCGAACGGCTCAATCTGGTAACCAGCGCAAAGGGCTGAAGGCTTTCCGTTCATTGCTTACCTAACAGATTAAGCGGTGCCTTTGGTCAAAGTGTGAGCGCGACGGTGCTACATTGCCGAAGCGAAGGCTACGCGCCGCCGGCCGGGGGTTAACTGGAGAGACAAGAGCCTGCCTCGAATGCGCACCGACACCGATCTACTTCGAGTATGCTCCCCAAGAATTTCTCAACTTTGGAGAGATTAACCCAGCCACTGTGAGCGAAATCCTACATACGCAAGTCGCACGCATTTTCATTCCACGAACAACATCGAAAGCCGCCGAGTTATGCACGCCGATACGGCCGGAACGCAGGCGCACACCGCGCAGACATATTCCCATCCCGCTCTTCGTGTATGGCCATAAGCCAGACGGGCATCCCTTTCATGAGGAGACCTTCACGAGCGCCGTGAACGTCCATGGGGGATCGATGCGCATGGAGGCGGGCGTGCAGCTTGGGCAACGGCTGCTGGTGATCAACCAAAAAAATGACTGCGCCCAACCATGCATCATTGTGTTTGTGGGCGCGCGGCTGGGAAATGGGATCGATGTGGCCTTCTCGTTCACCGCGGCCATGCCCTACTTCTGGCGTACTCTGCGCACGGGCAGGTACAATGCGTCGGAAATAGAATGGGATTACGAGGAATCTGCGGCGGCTGAGTAACACCGACACGCTGTCGTGGCGCTTCAGATCATTGACGCGGGTAACGCTGGTCAAGAAGCGCAAGACCTGCCAGTGAGGGTCGCATGAGCTTGCGCCCGTTCACCTGCTCGGTCGCGATAAGCCCACGATCGTTCGCGTCCTCCCAGACGGTAAGCCTCGGGCACGACGTGCGCCAGGCCTCCATCACTTGCTCATACGATCTCTCGCCCTTTGCCAGCCACTCAAGAAGATCGAGGATCAGAGCGTCGATTACGGGATCCTTGGCGGGATTTCTAGCGCCGGTCATTTCGAGTTTCATTTTATCTCATTAGGGCTCTATGCCCGAGGTTTCCAGGCCTTAGAGAATGGATTCGATTTCGGCGTCGAGGGCGACGTGCGACTGTGGAAATCCATTGATGCGATAAGTCTGGCCAGAGCGCGCTGCGGCGGCCGGTTCCAAGGAGAAACGGAAAAAGCGGCTGATGTGATAATCCTCGTCAAAGATGCCAAAGACGCGCTCGGTCTCCTCCGACGAAAGCCCGAAAGCAGCCAGGGCCAGCGGGCGCCCGAAGCCGCCGGCAAGCTGGCGGTATTTTTCGACCACATCGCGCAGGCTCGGCGATGGACGAGGCGCGGTAGTCATATGAGCGATTCGTATCGGCGCATCTTTAAATCCAAACGTAGGCGCCCGATTCACCGTAGGGTACGTTGACGTAGAACAAATTGGCTTCAGGGGCGCGAGAGAAGCTTTCGAGCAATTTTTCCGTGCCGTGCTGGGAGCAAAGCATCTCGGCGCGCGCCATAGCGATGCGGGCGACGTCATCCAGGCTGGGCACTTCATTGCGCGCAAACCAGAGCCAGGTCGCGCGGAGATCGCAGGATGCACATACGTCCATCGGTTGATGCAACCGGCGGCTGATGGCGTTGGCGACTTCCGGTTGCAGGCCGGCAGCGGAAAATTCGCCGCTGCCGACGTAGAAGTATTGGGTGAATTCCGCGCCATCGGGCTCAAAGGCGATGACGCGGCCTGAGAAATGCCGCAGGTCCTTTTCCATTTCGTGTCTGAGGCAAGCCAGACAGAGCGAGACCTCGGGCCGGACGGGGTGCCGACGGACGGAGGCCTTGCCACGCAGATAGAGAGTGTCTGGAATAAATGTCGCCATCCATGCGCCGTCATTCTCCAGGTGTTCGCATTCGGGAGGCGTGCGCGTCAGGCGTGCCCACCAGTTGCGGGAGCGCCAGCGAAAGCGGATTTTGGGATAGGCCTGCTCGAGACGCATGCTTTCGGTCATAGTAACAGACTGGAAGCGCGGGGCTAAGGGTTGGAGGGTGGAGACAGGTCGGATAAGATGATCGGCGCCGTAGCATGCGAGCGGCATCGCAAGAGCGCATTGACAGAAACAGATCGTCACTTTCTTTTGTTCAGGGGGAGGAATTATGGCCATCGCTGTGGGACAGCCGGCACCGGATTTCACGTTAAAGGACCAGAACCAAAAAGACGTAAAGCTTTCCCAATATCGCGGAAAAAATGTGGTCATGGTTTTTTATCCGCTGGATTGGAGTCCGGTCTGCACGAACGAGCACGCTTGCTTCGTAAGCGATTTGAAGCAATTCGAGAAGCTCAATGCACAGGTGCTGGGGCTGAGCGTGGATAGCATCTGGTCCCACAAGGCGTTTGCCGAAAAGATGGGCATTCGCTACCCCTTGCTGGCCGACTTTCAGCCGCGTGGGGCCGTAGCGGAGAAGTTCGGCGTCTATCTGGCCGATAAAGGGATCACCGGCCGGGCGATTGCGATCATCGACAAGGCCGGCAAAATCGCCTGGCTGAAGAATTACGAGATTCTTACCGTGCCGGAGATGAAGGAAGTGTCGGAGGCGCTAGCGAAGGTTCAATAATGGATTTGAGACGCGCGGCGTAGGCTGCAGCCGCGACGTGTGCTACGCGGCTTGCGAATTGCCGCGGAGGATCAGAAAGATCAGCAAGGCATTCAGTGCGACGATGACTGCGGCAGTGAACCAGGCGAGCGCGGCGGCCCACCAGGAATTGGCGAACTCACCCATCCTGCGTTTGTCGTTCGTGAACTGCACGAGCGGAACGAGCGCGAACGGCAACTGAAAGCTGAGAATAACCTGGCTCAGGATGAGCAGGCCCATGGCCTTGGTTTCGCCGGCGATGCCGATCACCAGCGCCGCGGGAATAATGGCCGCCGAGCGCGTGATCAATCGCCGCAACCAGGGCTTGATTTTCAGGTGTAAGAACCCCTCCATCACCACCTGACCAGCAAGCGTGCCCGTCAGCGTGGAGTTTTGCCCGGAACAGAGCAAAGCCGCGGCGAAAAGAGTGCTGGCCAGGCCGGCGCCCAGAACAGGAGTCAGCAGTTGGTAAGCCTGGCTGATGTCCGCAACCGTGGTGAGTCCGCGATGGTGGAAAGCGGCCGCACCGAGGATGAGAATCGCAGCATTCACAAAGAGCGAAAATCCTAGCGCCAAGGTGGAGTCGAGCGTCGCAAAGCGGACCGCTTCGCGTTTTTGGCCGGCGCTGAGCCCGAAGGCGCGCGTTTGCACGATGCTGGAATGCAGATACAAATTGTGCGGCATCACCGTGGCGCCAAGAATGCCGATCGCAAGATAAAGCATGTCGCGGTCATGAAGCAGGCGCGAGGGAGGCAGGAGGCCCGAGGCTGCCTCGCGCCACAGGGGTTGGGCGAAAAAGAGCTCGTAGGCGAAACATGAGGCGATGGTGGCGATGAGGGTGATCACCAGCGCTTCGATCCAGCGGAACCCGCGGCCTTGCAGGGCCAGCACGATCAAAACGTCGGCGCCGGTAAGCAAGACGCCGGCGAGGAGTGGGATGCCGAACAGCAATTTCAGCGCGACCGCGGAGCCCAGTACTTCGGCCAGGTCGCAGGCGGCAATAGCGATTTCGCCCAGAAGCCACAAGGCCAGCCCGGCCGGGCGCGAATACGATTCGCGACAGGCCTGGGCGAGGTCGCGGCCGGTGGCGACGCCCAGTTTGGCGGAGAGCGCCTGCACAAAAATCGCCATTAGACTGCTGAGGATGACGACGCTCAGCAGGGCGTAGCCGAATTGTGACCCGCCGCCGATGTCGGTGGCCCAGTTTCCCGGGTCCATATAACCGACCGCCACCAGATAACCGGGTCCGGCGAAAGCCAGCATCTTGCGAAGGAAAGAAGCGCCGCTGGCAATGGGGACGCTGCGATAGACCTCGGGCAAGGAGGGCAGCATCGCTTCGGGTTTTTGAGCGGACGCTGGCTGAAGGGCCAAAGCGGGGGCTTCGGATTGGAGCCGCGCGGCGCCGGGCGCAGATTCGGACACTGGATTCACGATATGCTCAATGGCCTTAACCTCGATAAACGTAGAATATAAACTACACTTAACACGGTAAACCGTCAATACGCGTTCTCATGCAGCGTTGCCTGAAATGCACTTGCAAATCCCCATTGCAATCGGAGTCCGTGGCAGCCGGACTTGCGTACAGTGCTTGCGTCGCAGCATTTGTGATAGCTTGAAGCGAAGGCTCACGGAGGACAAATGGCGGAACAGCAAGCGCCTCAAGTGCAGATCAAGGCCGATGAGAAGGAACTGGTCGGCCACTTCAGCAATCTGGTCATGATTCACCACAATCCGGAAGAGTTTACGATGCACTTCATCTACGTGTTCACCAACGGGACCCACGGGAAACTGGTGGCGAGCACAATCATCAGCCCGGGACACGCCAAGCGGCTCTGGCGGGCATTAGGAGAGAACATCGGCCGCTTCGAAGCGCAATTCGGGCCTATTCGCGAGTCGCCCGCCACGGCACCGCCTCCGAATGTAGGATTCGTGCAGTAAAGAGTTTTACCGGAAGACTTTTGCGACTGGCTGGGACTCTTTTGCGTGAAAAGCGCATCCTGTTGGTGCCTTTTCACAGCCACAAGGAACCGGCTTCAATCAAGAGTTTTGCGGCTCAAGTGATTGTACGATAGGCTGGTGCGCACTAGCATGCCGGCCATCAGCGCTATTCTCATCACCTATAACGAACAATCCGATCTGCCCGAAGCTTTGGAATCGCTGCGCGACGTGGCCGACGAAATCGTGGTCGTGGATTCGGGCAGCACAGACCGGACCGGCGAACTTGCCCAAGAGTTTGGCGCCCGCGTAGTTTCGCGCCCCTTCAGTAATTTCGGCGAGCAGAAGAATTTCGCGGCGGGGCAAGCCGCGCACGATTGGCTGCTCTCGCTCGATGCCGATGAACGGCTGAGCGGCGCATTGCGCGAAGCCATCGCCGGCTGGAAAAAGACTGAGCCGGACTGCGTGGCCTACGAGATCAATCGCAAACCGAATTATCTGGGCGCCTGGATCCGTCATTCGGGATGGTATCCGGAATATTGCGTGAGGCTGTACCGCCGTGATTCCGCGCGGTTCGTGGGAGCGCTGCACGAAAGCGTGCAGGTGAATGGGCGCGTGGGACGCCTGCGCGGCGAAATTCTCCACTACACGATCCGTTCGCTGCGCGAGCACTATGCCAAGATGGAAGCGTTCACAACGCGAGCGGCGGAAGATCTCTATGCGCGAGGGCGGCGGCATTG
>QHYQ01000138.1 GCA_003224175.1 Acidobacteriota bacterium
AGGACGTCAAGGGCAAGAAGGCCGTCCTGGTCCTGGCCTCAGGCATCGATACCTTCAGCCGGCTTACACTGGACAAGACGCTCGCCAAATTGAAGCAAACCGACGTGACGGTCTATTGCGTGGGTGTCGCCGAGCAGATGTTTGTTCGAACTCTTGACAACGGCGGTCTTACCTATCTCCAGGCGCAGAATCAGCTGAAGAGCTTTGCCGAAATGACCGGCGGCCGCGTTTGGTTCCCCAGATTTGATGGCGAGATTCCCGGCATCATGGCCGACGTGGCGGGCAGCCTCAGAAACGAATATAGCCTCGGCTACATTCCCGCCAACCAAAAGAACGACGGCAAATATCGCAAGATCAAAGTGGAACTCGTCGCACCCGACGGCGGGCCACTGACCGTTTTGGATCAAAAAGGCAAGAAGCGCAAATTCCAGGTGTACGCCCGCCAGGGCTACACCGCCCCCACCAGCAACGTCAGCAACTAAAGGCAATGGCTGCGGCTATGTCCCGCGCAGACGGGCAGCCTGATCTAACCCAGTCTAATCAGCCGCCTAGTAGCCCCGGGCCAAATCCACCTGATTCCGCAGCGGCTCGCCCCGAAACCAGCGTTCCAGATTGTCGATCAGCAGCTCCGCTTCCCTCTGCCAGATGCGCTCGCTTATCCCGCTCGTGTGCGGCGTGATGAAAGCATTTTCAAGCGACCATAAGGGATGTTCCGGCGGCAGAGGCTCCGGCGACGCCACGTCCAGCGCCGCCCCGCCGATCGCGCGTTTTTCGAGCGCCGTGACGAGCGCCGGTTGGTCCACGAGCGAGCCTCGCGCCACATTCACCAGAATTGCGCTGCGCTTCATCGCCGCAAGCTGTTCAGCACCGATCAAATGATGTGTTTCCGGCGTCTCCGGAGCTGCCAAAATCACGTAGTCGGCAGACGGCAGCGCGGCATTTAGCTCCGCAGCCGGAAAAGCGCGTTCCGCCAGCGCTGTATCCGCCTTCCCCGAACGCGTCACCGCCCAGATATGCATCCCCAAGCCGCGCAGGCGCTCGGCCACGGCTCGGCCCACAGCGCCGAAGCCCACGAGCAGGGCCACGGCGCCGCTCAACTCTCTCGGGCGCGCCGGCCCATCCCAAATCTCCTGCTGCGCCCATTTCTTCTGTGCCTGAAAGCGCATGGCCCCCGGAAAGTCCCGCGCCATCGCCACGATCATCCCCGTGATGTGTTCGGCCATGGCCGACGCGTGCACGCCGCTGGCGTTGGTGAGAATAATCCCCGAGCTGCGAAATTCCGGATACATCAGTTGACCCACGCCAGCGGACGTCGTGTGTACCCACTTCAAGCGCACCGCTTGGCTTAATTGCTCCGGCCGTAGCAGCAATCCGACGAAAATATCCGCATCGCGAAGCTCCGGCGTGATTCGATCATAATGCGGCAGGTCCAGCACGCGCATTTCCGGCCACCTATGCCGCACCGCAGCCGCCATCTCCGGCGGCGAGCGCCAAAGCGTGAACCGGTGGTAGGAAGAGATGACGAGCTTGGTATCGGCGGGCCTCGGCGGGTTCATTTCAGATCCTGAGGTCGCTCCCCGTCATCTCCTTGGGCTGCGGAATCCCCAAAACTCCCAGCATCGTCGGCGCGATGTCCCGCAGCGCGCCGCCTGACTTCAGCCGCGCGGGCCCATCTTGATCCAGGAGAATGAACGGCACCGGATTCGTCGTGTGATAAGTGTGCGCACCGCCCGTCACCGGATCGATCATGGTTTCGGCATTGCCATGGTCCGCCGTGATGATCCAGGCGCCGCCGCGCGGCCGCAGCGCCTGATAAATGCGCCCGAGACACGCGTCCACCGCCTCTACGGCGCGAATCGCCGCCTCCAGCTTTCCCGAATGGCCAACCATATCGGCGTTGGCAAAATTCATGATCACCGCGTCGAACGCGCCTTTTTCGATGGCCTGAACCACATTATCAGTGATGCCTGCGGCGGACATTTCCGGCTTCAGGTCGTAGGTTGCCACTTTCGGCGAAGGCACCAGGATGCGCTCTTCGCCGCCGAACGGCTTCTCAACGCCGCCGTTGAAAAAATAAGTCACGTGCGCATACTTCTCGGTCTCCGCCACGCGCAGATTGCGAAAGTTCATCTCCGCGAACACCTGCGCCAGGATGTGCTCCAGTTTTTCCGGCCCAAAAAGATATTTGAGCCAGGAGAATGTCTTGTCGTATTGCGTCATGGCCAAGAAAAAAAGACTCTTCGGCCGCGCCGCATCCGCCAATTTATCGAAGCCCGATTCGGCAATCGCCCGGGTCATCTGCCGCGCGCGATCCGCGCGAAAATTGAAAAAGATCACGGCATCTTCATCCCGAATCGGCGCGACCGGCTTCGCGTCGGCCTCGCTTCCGGTCGTAATTACCACCGGCTCAACGAATTCGTCCGTGACGCCCTGTTCGTAGCTCTTGCGCACCGCCTCGATGGGATCAGCCGAGCGCCGCTCGGCTTCCCCATGGACGACCGCGCGATAGGCGCGCTCGATGCGCTCCCAGCGGTTGTCGCGGTCCATGGCATGATAGCGGCCCGCGAGCGACGCGATGCGCCCCGCGCCCAGCTCTCTCATTTTTTGCTGCAGTTTCCGCAGGTAGTCGATGCCGCTGTGCGGCGGCGTATCGCGCCCGTCCAGGAAGCAATGCACGAACACGCGCTCCACCTTGTTCTGCTGCGCCATCCGCAGCAGCGCAAAAAGATGCTCGATGTGCGAGTGCACGCCGCCGTCGCTCACCAGGCCCAGCAGATGCAGTTGCCGCTCGCGCCCGCGCTTCATCGCCTCGAGCAGAAGCTCGTTCTGAAAAAGCGCGCCGCTGCTGAAGGCCTGATCGATGCGGGTGATGTCCATCAGCACCACGCGCCCCGCCCCGATATTCAAGTGCCCCACTTCGCTATTGCCCATCTGTCCTTCCGGCAGCCCCACGGACGGCCCCGAGGTGTGAATCAGCGTGTTCGGAAACTGCGCCACGAGTTTGTCGTAGTTCGGTTTCCGCGCCAGCGCGATGGCGTTGCCCTTGCTCTCCGCGCGATAGCCCCACCCATCGAGCACCGTCAGTAGGATCGGTTTCGGCCGCTTAGCCATAAGCCCTCAAGAATACACGGATCGGCTCAGAATGGAGCGGTCGAAAGCCTAGGCAGCGAGCCGCTAGTGCCGGTCGGTTGTACCCAACGCCGGAGGAGCGTATGATGCGCGGAAAATAAGACCGGACATCCCAAGTGAGAGGAGCATTCCATGAAACTTGCCTTAGGCTTGGCCGTCTGCACGCTCTTTATGGGTGCCGTACTGTGGGCTCAGAGCGACGATTTCGCTGAATATCAGGGCTGGATGAAATCCAACGGCGCGACGGTGGCCGATCTCAATAAAAATCTCACTGCCAAAGACGGCGCCGCGGCCCACGCGGATGTCCGAAAGCTCCAGGAAAACCTGGCCATGGTCATGGCCTATTGGCAGTCGAGGAACGTAAACGACGGCGTGAGATTCGCTCTCGACGCAACCTACGGCCTTGCCCAAGTCGATGTGCTGGTCACTCAGAAGAAGTTCGATGACGCCGCCGCCGCGCTGAAGACGGCCCAGGCCAGCTGCGGGAACTGCCACATGGCGCACCGCGACAAAGCCCCCGACGGCTCTTTCAAAATTAAATTGAAATAACCGACGATCCGTTGAAGTCCGGTTTTCGAACCCCGGTGGAGCCGGTGGAACACCATTTCATGTGCCCGTACTGCGGCGAAGAGATCTCCATGATCCTGGATCTTTCCGTTCCCCGTCAGGTCTACATCGAAGATTGTGAAGTCTGCTGCAACCCGATCGAGATCAGCTATTCCGCCGAAGACGACGAGCTGACCAGCTTCAACATCAAACGCCTCGAATGACCATCCGACCAGGATGGTCATCCCGAGCGAAAAACTGGAGCGAGCGATCTCCCCTCAGATTTCGCCGCTTGGGCGTGCCAATTTCTCTAGCTCTCTGCGCTGCAGCCAAACGAACAGGAAACTTTCGATCACCAACAGGAACAGAGCCCCCATCCAAAGCCCTCCCGCAGACGTCCAGGCATCGGTGTCCAACCCAAACGCGGCCGAAGGCATAAGAATAGCGCGATACGGAGCGGCTACCGGTTTGTAAAGATCAAACGCCACCATGCAGGTGCTGACACAAACATAGAAAATAATCAGGTAGAGCACGCCCGTGGCCAGTGGCCGCCGCCCCTTTTGCAGATTCATCCACTGCAGATACCCGAAGTCCCTTGCCAGCCAAAGCGCAAAAAACGCGACTTCCAATACTCCCACGGTGAGATTCCAACTACCGTAATCCTCCACGTTGAGTCGGATCATCGCCAGGATCGCAACCCCCGTGGCAATCGCTCCGGCGATCAGGTAGGGCGAGGGCCAAATCGCCGCCCACCACCCCGAAGCCGCTACCCCGTGTCGCCGGATGCGCCGGCGCACCCGTTCCCGATTGCGCAACAAAGCGAATCCGAAAATGGCAAAAAGCCACAGCGCAATTCCCAGGAAGGTCACCTCAGCCGCTCCGGCCGTAATGGGCCGGAATTGCACCGCAAATCGCGGCGGAATCTGAAACGGAATCATCCATCGGAAGAAGCCAAGCACCAGCGCGATCAAGTAGAAAACAAACGCCAGACCCTGCCAGGGCGCATAGATTTCATAGACCGAAGGGTCTCGCTTGATATTCCTCGTCACCGCCAGCACGAAGAATGCGGAAAAAGTGACATAGATGACGATCAGCACCAGAACGTGCGGAACAGACTGGCCCAGGAACAAGTCTCGTAGCGGAGGTAGCATTTGAAACGGATTTCGGGCTAGCTGAGAAGAGAAGACCTCCATGGCAAAGAAAGGACTCAATTGGTGCATCGCGAATACGCTGGAGCCAGAGTCGATCGAACTCATGCCCACGACGATGAGGAAGAACAAGACTGCGCCTGCGGAACCTCCCCTTGGGGCCAGCAGTGAAAGCAGGAGTGCCAGCGCGTGATAGGTGATCGAACCCAGCAGAATGATCAGATACACTTGCACCAGAGTCCAAATCGATATCTGCGCCACGAACGCCGCCACCAGCGTGACCGGCATGAGGCACAGAACGATCAAGTAAGTTAAAGCCGGGGCGCCCAGCAGTTTTCCCACCGCCAGTTCAATCGGTTTCAGCCGTGTAATGCGCTGGTAATCAAAAGTGTTGAGATCCTTTTCGCGATGCACCGATTGAAGGCAATAGATCCCTCCGCCAATTAGCAATACGGCGATCTGCAAGATGACCATGGTTCGAAATAAATCGAGGGCCGCCATTCCCGAAGGTGCAGCGCTCGGAGAGTAGAAGAAGTAAGCAACGGCAGAAAGCGACAACGCCGCGCAAATCACCACCACCGCCACGATTCGGCCGTGACGCAATTGAATGCGCCCGTTGCGCAAAAGTTCCGGAGTGAAAGCCCCTATAAAGGTAGGTTCGCTCACATGACCTCGTCGCTCGATACTCGCGAATAGAGTTCCTCTAGGGTCTCGATTATTTCCTCCACGCCGCACACCGGGGCGCCGGCGCCAATGAATCCCCGAACGAGCTCGGCCAGCTCCATATCGTCTCCGGTAAAGCTGAATATCGCCTCCGCATTCGCCGTCGCCACCGAACTCACGCCGGCCCGCGCCCCCAGCCACTCGCTTGCTGCGAACCCAGGCGCCGCCAACCGAATCCGTACTCGCCGCGCAGCCTTACCTTCCCGCATCACGTCTTCCAGGCGGCCGATTCGCAATAGACGCCCTTTCTCGATGATGGCTATCGAGGAGCAAATCTCTTCGAGGTCGGAAAGAATGTGCGAGGTAACGAAAATTGTCTTGCCGTCGCGTTGCAATTCGCGCAACAGGTCCTTCAGTTCCACGCGCGCCTTGGGATCGAGCCCGGCGGCGGGTTCATCGAGCACGAGAAGCGGCGGATCGTGAATGATCGCGCGGCCCAGACCCACGCGCTGTTTCATCCCGCGCGAGAGTCCGCCAATCATGGCCTCCCGTTTCGTCTGGAGCCCTAGCCGGTGGATCAGCTCCTCGACGCGTTTCGGTATCGCGAACGAATCCATCTTGTAGGCGCGTGCGAAGTAATCAAGGTATTCCCAAACTTTGAGGTCATCGTAGAGAGAAAAGAAGTCGGCCAGATAACCCAGGTGGCGCTGGGCTTCTTCCGGCTGGCGCTCCACGTCCACGCCGTTCACCGACACGCTTCCCGAAGTCGGCACTACCAGTCCGCAGATCATCTTTAGCGTTGTCGTCTTGCCGGCGCCGTTGGGGCCCACTAGGCCGAATATTTCCCCGGAAGCAACCTGAAAATTGAGTTGGTTGGCGGCGACAATGGGCGCGCCTTTCCCGCTGGGAGCGTCATACTCTTTCGATAGATCTTCGACCTGAATCATGGGGCCCCTTTGGGGCGCGCAAAAGTCTGCCTGCAGGATGAGCTTTTGCGCGTTTAGCAATGTCGCGAGGTTCTCACCCCCTAAACAAGCCTGTCAACGCTGCGCCGAACCCTACCTGCAGTGCGAGTTATTTACTTGTGCGATAAAACGACTATCCGACTAGGATAGTCGTCCCGAGCGAGCATCGTGAGCGAGGGACCTCTCCTAGGGCCAGCAACCGCTTTACTCTTGGGGTAAAATAGAACATGCTTGAAGTCTGCCCCGGTTCGTACCGAAGGCCCTCGCGCTTTGAGACCCATAGGCGCGCCTAACGGTATCACCATTGCCGTGACACACCCGGCGGGCCCCCAAGACAAGCCAATCTTGCGCGTATTGGGGTGGGTTCCGAGGCTTCGCGGCTACGGTGGTAGGCTGTCCCTCCCCCCCGAACCGAGGGAGACATTTACGCTGGAAATATGCCGGGGGCTGGGGCTGGCTTAACTCAGAGCCCAGGGGATTTTCACCAGCAACTTCCTTATAATGAGCACTTATAAACTTAGCGGAGTAAGTAGCTTTAGAATGAACACTTACAGAAAAGACCTGGGGGGTACCCCTCTAAAGTAATCCATCAAGTTTATGAATAACGCCATCCGCAATATCGCCATCATCGCGCACGTGGACCACGGCAAAACCACGCTCGTTGACGCCATGCTCCGCCAGAGCGGCATCTTCCGCATTAACCAGGAAGTCGCCGAACGCGTGATGGATTCCAACGAACTCGAACGCGAGCGCGGTATCACCATCCTGGCCAAGAACACCGCCCTTTTCTGTCGCGGCACGCGCATCAATATCGTGGATACGCCGGGCCACAGCGACTTTGGCGGCGAAGTCGAGCGCGCCCTCCGCATGGTCGATGGCGTCCTCCTGCTGGTGGATGCCAGCGAAGGCCCCCTGCCCCAGACGCGTTACGTCCTGCAAAAGGCCTTGCAGGCCAAGCTGCCTCCCATCGTCGTTCTGAACAAAATCGACCGTTCCGACGCCCGCCCCGCCGCGGTCCTCGACGAAATCTATAGCCTTTTCATCGACCTCGACGCCACCGAGGACCAGCTCGATTTTCCCGTGCTCTACACCAATGCCAAGACCGGCGTCGCCCACCGCCAGTGGGGCGAATCCGGCGGAGATGACGCCCGCGACCTCACGTTCCTCTTCGACGCCATTCTCAATACCATCCCCGCGCCCTCGGGCGATCCGCAAAAGACACTCCAGGTTCAAGTCACCAATCTCGATTACAGCGATTATCTCGGCCGCATCGCCATCGCTCGCGTTTTCGAGGGAACCCTGCGCCGCGGCGATCAGGTCGGCATCGCCAAGCTCGATCGCTCCCTCCAGACCACGCGCATTACCAAGCTCTTCACCTTTCGTGGGCTGGAGCGCGACGAAGCTGAAACCGTCTCCGCCGGAGATATCGTCGCCATTGCCGGCGTCGAGGGCATTCAGATTGGCGAGACTCTCACCGATCCGGAAAATCCTGCGCCGCTCGAGCCGCTGCTGATTGATGAGCCTACGCTGGCCATGATCTTCACGGTCAATAACTCGCCTCTCTCCGGACGGGACGGCCAATGGGTCACCTCCCGTGACCTGCGCGACCGTCTGCAAAAGGAACTGCTCACCAATGTCTCCATCCGCGTCGAGAATACCGACACTCCCGAAGCTTTTCGCGTGCTCGGCCGCGGCGAATTGCAATTGGCCATTCTGATCGAAACCATGCGCCGCGAAGGCTACGAGCTCATGGCCGGCAAGCCCGAAATTGTGGTGCACACTGAAAACGGCCGCCGCCTCGAGCCGCTCGAAATGTTGGTCATCGATTGCCCCGAAAATTTCATTGGCATCGTCATGGAAACGCTCGGAGCGCGTCGCGGCGAGCTCACCCAGATGATCAACCACGGCTCTGGGCGCGTACGCATGGAATTTCGCATTCCCTCGCGCGGCCTGATCGGCCTGCGCGGGCAATTGCTCACGGAAACGCGCGGCACGGCGTTGATCCATTCCATCCTCGCCGGCTGGACCGATTACGGCGGCGAAATGGCATCGCGCGCCACCGGGGCGGTCGTCGCCGACCGCGCCGGCATGACCACGGCTTTTGCGCTGTGGAATCTTCAGGAACGCGGCGTGATGTTCGTCGGTCCCGGCACCGAGGTCTACGAAGGGATGATTGTCGGCGATAATTCGCGCGAATCCGATATGGACGTCAACGTCACCAAAGAAAAAAAACAGACCAATATGCGCGCCTCCACCGCCGATGAAGCGATTCGCCTGATTCCCCATCGCGAGCTGAGCCTCGAACAGGCCATCGAGTACATCGCCGAAGACGAATACGTGGAAGTCACGCCCAAGTCTCTGCGCCTGCGGAAGAAGGTTCTCGACGCCAAGAAGCGCCCCCGCCGCTGGCAGCAGATTCGCGCCAGCGCCGAAACCCCCGCCTAACTCGGAGAATTGTTCGGAGAATTGTGATGGTGATGCGGAGGGAATCGCGGGTTGACGCTTTCGGCCGTCATCCCGGAGACCCGAACGGGGCCGAGAGATCTGCTTTTCTGTTTTACGAGGAAAACACGGACTCCCGCCCTGCTCGCTTCGCCGCAGCGACTTGTTGTCTCCGCTGCAGCGCGTAATGAATCGCGCGATAGCCAAGCAGCACCGCAACCACGGCCGCGAAGCGCAGCGGCACGGTTTCGTCCGACTTTACCAGCCAGTAGTAGTGAATGACTCCGGCGATTGCGCTGATGTAAATCAGCCGGTGCAGCATCTGCCAGCGCCGGCCGCCCAGCCGCCGGATCATTCCGCTGGTGGAAGTTGCCGCCAGAGGAGTTAGGAGCACAAACGCAGTGAATCCCGCGGTGATGAACGGCCGCTTGTATACGTCGGCAATCATCGCGTGAACATCGAAACCCGAATACAGCCAGACCCAAGTCGTGAAATGGAGAGAGACGTAAAAGAAGGCGAAGAGACCAAACATGCGCCGGAGGCGAATCAGCCAGTTCTGTTTCAGGATCCGCCGCAACGGCGTCATCGCCAGCGTTACGCACAGGCCTACCAGCGTCCAGGTTCCCGTGGAGTGCGTGATGTATTCCACCGGGTTCGCACCCAGCTCGTCGTGAAAACCCATCCAGACGAGATGCGCCAGCGGCGCCAGACACGCCAAGAAAATCGGCGGCTTGAGCCACCGCATATTTATGTGCCGCGAAAGATCCTTCATGTTCGAGCGGAGGCGGAAGGCGCCTTTAGTAATATTTTCGCAGGTCCATCCCGTTGTACATGCTGGCGACTTGATCGCCGTAGCCATTGAACATCAGCGTCTTTATGCGTTTGCCGAAGAACGATCCATCCAGGCGGCGTTCGGTCGCCTGGCTCCAGCGGGGATGATCCACCTGCGGATTGACGTTGGAGTAGAAGCCATACTCATGGGCATCCGCGATGTTCCAGGTCGTCGGAGGCATATTCTGCGTGAAGCGAACCTTCACCATCGACTTAATGCTCTTAAACCCGTACTTCCACGGAAGTACCATGCGCACCGGCGCACCATCCTGGTTCGGCAGAGTCTCCCCATACATTCCGAAGGTCAGCAACGCCAGCGGGCTCATCGCTTCGTCGATCCGCAGTCCCTCAACGTAGGGGAGCGCGATCCCCGCGCGCGGCCCGAGCGGCATCTGCTTGATGTCGTAATAGCTCTGAAAAGCCACGAATTTCGCGGTCGGTTTCGGGTCAACGAGCTTCGCCAGCACGCTGAAGGAATAGCCGATCCAGGGAACCACGATCGACCAAGCTTCCACGCAGCGGTGCCGGTAGATCCGTTCCTCGAGCGGCACGAGCTTGCGCAGCTCTTCGATGTCGAAGTTGCGCGGCTTGTTCACTTCGCCTTCGACGGAAACACTCCACGGCGAGGTCACGAATTTCGTGGCATTTCTCGCGGGATCGCTCTTATCCGTTCCGAATTCGTAGTAGTTGTTGTAGTGCTCCACGTCCTTGGAGGGTGTCGGCGGTTCATCCGCGGAAAAAGGACTCTTCACCAGCGGTCCTAGCTTCGTTCCCTCGGCGAGCACACGTGCCGGCTCGAGCCAATCCGAAACCGAGCGCGCACCCAGCGTCGCCGCGCCCGTCGCCGCGGCGACACCCGCCAGAAATTTCCGCCGATTCATGTACACGGACTGCGGAGTGACTTCGGAGTTCGGGATGTCGCCGGTCCTCTTGATCAGCATGGCTGCCTCCGTGATGCCGTTGACTTATCTGATTTTACCGCGTTTGTTGAAGATCGGCGTAACGATCCTCGGCATTCTGGGCACTTTACGGTCATACGGCTCCCCCATCGGCCGCCGTCGCCCCGTCCGCCGCGCGTGGCAGCGTGATTTGCCTGGCGTAGAGTTCGCGCACACGCTCGAGCGTATCGATCTGCTCCGGCGTCTTGTCCGCACGAATTCGCAGAATTCGCGGAAAGCGAAGCGCGAATCCGCTTTCGTACCGGTTCGAGCGCTGGATGTTGTTGAAGGCCACCTCCAGCACGATTTTCGGCTCGACGATCCGCCAGAATCCCCGATCTTCCAAAGTGTGCTTCAGAAAATAATCCGTGAATTCGTGAATCTCGGCGTCAGTGAGCCCGGAATAAGCTTTCCCGATAGTGAGCAGGCGATCGCCTTCGCGCACCGCAAATGTGTAGTCGGAGAGCACGCCGTGCCGCTTACCGTGTCCGTATTCCACGGCCGTAACGACAACGTCCAGCGTGGCGAAGGGCTCTTTCAGCTTGAACCAAAAGCGGCCGCGGCGTCCCGGCGCATAGAGTGAGTCGGGCGCCTTGGCCACGACGCCTTCGTGCCCTGCCGCCAGCGCAGCCCGAAAAGTTTCTTCGAGCGCCTCAGGCGTCTCGCACATGCGTTCCGGCGCCAGTTGGAGCTGTTTCGCTTGTGCCTGAACCAGAAGCTGCCTCAGCCGGCGGCGTCTTTCGACGAGAGGCGAATCCAACAGAAGTTCGCCGTCATGATACAGGAGATCGAACAGCACGAACTTCACAGGAATTTCTTCGGTCAGCCAGAGATCGGGATTCCGGCGACCCAGTCGCCTTTGGAGTTGCGTGAATGGCAAGGGTTGCGCGTCGTGCCAAGCGAGTATCTCGCCGTCGACGATGTATTCGCCGGGCAAAGACGCCAGAGGTTCACACAATTCGGGAAATTCGACGACTTCGTCCAGTGTGCGCGAGAAAATCTTCACGCGGCTGCCGCCCTTATGCGCCTGCGCGCGAATGCCATCATATTTTTCTTCCACGACCATCGGCTCGGCCGCATTCTTGAATATCTCCGCAGCCGCCTCAACCGGAGTCGCCAGCATGAAGTCGATCGGATGAAAAAGCCGGAAGCGCACCGTTTCGAGCTCGTTGCGAAACGCGCACTGCAGCGTTTCACCGATATCGCCGAGCAGCATATTGGCGCGCCGCACGGCACCGATCGGGCGCTCGTAGGCCTGGGCAATAGCCTCCTCCACCAGGCTCTCGCGCAGGCCGATGCGCAGATCGCCGGTCACGATCTTGACGATGTACTTCACTTCGGCCGGCCGGGCCCTCGCCAGCAGCCTGCGAAGCAATTCGCTTTTTTCGGCTTGCCCCCGCAAGACCGCCAATTCATCGAAAACGCCGGCGACTTCGGTGAGCGAGACGCCCGGTGCGGCACCGCGCTCGGCCAAGAGTTCTTCCGCCATATCGCCGAGATCGCCGTGCTTGCGATAGACGCCACTCATCGCCTCGCCGCTTTTCTCGGAGAGTTCGCCAATCAAGCGAGCGAGCAGCCTGCCTCCCACGCCGAGCACGCGCTCATCCCAACGCGGAAAGGGCCTGCCGGTAAGAAAAACCGCAGCATGCACGGCATCTTCGATGGGTAGCGATTGCAAAAGGCTGCTCACCAGGCGGATTTTGTTCGTTTTTTTGGTGGTGGCGGCAACGGCGTCGCAGGTTTGCGCGAATCGCAGCATTTGATAGGGAGGGCAGTTCTGAGATGAGTGCCTTACAAAGCCGCGGACATTGCGGCCATCGGCGCTGCCGAATCGGCCGCCGCGCCATCGCGGAACGTAACGAATGCTCCCGAATTGGCCGCTACGCGGTCGCCCGGCACTATAATTCCGACCAAGTTGAGCGGATCGGCTGCCGAAACTGTCACAGTTTCGCCGACTGCAGACTCGCGGCGCATGGCCCGAAGCGATTCCACAGCAATTGGCAGCGCGAATTGCTCGCCCAGAAAATCGGTCACGAATCTTCCGCCGCGTACTTCTCCGCGGCCCTCCAGGCGCCGCAGCATGCCAACCAGTTCGCGCCAGGGCGGAAGGATGCTTTCGCGGGCGAGGACCTCGCGGCAGACTAGGCCGTAGCGC
>QHYQ01000441.1 GCA_003224175.1 Acidobacteriota bacterium
GCGGAATCAGATTAGTCCAGGAAAGCTGCCCCAAAAGCACAGGCTTGTAGGCCCCTCTCGGCGGTATACTTCGCCAAATCCAGCGAGGTCAGATGGCGCTCCAGCCCAACCAACGCCTAGGGCCCTATGAAATCCTCTCTGCAATTGGCGCAGGTGGGATGGGAGAGGTGTACCGCGCCCGGGATACGCGGCTCGACCGCACCGTTGCCGTCAAAATCCTTCCTGATCACCTTTCCGATAGAGCCGAATTGCGTGAGCGATTCGAGCGCGAAGCGCGCACCATTGCCAGCCTGAATCATCCGCATATCTGCACGCTTTACGACATCGGCCAACAAGATGGCCTTGATTATTTGGTAATGGAGTATCTCGAAGGCGAGACGCTGGCGGAGCGCCTGAAAAAAGGTCCGCTGCCGCTGGATCAGGTATTGCACTACGCCATCGAGATTGCGGACGCGCTGGACAAGGCCCACCGCAAAGGGATCACGCACCGCGATCTGAAGCCCGGAAACATCATGCTCACCAAGTCCGGTACGAAGCTGCTCGACTTTGGCCTGGCAAAGCTGCGGCAAGAGGCAGCACCGGCGACTCCGTTCTCGCAGCTTCCTACAGCAAAAGAAGCCATCACAGCACAGGGCACGATCCTCGGCACGCTGCAATACATGGCGCCGGAACAGTTGGAAGGCAAAGAGGTGGATGCGCGCACAGACATCTTTGCCTTTGGGGCAATCATGTACGAGATGGCCACGGGAAAGAAGGCATTCGATGGAAAAAGCCAGGCCAGCCTGATTGCGAAGATTCTGGAGACCGACCCGCCGCCGATGTCGTCGCTTCAGCCGATGACGCCGCCTGCGCTGGACCGCGTTGTGAAGCAGTGTCTTGCGAAAGATCGCGACGACCGCTGGCAAAGCGCGAGTGATCTTACGCGCGAGTTGAAGTGGATCGCCGAAGGCGGCTCACAGGTTTCATCGCTGCCGATTGCCCCAGCGAAAGGCATTCGCGCACTCGGGCGGCGGGCGCTAATCCTTAGCGTTGGGGCTTTGCTCATAGTTGTCGTGGTCACGGGTCTAGCCACTTGGAATCTGAAGCCCTCGTCAGTGCTGCCTAAGCGCGTTACGCGCTTTGTGATAACCCTGCCTGTAGGGGATCAAATCGGAACTCCGGGACTGGCTCTCTCCCCCGACGGAAGCCACTTAGCGTATGCCACGGTCCGAGGCGGCCTTGCCCAGCTTTATCTGAGGGCAATGGATGGCCTGGAGGCTAGACCCGTCGCGGGCCCGGGACTCGGTATCATCAGCCAGCCTTTTTTCTCGCCTGATAGCCAATGGCTGGGATTCTTCTCAGATGGAAAACTGAAGAAGGTGTCCGTGAATGGCGGAGCGGCGCTGACTCTTGCCGATGGTCTGCTGTCCCCGTGGGGTGCCGTTTGGAGCGGCCGGCGGACAATCGTTTTCGGGACAGATGCGTCCGGACCGCTCCAAGAGATCCCAGGCACGGGAGGCACTCCGCAGCCACTGACGCGTCTTGATAAAGGGGAAGTTTGGCATCGCTGGCCGGAATTTTTGCCCGGGGGCAAGGGTGTTCTATTCATAGCTCTGCGGGGAGTAGACAGCGCTCCGAAGATTGCCGCCCAATCGCTCGGGGCGGGCGAACACCGGGACCTGCTCCAGACCGGGATTGGTCCCCGCTACGCATCCTCCGGACACTTGATTTATGCGCAAGCCGGGAATCTGGTGGCCGTGCCATTCGATGCGCGGCGTCTGGAGGTCAGCGGCGCCGCTGTTCCCGTCGTTGAGGGAGTCTTGCAGACGGCCGGCAGCGGAGCCGCGGACTACAGCTTCTCCTCCAATGGAACCCTGGTTTATGTGTCGGGGACTGAAACGGCTCAAACGAAGCCAGTCTTCGTCAGTCGCAACGGGACGGAGCAGCCCCTGGCCGCTCCAATACGAGAGTACGGAAACCCGGAATGTTCACCCGATGGCCGGCGCATGGCCTTCACCATCACTGAAGGGGAGAATCAAATCTGGCTGTACGACGTCGCCAAAGAGACCTCCAGCAAGTTTACCTTCGAAGGCGTGAACAGCCGACCGCTGTGGACACGGGATGGCAAACAGATAGCGTTCACATCGACCTTGAACGGCAGACGTGGCAACAAGTGAGGTCGGCGACTTCCCGCTCTCCTTTTCCCCGGACGGACAATTGCTGGTCTTCGTGGAACTCAATCCCAACACGCAGCGGGACATCTGGGTGCTGCGGCTGTCAGATCGCAAGCTACAACCCTTCCTACGAACTCGATTTAACGAAACGGTGCCGCGATTCTCCCCGGATGGGCATTGGCTGGCCTATATGTCGGATGAATCCGGACACTATGAGATTTACATCCAGCCTTTTCCCGGGCCTGGCGGGAAATACCAAATCTCGAGCGAAGGCGGCGCCGAGCCAGTGTGGAACCCTAACGGGCGGGAGCTGTTCTATCGCAGCGGCTACAAGATGATGGCTGTCGATGTGATGACGCAGCCAAGCTTTTCCACGGGCAAACCGAGGGTGCTTTTCGAGGGACTATACCTGCCGAGTGGTGTCACTCCCAGTTATGATGTCTCGCCAGACGGCCAGCGCTTTCTCATGCTCAAGGCTGCCCAGCAGGGGCAACCGGCAGCGGTGCAGATCAACGTAGTGTTGAATTGGTTTGAAGAGTTGAAGCAGAAGGTTCCCGTAGGGAAGAAGTGAATGACAATCGCCGCAGGCACAAAACTCGGTCCTTATGAAGTCACTGGCGCGGTTGGTGCGGGCGGCATGGGAGAAGTCTACAAGGCGCACGACACAAAACTCGGGCGCGATGTAGCGATCAAAATTCTCCCAGAAGCCTTCGCGCACGATCCCGAGAGGCTTTCCCGCTTTCAGCGCGAAGCCAAGATGCTGGCTTCGCTGAATCATCCCAACATCGCCACAATCCATGGGCTGGAACAAACGAACGGCGTCCATTTTTCTGATCATGGAACTAGTTCCCGGCGAGACGCTGCGAGAACGCATTGCCAGAGAAGGAGCAGTGCCGCTGGAAGAAGGGCTGAAAATCGGTGTGCAGATTGCGGAGGCGCTCGAAGCTGCGCACGAGAACGGCATCATTCACAGGGATCTGAAGCCGGCAAATGTGAAGTTGACGCCGGAAGGCAAAATCAAGGTTCTGGACTTCGGACCGGCCAAGGCGTTCGCAGGCGATGCTGCGGACAGCAATCCTGCCGAGTCTCCAACATTGAGCGTTGCTGCAACGGCGCGAGGAGTGGTGCTGGGCACGGCCGCGTACATGAGTCCAGAACAGGCGCGCGGCAAAGCCGTAGATAAACGGACCGATATTTGGGCGTTCGGCTGCGTGCTGTATGAGCTGCTCACAGGGAAGCAAGCGTTTGAAGGCGAAACGGTAACGGAAATTCTTGCTTCGGTACTCAGGGGCGAACCGGACTGGCAGGCATTGCCCTCAGCGACCCCCGCGCAGATTCGCAGCCTGCTGCGCCGCTGCCTGCAAAAAGACAAGAATCTGCGGCTGCAAGCGGCTGGCGATGTCTGCATCGAGATTCAGGAAGCGCTCACGGCGCCTGCCACATCGCTGCCGACAGTCGGTGCTGTGAGGTTCGCTGCAGGCTGGGGGCAAATTGCCATGTTAGGCCTCGCGGCGGTGGCGCTGCTCGCGATCGGCGTTATCGCGACTTGGGACCTGAGGCCCGCGCCTTCGCCGCAGCCGGTTACGCGCACGGTGATTAATCGGGAGCGGCGCTTACCCTCGGTGATGCTGCGAACCCTTACGGGGCCAGTTGGGCAGCAACGGTAGGATCGCCTTCGCAGCCACTCAGGTCTTGGCTCTCCATGACACGGGAGGCACGCCGCAGCCGCTGACTCGTCTTGAGAAAGGGGAGGTCGGTCACCGCTGGCCGGAGTTCCTGCCAGGCGGCATGGCAGTACTCTTTGCTGCCGGACCGAGTGCAATTAATTTCACCAACGCGCAGGTTGCCGTCCAGTTGGTCGGGACGGGCGAGCGACGGAACGTGATCCCAGCGGGGATGTATCCCCGCTACGCTCCCTCCGGGCACCTGGTTTATGCGCAAGGGGGAAGCCTGATGGCCGTGCCGTTCGATCCCCAGCGGCTAACAGCGACGGCCGCGGCAGTTCCCGTGGTGGAGGGCGTGCTGCAATCCACAACCACCGGAGCCGCGCAGTACAGCATTTCCGCCAGCGGATCGCTGGTCTATGTTCCGGGAGACATGCAATCGGCCCAACGCCGGATGGTGTGGGTTAATCGCAATGGGGCGGAGCAGCCCTTGGCTGCCCCTGCGCACGCTTACTTGAGCCCGCGGCTTTCCCCTGACGGTCGGCGGATAGCCGTGGGAATCACGGAATCGGAGTTTCAAATTTGGCTGGACGATCTCTCCCGAGAGACGCTGACCCGGTTTACGTTCGAGGGAAATCAGAACTATAACCCGGTTTGGACGCCGGATGGCAAGCGGATAGCATTTGAATCAAACAAGCAAGGGCCGTTGAACATTTTCTGGCAACTGGCCGACGGCAGTGGAGGCCTCGAGCGGTTGACCACCAGCGAGTACATCAACGCTCCGATGTCCTGGTCCCCGGATGGGCAACTACTGGCCTTTTTTGAGGTCAATCCCACCACGCAGCGGGACATCTGGGTTCTGCGGATGGGAGACCGCAAGGTGCAGCCTTTCCTCCGAACAGGGTTCAACGAGAGCGTGCCACAGTTTTCCCCTGACGGGCGCTGGCTGGCTTATATCTCGGACGAATCCGGTCGCTTTGAGATTTACGTGCAGCCCTACCCGGGCCCAGGCGGCAAGTGGCAAATCTCCACGGAAGGCGGCACGGAACCAGTGTGGAACCGCAACGGGCGGGAGCTGTTCTACCGCAGCGGCGGCAGGATGATGGCCGTGGACATTGCCACTCAGCCTGGATTCGCTGCGGGCAAGCCCGGATGCTCTTTGAGGGACAGTACGCACCAACCCCGATAACGTTCCCCGCCTACGACGTGACTCCCGATGGCCAGCGATTTCTGATGCTCAAGCCCAGCGAGCAAGCGCAGGCGGCACGGACACAAATCAACGTCGTGCTGAACTGGTTTGAGGAACTGAAGCGCCGGGTGCCAACCGGAACGAAATGATGATCCGATCGCCCACGCGGAATCCGATTTGTGCTGAGGGTCATGGTCTTTTGAGTCTATATGGCAGGAGGTGGTGGCGTGTTTTCCAGGGACAGGTCCGGTAGCGTCGTCTTTCTCGCGCTTCTGCTGGCGATATTGGCGTTCAGCGGGTCGTCTGCAATCGCGGCTTCCTGCGAGGGCCTGGCCTCTCTTTCGCAGCCGAACACGACGATCACCCTCAGCACAGAGTGTCGCCGCCGGAGAATTTACGCCGCCCGGCCCTAGTGGATCAGCGGCTGCAGGGGTCTTACCGTATAGCAAGCTTCCCGCATTCTGCCGCGTCGCAGCCACATTGAGACCCTCCAGCGATTCTGACATCAGAATCGAAGTTTGGCTGCCCATTTCAGGATGGAACGGCAAGCTCCAATCTGTGGGCAATGGAGGCTGGGCCGGATTCATCAGCTATCCAGCACTGGCACGCGGTCTGGCTGACGGCTACGCCACAGCCAGCACGGACACGGGACACACAGGAAATACGGGAAGCTTTGCGCTGGGGCATCCTGAAAAGATGATTGATTTTGGCTATCGCTCCGAACATGAAATGACCGTCGCGGCCAAAGCCATCATCGCGGCTTATTACGGCGATGGACCGCGGTTATCGTACTGGAATGGATGCTCGACCGGCGGGAGGCAAGGACTCACCGAAGCCCAGCGTTATCCGTCCGACTACAACGCCATCATCGCCGGCGCGCCGGCAAACAACCGCACGCACATTTATGCGTGGTCACTGTGGATCGCGCAGGCGGTGCACCAGGGTGAAAACAGCTACATCCCGCCGAGCAAGTACGCGATGATCCACAAGGCTGTCGTGGAGGCATGCGACGCACTCGATGGTCTCAAGGACGGCCTGATCGGCGATCCCAGGCGCTGTCACTTCGATCCCAAGGTTCTTCTGTGTAAGGGTGCCGACGGGCCATCATGCTTGACATCTCAGCAAGTCGACGTCGCCCGCAAGATTTACTCCGCCGCGAAGAATCCGCGGACCGGACAGGAAA
>QHYQ01000442.1 GCA_003224175.1 Acidobacteriota bacterium
CAAGCAGAATTTCATTCACGCAATTTACTTCCACTGCGGCGGGCTGGACCTCGCACCGTCACCCACTAAATAGTCCGATGGACCTATCTTCTTTGTACACAGCGGTTTTGAAATCAGTCGATACGAATCGGCGGAGAGCCACTTTCCGGGAATCCGAGGTGTCAAGAATTGGCCGAGGACTGCTTGGCTCGATGGACCTTCATGGAGGCACTTGTCCATTCAAGGGTCTGGCGTCCCTACACCAACTTGGAAGCTCCCCCGAATTCGAAACAACCCGGCCAATGTCCTTGGCCTTGCAGATCAAGTGGATCAAAGCAGGATATTTGAGAAGCTGGACGTGGTCCGGCATTAGCGAAAGCACATCGATATTCTGAATGCCATCAGGACGGGTGATGGCGATTTTGAAGTCACCTACGCCAGGACCAGCATTCATGAAGGAGCTGATCCCCTTTACATCCGCCCGATCGAGAAACATCTCGAGCTGGTTGAACTCCAGCCCCGAGAGTTTGTACCGGAAGAGAGACTTTGAGCCGCCCGGTGCGTCCCATCGAAGTCCCCATGGTGGATCGGCTGCCTGGCCGAGGCAGGGAGCGACAGCAGAGGTCCGGTAGACGACCTCACCGCTGTCGAACACCGTCAATTCAGAATAAGTGACAGGCGTTTCGTACGGAGAAGGTTTGCAGAGTGGATTGGGGCGGGTGGGCGCACGTGAGTGTCGCTCATACTGCGTGAGCAGCGGCCGATCTTGCGGATGAGCGTCAGCGCAAGAGAGGAAGGTTCCGCCGATGAGTAAAGAAACCAACGCTCTTGCGGGCAACGGATAGATTCCCATTATGACTAGGCTGAAGCTTTCTTTTCGGCTCCCTTCAAGATCCCAGCCGTGAGAAGCAGCCCGACGGGCACGAGCCAACCCGGGAGGCCAAGTTTCGTCACGCCAAGCACCAAGCCGACGAGGACCACGATGAGGACTATCACGCGTATGCCGGAGAAACCCATAAGTGCTCCTTTCTCCTTCATTTCTGCTTGCGAACGCCGTGTGGTTTGGGGCCGAGACTTCGGTTTACACGATTATGGGACAGCGGCAATTGGAACAGGGGTTCACATCCACTAGAGTTGCCTTAATGCACAAGAGCGGCCGTTCGTTGGTCTGGTCGTTGGCTGTTTGCTCCGGATCGTCGTCGGTAAGGGTGCAGCGCGCGATTCACACCCCCCGAGAAAGGCGTTTTCCGGAAACTGCCCCTCGCCGAGGCAGCCGCGTATTGCGTTATATCCCTTCCCTGGCTTCAGTGAGCCCGGCGGGCTGAGGAATCCTAATCGCTCAAGTTATTCTTGATTTGGACCTTGGCGCCAGGCACCAGACGCATCTGGCCATCGGTCACTACGATCTCGCCGGGTTTGAGTCCCTTGTCGATGACCGCTAGTCCTTCGACGCTACGGCTCGACGTCACCAAACGAGGCGCGACAGTGCCGTCGTCCTGAACCACATAGACAAAGGACCCGTGCTGGCCCGAGGTGATGGCCTGAGAGGGAATCACGGTGGCGTTCGATTGCTCTGAAAGCGTCATCAGAGTGTTCACATACAAGCCCGGCCAGAGAGCGTCACTTGAGTTGTCGAACAGTGCCCGCAAGCGAATCGTTCCCGTCGTCGTGTCTATGATGTTGTCTACGAAAACGAGCTTTCCTACTTCTGGCCGGCCCGAACGGTTGGGCACGGTCGCTTCGACGCGCAGCGGCCTCGCGGCCAAATATTTCTTGATGTCGGGCAGATACTCCTGAGGCACCGTAAAGTCGACGGGGATCGGGGAGAGCCGTTTGATGACCACGATGGGCACGTCGGCGACCTTCACCAGATTCCCCGGTTTAACGAGAACTGCGCCTGTGCGTCCGTCCATGGGCGAGTAAATCTTGGTGTACGCGAGGTTCAATTGCGCCGTCTTGAGCACAGCCTCGTCCGCAGCGACCGTGGCCTCAGCCGCAGCCGCCGCGCTGGCAGAGGCGTCCGCATCCGACGGGGAGACGACTCCGTCGGTCAGCAGCTGCGAGATGCGTTGCGCCTGAGCCCGGCTGTTCGCGGCGACGGCTTTGTCCCGCAGGAGTGACGCTTGCGCGTGCGCGAGCGCGGCTTCGTAGGGCCGCGGATCAATGGTAAAGAGCAATTGATCCTTATGAACGAAGTCGCCATCTTTGAAATGCACGTCAAGAAGTTCGCCGGCCACCTGGGCTTCCACAGAGACGGTGTAGCCTCCGACGTTGCCGATGCCGGTCACTTGCACAGGCATGGCCCTTTGCGTGACTTTGGACACCATGACGGGAATGGCCGCCGGGCGGGGCGCAGGCCTAGCTTGCTCCGTCGAACACCCGGAGGCCGCAAGAAGCAGGAGGAAAAACGCCGCCCAGAGTCCGAGTTTGCCGCACGCGAGACGAATCGCAGCGGAGCCGTGGATTCCAACGTTTTGCACAGTGATCTAGGCTATGCGAAGAACATGCCGTTCTGCTCGCGCCCTAGCACGGAGATCAGGTTGCGCGCAGGATCCGGCGTCTCCGACTCGAACCGGAAGCCGGGCTGCTCGACAGACCATTTAATTGTGGCACCCGTGCTGAAGAACGGGCCTTTGAAGGTCTGTGTGCTGTTATGAATTTGCGCCATGTCGGCGATACCGCTCCATTCCACGTCGAAGGAGACAGTCGCGCGGACGGGCGCGACGGGTGCGATGGCCGGATATGAAAAGCCCAGATCGCCGGGCAGTCCCATCCCGAGGGTCAGTGAGTTGCCAAGGTCGTGGTCATCGAAGACCTTTAAGTTGTTGACGCGCAGGCGTGCCCGCGCTTCGTCGAAGTCAACTTTCACGGCATCGTGTTCGACTGGGATCATCCAGAAGACGTCGTTGGAGTCGATGTGCACGTTGTAGTCGTGGATCTGATTAGGGAGAGTTAGCTGAATGGGATTGGCCGATCCGACCGGATCGGTGTACAAGTCCAGTCAAACAAAGGCGAGCGTGCCCTCGTGTTGGCGGCCGTCCGCCCCGATGAACTTGCCTTGACTGAAGCCCATGTCTGCCCGGAACGCGAGAATCCTGGAGTCGCCCGTAACGGTATTTGTTCCGGTGCCGCCGCCGCGGATATTCGTCAGACCTACGAACCCGTCGAAGTCAGTAATCTGTGACGGGTCGCTGATATTGGCGACGGCCAGCCGATTTGCAGCACTCAGCGGGTTGTGGTGGACGACGACTCCAAAGGGCTTAAAGGGCGCGACGCCCCCAGGAATCGGATTGGCCAAAGCGCAAGAGGCGTGTTCACCATCGTCCTCGGCAAAGGCAGGCTTTGGACGCAACAGACCCGCCCCCACGACCGCACCAGCCCCTACACGAATGAGATTGCGTCGGCTTAGCCGTTTGCGGTCAGGATTTTTCCAAGCAATAGAGTCCTGTTTGTTCATTGTCGTTCTCCTTCAAGGCGCTGGCAGAGCACAGATGAAGAATGTGCCGGTCAGCGAGCGATGGCGCAGGATCCGGAAAATACGCGGTCACAAATCACGAGAAAAGACACTCAGAAAGGGAGATGAGGCAAACTCTATGCCTGCCTGATCGGACATGTCAAGCAGAAAGTCAGCAAACCGAAGTGATGAACCTAAGTTTTCAAAAGTGAACGGGACAAATCCCGAAAATGCAGAGCATT
>QHYQ01000443.1 GCA_003224175.1 Acidobacteriota bacterium
TCATCCAGTTCGAGATACACTTCACCAAAAACAACAACGTCGAAGTCCACCGTGTCGGTAGTGTGCATCCCCGGATGATCCAGTTCTAAGACATCAATCATCCCCGGCAACTTCTGCTGAATTTCTTCCAGAGCAGACGATGTGCCGATCGGATCGACGCTCGTTCTTGTATCCGGCGGTATGGTGAAGAAACCGAAGCGGAAACCATTCTTGGGGGGGAAATAACGAGGCTGCGATGGCGGAGTCCCGTCCGACGGAAGTTCAGGGACGGAATCGCTTCCCCATAGGCGATGAAACTCGTACCCCGGAAGTAGAGCGAGGCTCACAGGCTTGACGGGCGTGTGGCGCACGATAACCGACTTGCCGGATTCGTTCTGCCCAGTCACCACGCAGTGGATGTCCATAAAAGCTCCCAAACGTGCCCCGGATTATACACAACGGGTGCTTGCCAGAAAGAGCGCAGTCCAACGGTCGAGTCGTTTCGCGGTGAGCAGCCCGAACACGACAACGAATCCCGAGCCGATCCCTACCAAGCTCAAGACGACTTGCGCGAAAGTGAATGTCGTCATAGCTGCAGTTGGATGATCCAGCCGACCGAGAAGATACAATCGGCCGCCTCCAAACGCAATTTTCAAGTTCGATTTTTGGCGCTTAGTCCGTTGCGGACAGCAAAGGTACCACTGGGACCAGCTCCCAGCAGCCGTGTACGCCATGATCGTCGGGGCGGGCTTCGGAGAAGAGACCGTCTTCCGCGGGTACCTGTTCGAGCGCTTCGGCAAGCTATTCGGATCCGGCGTGTGGGCCAAGACGTCAATCGTGCTGCTCACCGCCGTATGGTTTGGACTGGGGCACTATTCTGTCCAAGGGCTCGCCGGCGCCGAACAAGCCACGATCGTCGGGCTCGTGTTCGGAACGATCTTCGCAGTCACAGGCCGGATATGGATGCTGATGTTTGCACACGCCGCGTTCGACCTGACCGCGGTCGCGATGATCTACTGGAATCTCGAATCCGCAGTCGCTCACCTCGTCTTCAAATACGCGGAGCAGTCACGTCGGTTTGTGCCCGGACGGACGTCAACGGGGTTATGTCCAACATCGCGCCGGACATCCTGTCAGGAGCGGGCAGACGGACTAACTCTGCTCAATGTGGAGCCCATGTTCGACGCCCTGCGTGGCGACCGGCGATTCCGCAGCCTGGTGCGTCGCATTGGACTGATTGGCTCACGCTCGGCTTAAGAGTAGTCCTCGTTCATTTTTCCACGGAATACGAAGTCGTCCCCGGAAGAATCCTTCCCGGTTCAACCGTTCTGGACCGATATGGTCCTCCTGCTTTCGCGCGGCCTCAAGCAAGACTGAACAACAGTAAGCGCTTTTCTACCCTCACGCATTGGTGATAGCATGATTATATGAGGAAGAAGAACGTCAGATTTGTCGCGGTCAAGACCGTGAAAAAGCCGGCGACCATCAAGTTTAAGACGAAATCAGGCAAAACGGTCTCTTTCAAGGCCCTCAGGACGTTCAAACAGAAGCAGGCAGTTCATTTTCGTGCCAAAAAGAAATGAAGCGTATCTATCTAGATAGTAATATCCTTATAGCGCACTATTCGCTGGATAGAGTGGAGGAGGCCAAGAAGAAGATAGTCGAGAATGCCTTGGCCGTCTTTGCCGAACTCAAGGACATTCAGCTTTGTACTTCCATGTGGGCGGTAACCGAGATGGTCAATATTTTGGTTTCTCGCAAAAAGATTGATCGCGGCGCCGTTGCCGAAATCGAAAGTCAGCTGGTTAGCGAGAGACGGCTGAAAAATCTAAAGATACACTTCGTTGAGGTCAGTCCTCAAAAAGACTATGACTTTGCAGAATTCTTCTACCACGTGAAACAGGGCATTCTCAAATATCATTCCGGAGTGGGAGACGTAATTCACAGCGTCATTATGAAAAACAATAGTATCGCTTATATTTTGACGTTCGATGAGAAAGATGATTTCAAACAAATCCCCGATTTAACCGTGCTCCATCCTAAAGACATAAAGATCGACGAGTAGCAAAAATCGAGCCAAGAAGGACGCCTGGCTGCGAGATGAAGGTACCCCGTCTCCGGAAGCGCACCAGATTTCTTGGACACTGAACTGATTCTATTCATGCAGCAGCTCCTTGCGCAAGGAGGTATGCGTTGCCAGGGATTTCAGTCGCTGCGTCTCTTGGTTCTCGACAGCGGTCTCCCGGGCCTTCAGATTGGCTTCGCCGCCGGCCAGAAATTGATCGCGCTAGCCGGACAGCGTCGCGGCAGTGACACCCGGCTCGCGCGAGAGCAATTCGATATCTTCCCGCGCAAGAGTCGGAGAATCGCCGTGGTCCTGCGATTCACCGACCAGCGGCCCCTATCAATCAAGGCCACCGCTAATCTTGCTCCTCTAGCGACAGCCGCCTTTACGAGAAGTCTCCAGGCTTGTGTGTGTTAAGGGGCGCCCTCGATAAAGGCAATTCGGGAACAATGCATGTGCGAGGCGAACTCACGCCGACTTAACGTGTTGATGTATACTCTAGGCGAAGATAAAGCGAATAGATAGCGCATGGTTCACAGGAACACGGGTACCCAGGGGTGATGAGCGAGCAGGAGAAACTCGACCTTAGGCAAGACGCCCCGCTAGGTAAGGATCTCTACTTGTGCCACACGGGCATGGATAAGGCTTGGGTGGAGCGCCTCGCCGAGCGAGTCGAGGCTGAGCGGTATCAGGACCGGCTTCTCGGTGTGGTGTTCGACAAATGGGATTTTGGGAAAGGCGCCAACATCGTCCTCGAGATCGAGCGAGACATTGATGCATGTCGATTCGTGGGCGTCGTGGTGACGAAAGCCATGCTCGCAGCCGCCTGGCCGACGCTCGAGCGTTCCATCGCGGTGTGGTCTGACCCCTCGGGAGCACGCGGTCGGGTGATCACTCTGCTTCGCGAAAACATGACTCTCCCGGCGTCGCTGCGTGTGAGGAACTGGATTGATTTCCGGGATGACAATCGATTCGAAGAGGCGTTCGCAGAGCTGATCCGGGTGCTTCGAGGAGAGCCAATTCCGCGGGGACGCGGGGGATTGCTTCCTACGGTTCCGCAGGTAAGGCTTCCCTACGAACCAGCGCCGGTGGTGATCACATCTTCCGTGGGCGCCGACGTGGTTCAGGAACGGCTCGTCTCCAATCTGTTCCCGGTGCTTGAGTTCCCGTCAGAGGTATATGCTGCGCCCACGGCTCTGCGGGATAAAGCTGAGGTCTCACAGTGTTGTGACAGCCATAACCTTCCGGCATTTATTCTGCGGGAGAAGAAGCTCTTCGCCTTCTCGCCGCTGCGAGAGGAACTGAATCCCCTGAGAGAAGCAGTACAGACGGGGGCAATTTCGGAGGAGGCGTTCGCTTCGTGGTTTGCGGATGTGGATCGAAAGCGGTGGGCTATAGAGCTCCTGAATGTCTCGCTCAAGCAGCACGCATGGCGCCGGCACCTGCGGCTGGACCGGGTGGGCAAGCGGTACTTCTTTGCGCCATAC
>QHYQ01000444.1 GCA_003224175.1 Acidobacteriota bacterium
AAAATCAAAACCGATCCGGATGCCGGACTTCACACTCTTCGCCACACGTTTTTGACCGAGGCTGGGGAGTATACGGACGCTTTTACGCTGCAGTACATCGCCGGGCACGACACCATCAAGACCACGATGCGATATGTGCATCCTCGGGCGGAGTCAGTCAGCCGGGCGTTCGGGCGGATCAATCGGAAGAAGAAGCCGGCGCAGTCAGCGTAGCTGCGTGCGAAAGGTGCATACAAAAACGCATACAGTCGACTTGGCGTAAGATTGAACAAGCTTGCTTAAGTAATTGAAAACAAAGTAGTTGTTAGTGTGCGGAAGTGGTGGAACTGGCAGACACACCATCTTGAGGGGGTGGCGCCGAAAGGCGTGGGGGTTCAAATCCCCCCTTCCGCACCAAAACCCTCCAGAGTAGTGCGCCACATCCGAAAGGTTCCCTCCACTAGCCCGCGTTTTCTCAGGCTGATCGCACGACTGGAATACCAATTGGTCCATGAACTCTGGCCGCCCACGGAACTCTGCGAGCCCTATTGCGAGAACTGCGCGGGACAAGCAAGACTAGTACCGTCACACAACTTCAGTCGTACCGGCAAACTTCCTCCAAGCTGACTTCTGGGGAGTCAGCGAGATTTCATTTGTCCGATTACAGACTTGTGTCCCGGCACAACTTCCGTATTGCCCGTCACCCGTCCGCGGTGAAGTGCACCTGGCGAGCTCTCCTAGGGTTATAATCACGCCATTTATGCCGCTCACCGCAGGCACTCATCTCGGGCCCTATGAGATTACGGCTCCCCTTGGCGCGGGCGGGATGGGGGACGTGTACCGGGCCCGAGATGATCGCCATGATCGGGTAGTTGCAATTAAGGTGTTCTCGAATGAGAGATCATCGCCTGATGGTCGCGAGAGATTCTTCCGCGAAATACGGGTCGTAGCACAGCTCACACACCCACACATCCTGCCACTAATTGATTCGGGCGAATCAGGTACGGTGCTTTTCTTCGTGATGCCATACATCGAAGGAGAAACGTTGCGGGAGAGGATTCTACGCCCAGGCCAACTATCCATCCACGAGGGCATTCACATTTTGCGCCACGTGTCCGATGCACTGGCTTACGCGCATGCACGTGGGGTAATCCACCGCGATATCAAACCAGAGAATGTGCTATTGAGCGATCGGCATGCGCTCGTGAGCGACTTTGGTATTGCAAAAGCGGTTCGCGACATGAAGACCCCTGACGTGACCGCGAACATCGGTCTCGCCACCATTGCGGGAACAATCCTCGGAACACCTGCCTATATGGCACCGGAACAGGCTTGCGGGGAGACAGTAGATCATCGAGCAGACATCTATAGCGTTGGAATCTTGGCTTACGAAATGTTTACGGGCCGTCTGCCGTTTCAGGCGGTGACGGCGCAGCAGATGTTAGCCGCTCATCTGGCTAAGGCACCCGAACCAATCTCGCGGTGGAGAGCTGAGATTCCAGTACAACTGGCCAGCTCAGTGATGAAATGCCTGGAGAAAAAGCCAGCAGACCGATGGCAGAGCGCCACCGAGCTGCTTGCCGCAATAGAATCAGCAGAACAAACCAAAACACCAGCTACCGTGGAGCTCGCCCACGAACTGATCGAAGACCGCTTCAAGCTCACTGAGCGGGTCTGCCGCAAGCTGAATCGTGCGACGCTCGATCCACGGATTATCGGCGACTGCTTGTACTACGTGGATAATCAGGTACGCTCGGACGTGCTGGTGTTCTTCTTGCACGGCCTCGGACTGGATCATCAAGATTTCGAGCCAATTCCGACGGACGAGCCGGGGCCAGCAATTGACGCGTTCTTGTCACTTGAATGCAATCTGAGCTTAGATACTTGCTTCGTCTCGCGGGTGCTAGCGGGCCTTTCTCCGGATCGCCCCGAAATGTCTGTGGCCGAGTTGCGGCGGTTGGGGGATTCGGCTCGCTCGCTGGATGAATGGCTTAACGTTCACGAATACCTGGTAAGAGTGTTGCGCAAATTCCAAGGTGACATTGGCGCACTGCAACGTGCCGCCGCAGATATCGTGAGGCCGTTTCGCGACGATGAGGGATTCGGTGTCTTCGCAGGTAGGTTTCGGGGTGCACACGAACGAGTACGCGTACTCCGGCTGGTTTTCTCGAACGATTCGGGTTCGAAGTCCGCTTTGGCACGTCTACGACTGGAGAATCTTGACAGGGGTATTCTGGGCGAAGAATTCCCCGAAAGCACGATTCGCATTTCAGCTAACGCTGACCATTTTGACCTCATGTCGGCCGAGCATGTGTTGCGGCAAGTCGACGAGCTACTTACCGATCTACAGCCAGCTTCGGAGTTTTTGCACCCTTCCAGAGGGCAAGCGACACAGAGCTAAAGTCCCTATTGTCGGCAAAAAGGAAAACTCGACCCGGCCGATAATTTCTGGTTTGCCCGTCACACAACCCCGATTCGGAAAGTACCTTTCGAAAGTCGGCCTCCGATGTTCCGTTGGCATCTGTTGCGCGTTCTGTTGCTTACGGCCGAAGTGGCCGGTTGGCACGATAGCGCCGCCAGACGTAAAGCCACAGAAGCGCGATCGCTGGGTACATCAAGAAGCTTGCTTCGGTGCCAAGCACACCGCCTGTCAGCCACGCAGAGCCATTGAAGCGAAGAGCTGCATATAGTCGAAGGCAAAATGAAAACCGACGGCGAACCACAGCGTGCCTGTCCGCAGCATGGAGTAGCTCAGGAGCAGACTCAGCGAGACAAGTGTGATCACGTCCCAGACGTTTTCACCTTGCTTGAAGAAATAGTGTTCGGCAGCAAAGATGAGCGCTATGACAGTGGCAGACGGCCAGAAGTCGATGCTTTTCCAAAGTGTTTGCTGGAGATAGGAGCGGAACCAGAACTCCTCGGCGATGGCTACACAGACATTTGCGACGAGCCATGTCAGCGCGGAAAGCATGACCGCGCTGCCAGTGCCAGCCCATCCTATGATCTGCATGCCGCCCAGCACAATCATTCCGAGAGCAACGGCGCCTGCCATGATGAATCCGGCAGCCGCACCCTCAAATGTCTGCCAGCCCAAAGCGTGATTGAGGGGAAGACCATAGCTATCAATGCGGCGGCGCTCATAAAGTGCGAAGGCACCGGTACAAATGAGGGCGACCGCCAAGTTCCTGAGTTCCGCTAACGCGATGTAGCCGGCCGTCAGCCCCGGGAAGTTGCGGCGTAGCCTTTACCGATCATGCCAGGATAGTCGGCAACTCGGAAATTGGAACCCAGCTCGTGGGTTTGCCCGTCATCCGGCCACAACCTACACGACAAACACATCGAGCTTTGAAATCGCACGAATAGGCCTTTTTGAGCAATAATGCTCTCCAAGCATTTACCTGAATCGTTCCTGTGTGTTTGACAGGTTTTGCAGTTCTGATGAAGCCTGGGGCCTGGCAAGCGCCGCAGTTGTGGCCCAAATCATGCCCGGGATTTCTTGGAGATGCCGCGATGCGACCGCTTTCTAGACGAAATTTCATGCAAAGTATGGGCAGCCTGCTGGTGCTGCCGCTCTTACGCAGGGAAGAGCCGGAAACTATTTTGTATAACGGAAACATCTGGACGACGGATGAAGCCCAGCCGCGAGCTCAGGCAGTGGCCATCAGGGGTGGGAGACTCTTGGCCGTGGGCTCGAACGCCGACGTGCTTCCCTTGGCTACTGCGCGCACGCGAAAGATCGATCTCGCGTCTAAGAGTGTGCTTCCCGGTTTCAACGACGCGCACGCCCATCCTGTGGACTCAGGCGTCGAGCATCTGCGCAAAGTGGCCTGCGACACGGACTCCATCGACAAAATAAAAGCTGCTTTGCACGAGCGCGCGCTGAAGACTCCGCCCGGAGAGTGGGTGCTCGGATTTTTGTACGACGACGGCAAAACTCCACGCCCCATCAACTGGCATGATCTGGACGCGGCGGTGCCCGATCACCCGGTGCTATTGCAGCACCGTGGTGGCCACACGGCCTTCGTGAATTCCATGGCGCTGCAATTGGCGCAGGTCAACGATCAGACGCCCGATCCTACCGGTGGCCGCTTCGAGCACGATGCCGCGGGTCACCTTACAGGTTTCGTGGGCGATGCCGGGATGCAAGTCTTTCTGAAACTCATTCCGAATAAGAATACGCGCGAGGACTATCGCCAAGCCGCCGCATTGATCTCCAAGCTCTTTACCAGCAAGGGAATCACCTCCGCGTGCGATGCCGACGCCTCGCCTGAGGACGTTCAGGGCTACCAGGACGCACGCGATGCCGGCGAACTCGCGATGCGTGCGTATTGTCACGTCTCCGCCGGTTCGCTCGATCATTTTATGGCTGCGGGGATTCATACCGGTTTCGGGGACGAATGGGTGCGCATCGGCGGCGTAAAGATGTACGCGGACGGCTCCATCTCGGAACGAACGGCATGGCTCTCGCAACCCTACATCGGGATACCGAATAATTATGTGGGCTTGCAGCTTTTCAGCCGCGAGCAGCTTTACGAAACCGGGCGCAAGGCGCACGCGGCGGGCTGGCAACTGGCTACCCATGCCAACGGCGACCTAGCGATAGACCGTATCCTTGGAGTCTACGAGCAAATTCATAAGGAACTGCCGAGAAAAGACCCGCGTTTCCGCATTGAGCATTGCACCTTGCCAACGGATGCCCTGATCTATCGGATGCGAGCGCTGCAGGTGATTCCCGCGCCCTTTTCCTGTTACGTCTACTTTCATGGCGATGTGATGCATTACTACGGTGAGGCGCGGACTCAACACATGTTCCCCATGCGGAGTTTTCTGGACGCCGGACTGCGGCCCACGGATTCATCCGATTACACGGCGAGCCCTGCCGATCCTATGATGTGGCTGCAATCTCAGCTCACACGCACGGACATGAAGGGCAACGTTTGGGGTGCAAATCAGCGTATCACGCTGCAAGAAGCGATCCGCTGCGGCACGGTCAATGGGGCGTACGCGGCCTTCGAGGAAGATCTGAAGGGCTCCATTCAGCCGGGGCGACTCGCGGACCTGGTGGTGCTCGCGCAAGATCCATTCAAGGCTGAACCATCGGAGTTGTTGAAGATCCAGGTGGAGCGGACCATGGTCGGAGGAATCTGGAAATATGAATCCTGAGGGACCATGTAAATGCCCATTGCCCACAAGTGACCCGATACATCCGATAGTCGCGCGGCGCGGTGGGAACTGAGTAGTACTTGAAGGCTAGCATTGCCAGTCCACTTATCGGCTTTGTCGCCGGATACTTCACGCGCTGCCACTGGCAACTGTGAGCTACATG
>QHYQ01000445.1 GCA_003224175.1 Acidobacteriota bacterium
GAGCAGCGACGACTGGTCGGACTGGGGTTGGCTCTGGGGGATTGGGGGGTTTGGGGACGTTGGGGGGTTTGGGTGGCTCTCGGGTATCTGGGTCCCTGCCCCGCGCCCCGGTCCTTTCTTCTTTGAAGGCCTAGACCGGCTTTTTGCCAATGGGTGCGTTCCGGACAATGAGGAGCCGTACGCAACTGGTTTCATTTGCGGGGGTGACGGCGGACACGGTGGTGGGCCGGGTGGCCCCGGCGGCAGCGGCAGTGCAAATAACCTGGTTCCAGCAAACCCCTGCCAATATGCAGGCCGTGCTCTAGACCCGAGTGCTTATGCTTCGCAGGGAAGTTCTGACAACGGCCACCCGATGACAATTCTGTTGAATAGTGTCACAGGGTTCCCGCGAGGCCACTTCTTCGATGCGCAACCATTGACGGGTGCACCGGCGGTGCAAGCGGCGGCCTATGGCAACTATGTGTTTGGAGTTTACATGGCAGCGGCCGGAGTTCCGCTTTCCAGGGCGTTATTCGCTGGGAACGGGTATGCTTTCCTATCTCGCGCCAAGTACAGTACTACTAAGCAGGGGCCAATGGACCCAAATTACCGATCGCTCCCTGCGGCGAGCGTCGCGAATATAACTAACGGATATAACGCCCAAAAGAACGGCACCGTGTGTAGCAAACAACCGCTATTCCCGCCGCCATCGGCACCGCCATTCTGAACGGGGGAAACATGCGAATTATGAATAAAGTTTGTGCAGGCGGCCTCTACTCGATACGTAAGGCAATTTCGCTGTTAATCTTTGGAGCCTGTGTTTTCATGTCTAGCTGTAAAGGCTCGGAGACGACTTGGTCCGCGGAAGCCCGCTCCCCGGATGGAAAGATGATTGCAACTGCTCGTACAATCGAGAATAGTGGTTTTGGAACTGGAGGTATTTGGACGGCTGTATATTTGAACTGGACTACGGGTTCACAGCCGCCGATAGAGATATTGGAGCTTGCTGACGGGCCAAGCGCACCCGGTGATACGGTTGTGAAGATGAAATGGTTAACTCCAACGCATCTGGAGCTGCTATATAAGGGGAGCCCCCAAAGTGTCGGCTTCCAAGCCGTAAAGTGGGCTGACGTCGAAATCTCCGTGCGAGACCTTTCGAAGGAGACGAGCAACCCCGCACACTAGGTGGAGGCGGCAATAGCAGCGGCTTCACACTGGGCATCCGGGCACCCGGCCAAACATTCAATCAGTGCATGGTTCAGAACGCAGCGAACTACAGCGCAGGTGGTGCATTCGACTTAGCTGCCGGAACCACCATAGGAAACAGCACTGCGGGGCAAGTCTTGGCCGGAAACACATTTACAGGCCCTATTCCGCCTTCGCCGGTTCTGCAGGGGACGCAGCCACGGTGGCAGGTTCGGCGGCACCCGATTTACTCAACAAGGCGTCTCCAGCGTCGTCGTGGCCATAATCTGCCCGGCCACCACCACCTGGGAGGTCCCGCTGGTTCCCCAGCCGTCCGACCTGACGACGTGTCCCAAGAGTTCCGCTGATCGCGTAAGGAAAGGTGCCTCAATGGGATTGTCGAAACGCACGAAACGCGAAGTTTTATGGACTACGTTTCGGATTGTCTCGTCCCTTGTAATGTCGTGGAGCGTTGGCTTTGCCCAGGTGAAAGTCGAGCAAGACAAACCCGGACCCCTGAGGCTGACCAAAGAAGGCCGCAAATGGGCGGAACGGACGCTGAAGGGGCTTTCTCTCGAAGAGAAAGTCGGCCAGATGTTGCAAGTCCGCTATTACGCTGACTACAAGGACTTTGACAGTGCGGAGTACAAGCATGTCCGCGATGAACTCCAGAAGTACTACATCGGATCTGTCGTCTTCGGCATGCACTTCAACAATTCGGGCCCCTTGAGGAGTTCCCCGCTGGATGCCGCCAGGGTCGCGAATCAATTGCAGAGCGACTCTAAACTCCCGTTGCTTCTGGCCGCGGACCTCGAGCGCGGTGTCGCCTCGCGTCTAAGTGATGTCCCTGCCTTCCCCTGGCCCATGGCGTTCGGCGCCGTGGATGATGCAAATGAGGTGGAGCACTTCGCCGCCATCACGGCGCAAGAGGCCCGTGCGATCGGCGTGCAGTGGGCGCTCGCTCCCGTTGCCGACGTGAACAGCAATCCCGCCAACCCAATCAATAATACTCGATCGTTCGGCGAAGATCCCGAACAGGTCGGCACTTTGGTCGCAGCCTTCATCCGCGGTGCGCGCGCGAATGGGCTGTTGGTTACGGCCAAACATTTCCCCGGAAATGGAGACACTTCCATTGACTCACACCGCACAGTCGCATCGGTCGAAGGAGACGCGGCACATCTGCAAAAGGTCGAGTTTCCACCCTTCAAGAGAGCGATCGAGGCCGACGTGGATGCTGTTCTTCTAGCGCACGCGAGAGTGCCCGCCCTTGAGCCGGACCCTGAGAGAATTACGACAGTCTCCTCGAAGGTCGTGAGCGAAGTTCTCAAAGGTCAGCTTGGATTCACTGGGGTTGTACTCACGGATGCCCTTGAGATGCGTGGATTGACGAAACTCTACGATCCGCAGAAGGGCAGCCCCACCGCACGTGCTGCCGTTGATGCCGTCAAAGCTGGAAGCGACGTGATCATGCTGCCGACAGACCTGAACGGCGCGTTTCATGGCATCCTCGAAGCGGTGCGGAGCGGCGAGATTCCTGAATCACGCATCGATGAGTCCGTCCGCAAGATCTTGGAGATGAAGGCATCCGTCGGCCTGAACATATCGCGCTTTGTAGACCTCGAGCAAGTTTCAGCGCTTACCAGCAGACATGAGGACATGGACTTTGCCCAGCATATCGCCGACGAAGCGGTGACGCTTGTGCGCGACAATGGACGGATGCTCCCGCTCAGGAAGGCCGAGGTGTCATCGCCGAGCACCAGAGCATCCGGCATCGATCCACCGACGAAACACGATTTGGTCGCCATCCTGCTCGCTGAAGCTCTGGAAAGCCGTCACGGACACGAATTCGAAAGAGCGCTGAAGTCCCGCCGCCCCGACGCCAAGGTTTTCTATTTCGATGGACGTATTTCTAGTGCCATGGCTCCAGAATTGCTAAAGTCGGCGAATGAAGCCGAGCAAGTTGTGATTATCACTTATGTCGTTCATTTGGCTTCAAGACAAATCATGCTCGACGGTAAGTTGGTGAGCTCGTTCGGATTGCTTGGTCCGAGCGGCCGATTGCTGCAGCAGGTGCTTACAAGTGCCCCAGAGAAAACCGTGGTTGTGGCTCTTGGGAGTCCCTATCTGATTGAAAGTTTCCCGCAGATTCAGACCTATATTTGTGCTTATGCGATGGCACCAACGTCTGAAATCAGCGCGGTGAAGGCTCTTTTCGGTGAGATCCAGAGCCGGGGCAAGTTGCCTGTGACTTTACCTGGCGTGGCTTCACGAGGCTTCTCGCTGCCGTGGCCAACACAGCAGCCCAGCCAATAGTCACTTCAATCGGTTCGATACCAAATGGCGCACCGTCTCTTGCTTCCCTCAATCGCACCCCCAAGGCTATATCGCATCCAGCCGTCTGCTGCGAGCTGATCGAGCGCCGCGACCCCACGCCGCGCCAGCCATCTTGCCCCTTCCTGAAGCTCATGCTGGCCTGAAATCATGGCGCGCATTCTGAGCTGATTTATTATTCTTCAGAATAAAAGGCAGAGCAGAGAAGACTGCATGCTTTGGATCACGCTCTCGCCCATCGATTTGCCAGCGAACTCCTGCTTCTGGGAGCGTCTCCCCTGCGGGAGTACAAAATGTGACATCTCATCGCACCGCGTTCACGGACATTTAAAAGCGGATTCATATTTCTGAAATCCGGCGGAGTTA
>QHYQ01000139.1 GCA_003224175.1 Acidobacteriota bacterium
GAAGACAATTTTGCAGCAATCACGATACTGGGACCTGAATGAAAGGGTCGCATTGATCACGGGCGGCTCGCGGGGGCTGGGGCTTGTGCTGGCCAGGGAATTCGCGGCACACGGCGCCCGTGTGGCCATTTGCACCCGCGAAGAAGACGACCTCGGTCGCGTGCTGGATGAATTTGCGGCGCGAGGAAACCACCTTTTCTCTGCGCAATGCGACGTGTCGAACCGTGCGCAGGTTCAATCGTTGCTGCCGTCGGTTGAAAATACGCTCGGCCCGGTCGACGTGCTGGTCAATAACGCGGGAACTACGCTCGTCGGCCCGCTGGAGCACATGACTGTAGGCGACTTCGAAGAAGCCATGCGCGTCAACTTCTGGGGTGCCGTTCACACCACCATGGGCGTCCTTTCAAGCATGACACAGCGTAATCAAGGCCGCATCGTAAATATCACATCAATTGGGGGCAAAGTGGCTTTCCCGCACCTCTTGCCGTACACAGCTAGCAAGTTCGCCTTGGTCGGGTTCAGCGAAGGGCTGCGGACGGAACTGGCCAAAGATGGAATCTGGGTGGCTACGGTAGTTCCGAATCTGATGCGCACGGGAAGTCCGCGGAACGCCGACTTCAAGGGCGATCATGAAAAGGAATACGCCTGGTTTGCGATCACCGATTCGCTGCCTGGAGCTTCCATGAGTGCCGAGCGCGCGGCGAGACAAATCGTCCACGCCTGTCAAAACGGCGACAGCGAGGTTGTCTTCAGCTTACCTGCCAAGCTGGTAGTTATCGCCAACAGTGTTGCGCCAGGGCTGATCAGCGACCTCCTTGCAGCAGGCAACGAGTGGCTTTTACCCCGTGCTACCGGTTCTGAAACAACCCGCCGCAAGGGTTATGAGACCGAAAGCTCGTTGACGAAGAGGGGCCTCACCTCTCTGACGCGAGCGGCGGAACGGGCGAGTAACGAAGTGTAAGCGGGCGCCGAGCGCTATCGAATCAACTCGAGCTCTTTCGCGGGACCTTTGCCCCCTTCTTGCGCGCTTCGGAAAGGCCTATGGCAATGGCCTGCTTCCGGCTCTTCACCCGGCCCCCTTTTCCTCTGCGTCCCGAGCGAAGGGTGCCGTGCTTTCGCCGGCGTATAGCGCTCCTTACGCTCCTGCCTGCTGCCTTACCGTAGCGTGCCATTTTCTCCTCCAGAATTCAGTTTCCACGACGCGTCTTGCAAGCTTCTGATTCTGAACTGTTGATGATCCTATTGGGCCATCGGACGCTCGCTGGCCTGGGCCTAGCGTGTGGCAACCTACTGCGTTTAGGCGTAACGGGATGGAACAAGTGGGCCGACCCGACACAGGACCACGCCCAATTCTTCCTGGCTCCGTATCGGCCCGCTGCCCAAGTTATCGTCCCGAAAGAGCTTAACTCGACAACAGTAACGCTATGGCTACGCTCCTTGGAGTTCGTCGTGCGGCGGGTTTTGCTATTGGGAAATCATTACGTATATGTCAGAGTTTGCTCAGTCGCGAGGTCATGCGCCAAGTCGCGTTACGCGCCGTCGAAAGGGAATTCTCCGCCGGTTAGTTCTCGGTACGTTCCTATTGGCTCTGCCGGTCTGGGGGCAAAACCCGCCGGCCGACTGGCAAACACAGGTCCGCAACTATTCCGAACTGAAAGATTGGGCGTCGGCAATGCGCATCGTCGATCAGGAGATCGCGCGCGCACCGGAGGATATGGACGTGAGGGCCTGGCGGGCCCGCGTTCTGGAATGGTCGGGCAAACTGGCGGAGGCGGAACGGGAGTACCTGCAGATTTTGGAGGTCTCCAAGAGCGATCCGGACAATTGGCTGGGGCTGGCGAACGTGTATTTGGGCGAGGGCAAGACCCAAGAGGCCTTGCGCGCGCTCGATGTTGCCGTGAAACTCGATCCGGAGCGAGCCGAGGTGCACATGGCGCGTGGCCGGGCACTGGCTGCCGCCGGAGAACGGAAGGAGGCGCGGCTGGAATTCCAACAGGCCCTGAAGCTCGATCCGGCAAACGAAGAAGCGCGGGTCGCGCAGAAGTCTGTGCTCGGCGAACCCAAGAATGAATTGCGCTTCGGCCAGGATGATAACGCTTTCAATTTCCTGTATCCAAACTTCGGCGAATGGCTCAGCCTGCGGAGGCAATGGAGCCCACATTGGTCGACTACATTTCTGGGGAATTTCTTTCAATGGGGTCCGGCGGATGCCGGAAAGTTCGGGGCCAGCGTCACGGGCCAGCTTCCAAAATGGGCAGCGTTGACGGTAGGAGGGGGCGCCGGGCACGACAGCGGAGTGCTCCCGAAACGCGAGGCTTTCTTCGAGCTGGATCGTGGGTGGAAGACCAGCGAAACGGGTTTCCTGCGTGGGCTCGAACTCACTTATAACCAGCATTGGTATTGGTACAGCACCGTCAGAGTATTAACTCTGAGCGGCGTCGTTCTCGCTTATCTGCCGCGCGACTGGACTTTTTCTATGAGCGAAATAGAAGCGCGAAGCGGCTTCCCTGGCCTCGGAGTGCAGTGGCACCCATCGGAAATCGTGCGCCTGGGGTTTCCCATAATGCGGAAAGGAGAGAAGCCGCTCTCCGGAAACGTCTTTTTTGCAACGGGGACGGAAGATTTTGCCAGCGTCGATCAAATCGGAAGCTTTGCCTCACAGACTTTCGGTGCCGGATTGCGGTTTTCCATAACGGCGCGGCAAAACGTCAGTGCCTACGCCTCATATCAGAAGCGCAGCCAAGGCAGAACCGATACGAATCTCGGATTGAGCTATGGGTTTCGCTTTTAGCAAGCTGCGCTTGCTGCGGCCCGCGGCCTTCGTCGCCAAGGCCATTTTCGTGGCGCTTGCCGCAGACGCCCTGCTGCTCGCATTCATCCTGCTTCGGCGGGCGTACCGCAAGCGTTATTTTGCCAAACGCGACGCGCGCGTTTTTTATTATCGCCAAAGGTGGGACGCGCTGCTTTCCGAGGAAGTTCCTTACAAGACCTGGCGCAAGAAGCCGTTCGATCGCGGGATCATCGAAACTATTGCACTGGATGCGCTGGAGGCTGCGGGTCCCCAGGAGGCGGCCAAATTGCTGAAATTCCTGCGTTCCAGTGGGCTGATCGAAAAGCGGATTTTTGAGGCACGCGAGTTTCGCGGATGGCGGCGTATGAGCGCGCTCGTGGCGCTCGGGCGAACCCGCGCGCCGGAGGGCATCGCCGCCCTGGCGGAAGGCCTGCGCGATCGCGACCTGGAAATACGTTTAGCCGCCCTCCGAGGTTTGGGGCGCACGGCGTGTCCGCAGGCAGCACAGGAAATCCTCGCCTGGGTTGGCGAAACGGGCTTGTCCGTGCCGGCACTGCCGCTGCAAAACGCGCTCATTCAGTGCAGCGCGGAGCGTCCGCAGTTGCTACTACCCTATGTGCAACACGCCAAAGGCCCTGTGCGCGAAATCCTCGGACGCGTGCTCGGCGAAGTGGCGAACGCTTCGCTCGCCATGGACCTGATGCAGTTTGTGGGAGACGACCTGGATGAACTCCGGGCTGCGGCCGCACGGGCGATGTCACATATCCAACCTGGAATGGCTTTCGATGTGCTTAACGAGTTGGCGCGTGACCCCATATGGTTCGTTCGGCTGCGAGCCATCGTGAGTATGGGCAGGCTCTCCAATCCCCGCGCGGTTCCAGCATTGCTGCGCGGGCTGACCGATTCCAACCGCTTGGTGCGATTGCGGGCCGCGGAATCGTTGGTGCAACTCCGCGCTACGATCGGCCTTGCCGGCTTCAAGGCTGATATGCACCGCACAGCTACGGCCGTCGACGACCTCGAAAAAATCGGCCTGCTTTCCGTCTTCGAGCGGGTGGCCGCCCTAAAGGATCGCTACGGTCTGCACGCATATCTGACGGCGCTGGAGAACGCGAACCTGCGGGGAAAACTGGAGGAAGAAATTCAAGAGAGCCGGGAGCTCTCGCCAGAAAAGAAGAGGTCTTTGCAGGAAGTGCTGCAGACCGGGCAGCCACCGCTAGAGCCCGTCGTCGATGAGCAAGTTAGTGTGAAGACGGCGCCGCTAACATGAGTCGGTTCCTTCAAATCTCGAACGATACGCTATTCTGGTACTACCTCGCCAGTAATGTCTGCTACCTGTTCATGCTCCTGATCGCGCTAAAGACGAGCGCAAGGCACCAGCGCCTGCTAGAGAGCTATCGCTTGGGCTGGATAAAGGAAACCTCGCTGGCGCCCCCCATCAGCATCATCGTACCGGCGCATAATGAAGAAAAATCGATCCGTGTGGCGGTGCGGAAGCTACTCGAGCTGGATTACCCAGAACTGGAAGTCGTTGTCGTCAACGACGGGTCAGAAGATCGCACGCTGGAGGAGATGCGGCAGGAATTTCACCTGCGTGCCGTACGCGCTTTGTATATCCCGGGGGTAAAGAGTGCACCGGTACGCTGTTTGTATCGCAGCCGAACGGAGCCGATGCTCGTCGTGGTGGATAAGGAAGCGGCAGGGAGCAAGGCGGATGCCGTCAACGCCGGCTTGAACGCGGCGACTTGCCCCTACGTGTGCGTCGTGGACGCCGATTCCCTTCTCGAGAGCGATTCGCTGCTGCGCATCATGTTGCCTGTGGTACAGGATCCCCAGCGCGTCGTTGCGGTGGGAGGAATCGTCCGGGTGCTAAACGGGTCAAAGATCGAAGACGGCCATTTGCGAGCGCTATTGCCGAGAAAAAGCTTAGAGGTGATCCAGGTCATCGAGTACCTCCGCGCGTTCTTGATTGGGAGAGAGGCTTGGGCCCAGGGAAATATGCTGATGATTATTTCCGGCGCCTTCGGCGTGTTTCGGACGGATTTGGTCCGTGCGGTGGGCGGCTATCGGCCACAAGCGATCGGGGAGGACGTTGACCTGGTCACACGTCTGCATCGCTACTTGTTGGAACTGGGCGCTAACTACCGGATCGGCTTCGTGCCGGATCCGGTATCCTGGACGGAAGTTCCCTCCGACTTGAGATCGCTCGGAAGGCAACGAGCGCGATGGCACAAGGGCCTAGTGGACGTGCTGTGGCTCAACCGAGACATGCTCATGCGTCCCCGCTACGGGAGAATCGGCTGCTTTGCGCTGCCGTACTTGTGGCTGTTTGAAATGATCGCGCCCGTAGTCGAGATCTTGGGGCTGATAACCATTTTCATCGCCGCAGCGCTGGGCGACCTGAGCCGGTCCTTTCTTCTGCAGTTCCTGCTTTTTGGGTACGCTTTCGCGACGATGATTTCGATTGGCTCCGTCCTCCAAGAAGAGATCACTTATCGGCGGTACAATGATTGGCGGGACATGGCGCGCCTGATCAGCTACTGCTTCCTAGAACATTTTCCCTATCGCCAATTGCACATGGTCTGGCGGCTACAAGGGCTCTGGCAATATTTGCGCGGCGACAATGTCTGGCGCCCTTTGAGGCGCAAGGGCATCGAATCGGCTGCGCCTACCAGGGTCGCCTAAGCGCGCCGGCTTCCGCGCCATCGTCCAGGCCGGTAATCCGTAGCTGACAGCATGGCTAAGCCGCGGCACCATTGCCATCCAAGCGCCCTGAACCTGCGCGAGCAACTTTCCATCATTTGACGGGTTTACAATCGTGAGAGTCGGTGCCCAGCGACATCCCTTCCGTCCGTGCTTGTCGGTCTAAATGATGCCTGGTGAGGTGACGAAGAATGCGTAATATATCTCAACTTAAGTGGGTGCCGCTTCTGGCCGGCGTGCTGGTCGTATCCTCCGCAGCGCTGGCGCAAGTGAGCATCGGAGTATCCGTGCGAATCGGACCGCCCGCGCTACCGGTGTATGAACAGCCAGCATGTCCAGGCGACAGCTTTATCTGGATCCCTGGCTATTGGGCCTGGGGTCCCGACGGCTACTTCTGGGTGCCGGGTACATGGGTGATTGCGCCGCGGGTCGGATTCCTTTGGACTCCGGGGTATTGGGGCTGGGGCGGCGGCCTATAATACATTTGGCACCCCGGATACTGGGGACCGCACGTCGGGTTCTATGGCGGAATAAACTATGGTTTCGGCTACACAGGGGCGGGGTATGCCGGGGGATATTGGCGAGGCGGAGCTTTCGTCTATAACCGGGCGGTCACCAACGTGAATGTCACGGTGGTGCACAACACCTACAACCAGACGGTGGTCAACAATAACGTCACGGTGAACCGCGTCAGCTATAACGGCGGCACTGGGGGTATCGCGGCCCGCCCTAGCCCAGCCGAAGAGGCCGCGGCGCGCGAGGAGCATATAGCACCAACCACTGAGCAAGCTCAGCACGAACACGCCTCGGGCTCGAATCGCGCTCTGTTCGCCTCGGCAAACCATGGACAGCCGCCCGTCGCAGCGACGGCTAAGCCGGGAGTATTTAGCGGACGCGAGGTCGTGGCGGCGCGGGGGGCGAGCCCAACTGCGCGAGGCGGCGAGCGCCCAGCAGCCCCCACCCCGAACGCACGCCGCGAGGATCGACCGGCTCCACGTGCTGAAAATCCGCGTGGCAATGTACGACCGAGTGCCGAGAGGCCCGCGCGTCCGGCCGAGCGGCCGCAAACCGCGCAGCCGCGTGGCCGGCCGAACAATGCGCCCGAGCCCCGCGCGAACGGGGCCCCTAAACAAAACAATAAGTCTGAGCCAAGGGAAAAGGACGGCAAGGGGGAAGAGCGGCGATAGCGGCGGGTTAGAAATCCCTTATTCGTCGGCCTTCGAAACAGGCTCTTTCCGCTTTTCGGCGTTATCTTTCAGAAGCTGATAAAGGTGCGTGCGGCTAATCCCGAGAATTTCCGCCGCGCGCACTTTGTTTCCCCCGACATGGTCGAGGACGCGCTGAGCGTGTCGGCGCTCGAGTTGGTCGATAGACATCAAGACTTCATAGTCGGCCTTGGTGGTCGCGGCTTGACTCTGTACACGCTCCGGCAGATCGCGCACGTCAATCACGTCCGATTCGGTCATCATGCAGGCATGCTCGATGACGTTTTGCAGCTCGCGGATATTACCGGGCCAGGGGTAGCGCGCGAGCACGGTCTGCGCGCGTCGCGTGAGACCTGACACAGGCTTATTATACTGAGCGGCGAAAGCCTTCAAAAAATGGCGTTGCAACAGCGCCAAGTCCTCCGGGCGTTCCGAAAGCGAAGGAACCTTCAATTCCACCGCGGAGAGCCGGAAATAGAGATCTTCGCGGAACTTTCCCTGGCGGGCCATCTCCTGCAGGTCGCGGTTAGTGGCGGCCACGACGCGCACGTCCACTTTGGTGACCGCAGGCGAACCCACGCGCTGGACCTCATGGTTCTGCAAAACTCGCAACAGTTTGGCCTGCATCGCCAAAGGCATTTCTCCGATTTCATCCAGCATTGCCGTTCCGCCGTCGGCATATTCGAAGACGCCGACCTTGTCCTGATTGGCTCCAGTAAATGCTCCTCTGACGTGACCGAAGAGCTCGCTTTCGGCCAAGCTCTCCGTAATGGAGGAGCAATTGACAGCGACGAAGCGCTTTCCCGCGCCGCTCAATTGATGCAGGGCCTTGGCCACGAGTTCCTTGCCCGCTCCCGTGGGACCCGTTACGAGAACACTACGGAAATGAGGCGCGACGCGCCGAATCTTTGCGAAGAGATCCAGCATTAGCGGGCTGCGCCCAATGATGCCCTCGAACTTAAAATTCTCCAGGAGTTCGTTTTCTAGCGTGGAACTGCGCTGCCTGCGTTTCGCGTCCTCAACGATAAGCGCAATCCGCTGGCGAAGCTTTTCGGGCGAAAATGGCTTGGGAAAATAATCCGCGGCGCCCTTCTGAATCGCCTCCACGGCCGACTCAGTCGAGTAGTAGCCAGTCATCAAAATGACGTCGATACCCGGATCGAACTCAACAATCTTTTGCAGCAACTCCATTCCTTGTACGCCCGGCATCACCAGATCCATCAGCACGATCTGCGGGCGCAGGCGATGAATCAGATCCAGCCCCGCCTGGGGGTCCGATGCGGTGTGGATTTCCGGGCCTGCGTTGGCCAGAATGAAATTCACAAACTTGAGATTTTTCGGGTCATCATCAATGACGACCAGCCTCATGGACGGGGAATTTCCGCCGCCGGCGCCCATCTACCTCACCACCGCAACCAAAGCGTTCTCTACTTGCCGCATCAATTCGTCGCGAGTGAAAGGCTTGCGAAGAATCGCCGTTCCCTGTTCCAAAACGCCCTGCGTGGCGATTTCACCATCCGTGTAGCCGGACATGTACAGCACGCCGATGCCGGGCCGCTCAGTCAACAGCACGTCAGCCAATTTCTTGCCGCTCATTCCGGGCATGATGACGTCAGTCAAGAGAAGGTCGATAGCGTCTTCGGTCTTCCGTGAAATTTCCAAAGCCTCGGAGGCGTCGCCCGCCTCGAAGACTTTGTGGCCCGCGTCGCTGAGCGTCTTCCTCGTCAATTTGCGCAGGGACCGTTCGTCTTCCACGACTAGAATGGTTCGGCGTTCAGGCGCGACTTTCGCCGGGGAATTCACTTCGGGAACAGCTTCGGCAACCGCGTTCACCTCAGGCAGATAGATCCTGAACGTGGTTCCTTTGCCAACCTCGCTATCCACCCAAATGTAGCCCCCGCTTTGTTTGATTACTCCGTAAGCCGTGGCCAACCCCAGGCCGGTGCCTTTCCCCTTTTCCTTAGTTGTGAAAAAAGGCTCAAAGATATGGGACTGCAACTCGGCATCCATGCCGCAGCCCGTGTCGGTGACCTTCAACATGGTATAAGGGCCGGGAATGACGTACGGATGACGCAGCACGGTGGAGCGATCCAGAGTACTGTTCCCGGTCTCGACGGTCAGCTTGCCGCCATCGGGCATGGCATCCCGTGCATTGACCACCAAATTGAGGATCACTTGTTCGATTTGACTGCGATCCGCTTTTACCGTTCCAGTATCGGGCGCGAGCAAGAGCTCGATCCTGATATCTTCGCCAACTAACCGGCGGAGCATCTTCTCGATGTCAACGATAATGGTATTCAGGCTCAGAATCCGCGGCTCCAAGACTTGCTTGCGACTGAAGGCCAAAAGCTGCTGAGTGAGCGCGGCGGCGCGCTTACCGGCATTTTGAATTTCATCCACTGCCTCGCGATAAGGATCATCGGGCGGAACCCGCTCTTGGAGCGCTTCGCTATATCCGATAATCAATCCCAAGAGGTTGTTGAAGTCGTGCGCTACGCCTCCGGATAATCTGCCGATGGCTTCGAGCTTCTGGGAGCGATGAAGCTGCTCTTCCAGTTGCTTGCGCTCGGTGATGTCCCGGTTGACGATGACCAGCTTTTCCACATCTCCGTCACGGTTCCTGACCACGCTGGCCGTCGATTCCAGGGTTAGCCAGCGGCCGTCTTTGTGGCGGATGCGATACTGTACAGTTCGGCCCATTCCCGTACGACGGGCCTCATTGGCAGCATCCACCACCGCCGTGCGATCATCGGCGTGGATTTGCTCAAACGCTGAAGTCTTGCCAAGTTCCTCCTGCGAATAGCCAAGTAGTTTCTGGTAGGAAGGACTGTTGTACAGGCGCTGGCCGCTCGTGTCGACGACGGCAATCATATCTGCCGCATTTTCACTAATAAGGCGAAAAAGTTCCTCTCGTTCCGCCAACTGCTTGCGGAACCGGGAGAGCTGCACTTGCTGGAAAACGACATAAACATCGAAAAGCAAAATAATTGCCACCAGGGAGTGAACGGCTATGTCGGTATCGACAGCGTTATAGGAGGGCCCTAGCTCCGGAATCATGGAAGGGAGCAAAAGACAAACGATTCCGGAGGTGAGAATCAGCGAGACGGCAATGCCCGTGGAGGAAAGCCACCATTGGCGTCGCTCACTGCGTCGCCAATGGTCCCCAGCAAACTCCGCGGCACTACTGCCAAGACCAAAGGTGAATAACTTCATGGCTGCGTTGAACCGGCCCCTCGTACTGCGGACAGCCTGTTAGGACCTATTGTCCCTGCCAACAAAGGAACGACAAGATTTTCATTGTGCAGCCGTGCCCGGCTGGTTATTGAGGACTATGGGAGAAACCGCGGCACCCTGACGCCGACGCCGCAAGTCGTTAAAGCATTGCATGGATAGCGGGCATATTGGTGCCGCTCTGCGGAGCTACTCTCAAGTGCACCCGACGACATTTCAGATCATTTCTCCGGGCGCTTAGTTCTCCCGTGGGAACCATTTGCAGGGCCGGGCCGCGTGCCACTTCCGATGCCTAATGATTTCAACAGATTACCCGGAGGCGCCCAAAAACCATGAATCGACGACACCGCTCCAATCATTCGCTAAGCATACGCGCCGCGCGCATCTGATCCCCGAAGGGCCGCGTTGAAATCTACGCGTCTGAGGCGGAGATCCCATAGGCCATCTGTACTAGTAGGTTAGTGCCCAAGATCTATTGGTGAGATATAAGGCTTAACGCAAAATAATTGGCCGATCTCTGAGGGGAGCGAAATCCATGAGCCAAATTTTCGAGGCCCTGCGAAAGGCCGAAGCTCTTGAAAGTAGCAGTAGCTGGAGGAAAGAGGTTGGCGAAATGGTGGAACGCCGGCGAAGCGGCCGGCGCTCGATCGCGGCGCGGATTCGAGTCTATGGACACGGGCAGGGTATAAGCCCCTTTTTTGAGGAGAACTCGATTCTTAACGCGAGCGGCACCGGCGCGCTACTGCTCATGAGAACGCCTGTCGTAGCGGGGCAAAAACTGCTTCTCATCAACGAGGCTGCCCAGCGAGTGCAGGAATGTCGGGTCGTGCGTACTTCATGCTGCGACTCGCTGGAACTTGAGGTAGCTGTGGAGTTTCCCAGTCCGCAGCCGGAATTTTGGACCCGTTTGGAGGAACAAGTCGAAGAACGCGGAATTGAAAAGCGCAAGCGCCCACGCATCACCTTGCCGCGAGGGATGAGCATCACCTGGCGAAGCCGCGGAGAATCCGTTGTATCCAGGGTACAAACGATCAGCGCGGGGGGACTATCGATTATGGCGCCCGAACCCCCACCGAATGGCGAGTTGCTTCATGTATCCTTCGAGGTTCCCGCCGGCGAAGTCACGGCCCAAGCGATCGTGCGTCATGCACATGATGGAGAGGGGATGGGAGTTGAGTTTGTCGGCATGTCGGATGAAGCGCGCGCCCGTCTCGACCATCTGCTGCAAAAGTTGCTCCGCTGACGCGGTTTTCTGCTCTAACGGCCTCTATGGGATTGCAATAGGCGCTGCTCGGCCCAGTCCTCGGCTGCATGCATGGCTTCGTAAAGTTGATCAAAGCTCTCGATGGCGAAGAGCAGGCTGTGAATTCGATCTACCCGCACCGGAGTTCTGAGGACCTCTTCAAGCTCAAAATCTCTGACTTGGCATCCGCCCTCAATCACGTTGGTGCACTCCCGATGCGAGCTAATCACTCCGCTGCCGTAAACCTTGATGGCTCGGTCCTGGCGAATCAAGCCGAATTCAACTGTATACCAGAATAGCCGGCCGAGTTGCTCGAGCAGTTCCTGGTCGTTGATGCGCACGCAAACGCTCCCGTAGTGCTGCAAAAAATCCGCGAAGACACGATGCGCGTGCATGGGTACATGCCCAAAAACGTCGTGAAAGACGTCGGGCTCGGGCGTGTACTCGAGGGAATCGCGGCTGCGCAGCCAAGTTGTCGTCGGAAACATGCGCGCGGCCAGCATTTCAAAGAAAGCCTGGGCGGGAAGGAAGCCGCTTACCGCCGTAGTGCTCCATCCCGTTCTGGGCTTCAGTTGTGCAGTGATGGCTGCGAGATTCGGAAGGCGATCCTCCTGAAGCCCAATAATTTGGTATCCCTCCAAATATTCCCGGCAGGCATGGGATTCGATCTGCGGGCGTCTGCGCCGTACCAGTTCCTGCCAAACCTGGTGTTGTTCGGCCGAATATTCGGAATATTTCTGTTCGATCAGATATGGCGCCGCGGCCTTGAGGTGTTCCGCCAGCATCTGCATTGCTCCTTTTACATACATATAGGATGAACCTGCGGAGAGGAGCGGGCAAGCTCCCCGCGAAAGCCCGTCATCTTCGCGTCACCGCTGCTGGGCCACGTCAACGATCCGGCCACTTACCATCCGTATCTAGAGCCAGCCCTGCGGGAGGAAGTCGCCCCCAAGCGTTAGCAGGAACGGCACACCTTGCTGGCTGGGCTGAGCCTAGCTGTGTCGAGTTGAAGCACAATCAGTGGGACCGAATTTAACCCTTCCTAGCGGCACCCCTTCCTGCCGATAGTCCGGTTTCTCAGTCCAGATATTGCGCGGGAGATCGTATGGAAATGCTGAGGCATCTCTTTTCTTCTGGTGACTTCATGCCGCACGGTTTTTGTTATCTATGGAATCCCGGTTTGGTCTGGCTGCATCTGGTCTCCGACACACTTATCGCTACCTCCTACCTCTCTATACCCGTCACCCTGATCTATTTCGTCCGCAAGCGACGCGACTTGCCCTTTCATTGGATGTTCGTGTGCTTCGGCACCTTCATCGTGGCATGTGGAGCCACGCACATGATGGAGATCTGGAATATTTGGCACGCCGACTATTGGCTGGCAGGAGCCGTCAAAGCGGTTACTGCGATCGCCTCCGTTCCCACCGCAATCCTGCTGGTTCAACTTGTGCCTAACCTAACTTCCGCGCTCGTCGGAGCGAACTGTCTTGTTTGCCAGGAGTTGTCATTTTATTCCGTCACTATGTCGTGGGCTCATGCCAAGTCTTGACCGGCTTCATGACCTCCGCCGGTATCTGCAGCGTCGCATAGATTTCCCGGTGCATCGGTTCCGGCGTGGTGCCCTTGCGAATCTTCA
>QHYQ01000446.1 GCA_003224175.1 Acidobacteriota bacterium
CATAAAAAAAACGCTGGCTCATTTGCCAGCGGCTACTTCCGTTCACTTCCATGTCGGCCCTTCCGCGGGAACGCCGCAATATTATCGGGTTATCGGTTCACGTCCATCTATTTCGAACCGACCGGTTTAAGTTTACCGAGGCGAGACCTCTTACCGCGTTATCAGTTGTTCTCGCCGCGTTTGGGAAGCCGCGGCCGGAAATTCAAGGCGCGCAGCCACTCGATTACGTCTTGCTTTAGGAACCGCCTTCCTGCTACCGGCAGGTACGGGATCTCGCCCTTATTAGCCTTGGCGTAGACGGTTTTGTGGCTATGCCTAAGGCGGCGCCTACGTGCCTGGCCGTCAGGATTTTTGGCATACCCTCAAACAAAGCAGCGATCGAATCGATCGGCTCGAATGCCTAGCTGCTCATCGGGCACTGCCTTCGAAATTTGTTGGGACTGTTTGTCCCCATCCCCCAACGCTTTTCGTTAGGGAGCCGGCGGATAACCCACTGGCGAGCGCGGTGGCGAAAGTTGCCGCCGTCCGCGACCAGGGCGAGCCTGGATTCCCGAAGCGACGGCTCCAACCACAGTCAATATTCCTGACGGCCCGGCTGGAATGGGCGGCAGTGCGCTGACCAACGAGTACTTCGATGCGTCCTGGTATGAACTGCAGATGCTCGTCAATAGCGGCAACCACCGGCACCGCGACCGCCTTCCGGTTGACTGGGTCTACCTGATCGGCCGGTATCTGGATGTGTATCGTGAAAGCCGGAACCAGCGAGACTGCTGGTGGCCGTAATCAAGGCGATGCAGTCAACAGATCCGAGCATCGGACCGGACAATCGTGCGCAGGGGTGGCGCTGATGCCCCCTTTCAAGCGCGCCCTTTATTGTCAGCAAAACGGAGACTATATGGAGCCGAAGATTACGGTCATGCTGATCATGTGTCCGGCGTCAATTACTCTTTCGGGTTGACGACAACTATTTCTCCCGATTAACGACAACTACTCTCTAGGCGGCGCGGTTTTTTGTTTTGCGAGAGACAAACCGAGGCGGTGGGAAAGTGGAAAACCTGCTTTTGGTTTTCCACTTTTCCATCCGCCATCGTCGCCGGAGCTGTGGAAATGTGGGAATCTCGCCTGCTTTTGGTGAGATTCCCAAGGGGCTCGTGGAAAGAGTGGGAAGCCTGGTTTTGGCTTTCCACGCTTTCCACAGCCCCCGGCATTTCCACAGCTCTTTTCCCTTTCTGTTTTTTGCCGCGCCACTCGCCGCATCACTCGCCGTCGGCCTGGCTTTCCGCATGTTGCTTCTTCTTGGCTTCCTCCACTCGATAGCTCGGAATATTCAGCTCGATGATGACGCAGTGATGCACCAGCCGGTCGATCGCCGCCGCCGTCATCATAGCGTCCTTGAAGATCCCTTCCCATTTCGAGAAAGGCAGGTTGCTGGTCATCAACACGCTACCCCGCTCGTAGCGCTCCGCCAACAACGTGAACACCACCTCCATGTCGTCTCGACTCTGCTGGATATATCCCAGATCGTCGATAATCAACCCTTCATAGCGGCCCAGCCGTTTGAGCTCCCGGCTCAGCCGCAGGTCCCGTTTGGCCGCCAGTAGATCCTGCATCAGCAGCGCGCACTTCGTGAAATGCATCTTGCGCTCCCGCACTACCACCAACTCCTGCGCCAACGCCGTGAGGAGATGACTCTTCCCCGACCCTGGATTTCCGAACACCAAAACGTTTTCTTTCCGATCCAGAAAACCGCCTTCCAACAGGGTCCGCAGTTGTCGCTGTGCTTTGGTCGGCAACCGCTTCACATCGAAGTTCGGTAGCGATTTCTCCAACGGCAGTGCCGATTCCTTCAGCAACCGCTGGACTCGGGTCTTGCGCCTCTGCTCACATTCCCTCGAGATCACCTCCAACAGGTACTGCTCGTAGCTCAGCGTTTCCTGCTCCGCCCGCCGCGCCGTCTCTTCATAGCACTGCCTCACCGTCGGCAGGTGCAGATCCTTCAGATGCTCGATCAGCGCCGGTTGCACTTCGGCCATGGCACTCATTGCTGCACCGCCGTTTCCGCGCACAACTGGTCGAAGCTCGCCAGGTCCACCGTCGCCACTTCCACCACCGTCACCGGCGTGATCGTGTCCAGCCTCTGTAGCAACTCGCTGACCGACCCCGCCGTGATCGCCGTTTCCGTCTTCCCCTCCAGCAGTTCCCGCAATGCCTCGTCCACCGGCGTTTCCCCTTCGTCGGCCGCCAGCTTGAGAATCTTCAAATACTCTTTCACCGCCCGGCCCGCCGCCGTCTCCTGGAGCGCATCGTAGGCCATGCGGAACCGGCTGGTCGGAAACAGATCCTCTTTATAGCGGTAGTTCTCGAACGCCCCCGGCTTGCGCACCAGCCATTCGATGATGTGCCGGTAGTCGACGCGGTGCTTCGATCGGCCGCGCAACCGTGGCAACTCTTCCACCTTCTTCTGCCCGTACCAGACCTCAACGTGGTCCAGGTATACCCGCGCTTCTACTTTCTCCCCGATCAGCCGGCTGTTCACCGAATACGCGTTCCGCTCCACATGGATCAGACTGCCCGAGTCCACTTTCACCCGCTCCCGTCTGGCCGACTCCATCCGCCGCGCCGGCAACTCCCCCATCACCGCCAACTCTTCAGCCAGCCGCTGTCGCCTCCCCGCGTTCCGCTGTGCCAACAGGTCCTGGAGAAACTGCGCATATTCGGCCACACTCACAAAGTCCCGGCTGCCCCGGAGCATCAGCGCTTGCTCCACCGCCCTTTTAAACCGGTGGTGGCTCTGCTCGGCATCGCCGTTCTCGTGTGGGCTCGCCGGATTGGTGTGCTGCGGTTTCACCCCGTAATACTTCATCACCGCTTCGTAGCGCCGGTTGAACTCTTCCAGGTTGCTCATGTTGTTCACCGCGCTCGATAGGCTGTCCGTGCGATGCCCGACCGGCACGGCCCCCAGCTCCCAGACCGCGTCCTGCCATCCTTCGCTCAGACTCTCCAGGCTCTCGGAATAGCAGATTGTGCCTGTTTCCCAATTCGAATACGTCAGCACGAAGTGGTACACCAGATGCGCCAACGTCTGGCCCTGGATCGTGATTCCCAACTCGGTCATGTGCGTGAAGTCGGATGCACATAACCGTCCCGGCTCATGTGTCTGGCCGAAATACACTTCCTGCGCCGGGCCTTCCGTCGCCCGCCATAGCTTGACCCGCCGCTGCAGCGTCCGGATCTGCCCGTCACTGTACCGGCCGGGGTGTTCCCGCTGCAGCCACTCGAACAGCGTCTTCGCTTCCAGCCCGGAGTTCTCCTCGATCTGCTGCCGTACCTGGTCCCACACTTCGCTGAACGGATCCTCCCGTGTGCGCCAGTGCCGCTCCTTTTTCACCTCGCTCGGCAGACGGTTGAGCACCAGATACTTCCGCGCCGTCTTCGGGTCCATTCCCGCCTTCGATGCCGCAATCTCCTGATTCTTCTCCGTATTCGACAACTTTCTCAACCTCCTTACCTGGTTCTCCGTGACCATCCCCTTGGCGCCGCCAGAGCGCAATCTCCGATGGTCACATCAGTTGTCGTCGAACGGGAATTCTAATTGTCGTCAGCCAGCAA
>QHYQ01000274.1 GCA_003224175.1 Acidobacteriota bacterium
AGTTAGATATCGAGGTCATCGCCGCCAGTTCGCCGCAAGCGAAGGGGCGTGTGGAGCGGATTCACGGGATCCATCAGGACCGGTTGGTGAAAAAACTACGGCGGAAGCAAAGCAGCAATCACGAACACGCGAACGTGTATCTGGCCAGGGAATATCTGCCGGAACACAACCGGAGATTTGCACGAGCGGCGGCGCAGCCAGAAGACTTTCACCGGCGCGCGCCGCGCGCTGCTGAACTGGACGGGATTTTCCGGTTGGAGAGCGAGCGCACCATCAGCGACGACTGGGTGGTGCGCTACGACAACCGGTGGTTCCAACTCGAGGGGCAAGGTCGCTACTACGCACCCGCCCAGGGCAAAGTGTTGGTGTGCGAAGGGCGGCACGGCAGCCTGGCCATCGAGTACCGCGGCCGCGCGCTGCGATGGCAGGAAATCTCGGCGCCTATCAGGCCGGCTGTGCCCGAGGCGAAGCCCGTGGTGGAGCGGGCCACCAAGTGGTGCGCGAAGCGGAAGTGGGTACCGCCAGCGAATCACCCGTGGCGAGAGGCAGCCCGCCGAGTGATGGAGAAGCGAGCGTCCAAAGGGGCCATGGCACCGCGGCCGTTGTTGGCCTTGCCCTCCGCTGCGCCCTAAACGCTGCGCCCTTCGGGCTCCGCAGGGCTGCGCTCCGGACCAGGCCAACAAAACAGGGGATGCCATAGGTCGACCGAGATGGGAATCGTCGTTCCTAGGACATCCTAGCGTGAAAGTTTTCGAGGAAAACGGGATTCGGGCACAAGGAAAGAAAAAAGGGCTCTTCTGGGATTTTAGTGGGTGAAACCTAAGCCCAGATTAGCAGATGGCCCAGGGTAACCTGATGTGGCGAACGAGACGACGCAGTTCTCTGGCAAGCCGCTGCGGCCGTAGATCGGCAGCTTTCCTGAGAACCCCTTTTCTTCCTAGTGGATACGGGTTCAGAGCGGCCCGCAGCAGTCAAGGGCGCGCGCCTTGGGCGCGGCGGAGCGAACCCTTGAGGGCGAGGACTGCTCTGAAAGAATCACGACAGGAAGGAAAGGGAGCTTCGTTCCAAGCCTTCTTGCCCACTATGAAGCCTGAATACCCGAAAAAAGAGGACGAACCAGAACACACAGAAGGGGACATTTTAAACGAGGTAACGAAGGGGACATTTTAAAAGAGCTTTGACACGCGCAAATATTTCCTTGACTTTGTTGCTCAGGCGGAGTAAACGCTGGCCCATCGGCTGTTTCCTGTCCGGTTGTTGGGTCCACAGGCCTATCTCAATCGAAGGGGTGAGACGATGAGTTCTATCACATCGGAGATTCGCACATCCTTTTGGGGTCTTACAAGTAGAATCACGTTTCTGCTTTTCGCCACCTTGGCTGTGCTGCTGTTCTCTCTACCGCTGTTTTCCCAGGGCAATTTCGGACGCATTCTCGGTACGGTTACAGACCAAAGTGGCGGGGTCATATCGGGCGCGACGGTGACGAGCAGAGATAAAGACAGGGGCGTCGCGCGGACCCTGACCACCGACGATGCCGGGGAGGATAACGCTCCTACGCTGATTCCCGGCACCTACATCGTCCGCGCCGAGGCCAATGGGTTCAAGAGGCTGGAGCGCCAGAACGTGGTGCTCGAGGTGGGTAAGGAGATACGGGTGGACTTGACCGTTCAGCCCGGCGAGCAAACCCAGAGCGTCACGGTCACCGAAGCCGTCCCGCTGGTGGAGACCACCAACGCCACCCTGGGCGGCACGCTCAACAACGCGGACATCAACGATATGCCCCTGAATGGGCGCAACTACCAGAATCTGTTGAATCTGCGGCCGGGCGTGGTGATCCAGCCGGGCGGCTCGCCCTGGACCCAGAGCACCAACAACATTCGGCCTGATGAAACCGCCTGGATGGTAGACGGGGTGATCAACGCCAATTTCTCTGACGCCCGCCCGGTGGCCAATATGCCGAGCCCGTTGACCGATGGCGCCACGATCCTGCCCATCGATGCCATCCAGGAATTCAACCTGGAAGAAAACGCCAAAGCAGAGTACGGCTGGAAGCCCGGTGCGGTTGTGAACGTCGGAATTCGGTCGGGGACCAATACCCTTCACGGCTCGGCCTACGCGTTTGGCCGCGACCAATCCTGGGACGCCCGCAACTTCTTCAACCCCGCTCCCCAAGATAAACTGCCGACAGCGTTGGAGCAGTTCGGCGGCGTGGTGGGCGGGCCCATCAAGAAAGACAAACTCTTCTTCTTCGCCGGCTATGAGGGCCTGCGTTCCACGGTCGGCAACGCCTATGGCACTTCGGTTCCCGCAACCGCCGCGTTCCCAACCCCGGATCCGGTGAGCAGCATGGTCGACGCCATCAATGCTCTGAAAGCCGCGAACGTGCCGGTAAGCGCGGTCAGCCTGAATTTGTTGGGCTGCACCGGGACGCCCGTGGCCTGCACCGGTGGCCTCATCCAAGGGGCCCATCCGAACACAACCAGCTACACCAGCACTTTCCCCAACAACAATGTCAGTGACAACGGGATCGCGAAAGTCGACTACCGCATCAACGACAAGCACATGGTCAATGGCATGTTCTGGGATGGCAAATACTACGGCGTCGGAGAGGATCACGCCCAGGTGAGTCAAAGCTTCGAGATCCCCATTCCGATAACCACGAGAACCTTCATTGCGAACTGGATTTGGACCGCCACTTCCGGCCTAGTGAACGAACTCCGGTTTGGCTACAACTACGTTAGCTTCTTTCAAGGCGTCGGCGACGGCAATATCCTTGCCGATGGTAGTGGGCTCACCGGCGGCAGCGGCTACGCCCTCAACACTGGGGTCACGGCTGTGGGTGGGTTGCCGGATATCAGCATCGACCCGTTTACCTTTATTGGCGAGTGGCCTAACCGTCCCGGTGGCTTCTCCAACCCGTATTACGATTTAGAGGACTCTCTCTCGTATTTGCGAGGCAAGCACGCCTTCAAGTTCGGCGGGGGATTCACCTATATCAAGGTCAATACCGTCGCGGGAAACACCAGCCGGGGCCGGATCGACTTCCTTGGTAAATCCACATTGCTAACCGCCGGCGGTGGCTGCGATCCGACACAGACTAGTGGTTCGACAGCCCTGGAAGACTTCTTCGCCGGATGTCCGACCGACGGATTTCTCCTCGCCGGCCAGCGGTTCCGCACGGAGACCCAGAAGGCCTATTCGGGCTTTGTTCAGGATGATTGGCGCATCGCCCCGAAATTAATGCTCAATCTGGGCCTGCGCTACTCCTACGTATCGCCGTTCCACGAGATCAACGGCCTCTTTGGCAACTTTGATCCGAATCTGGGAATAGTTCAGCAGGGTCAGCCATCGGTTGGCAATTCTCTCCTACACCCCGACCGCAAAGACTTCTCGCCACGCCTGGGTTTTGCCTGGGATGTCACAGGCAAGGGGACGACCGTAGTCCGGGGCGGGGCTAGTGTCATTTACTCGACGATCCCCGTGGGCACGTTTACGACGCAACTCGGGCTGCAGGACAGCACCGGAACCAGCGTCGCCGCCGA
>QHYQ01000275.1 GCA_003224175.1 Acidobacteriota bacterium
GGTATCGACGTCCGCCGCTTTGCGGAGGGCTGCCTGAGCGCTGCGTTTTTGTTTACGTTCTTAGGAATATCTTTGGCTTTCGCCTTGAGAGGCAGTTCGCGCGCCCTAGTACTTCTGGCAGGTCTTTCGATGATTCTGGTCATGTACATGAACATCTCTTTTTAGTTAGCGTCATATCTGCCATGGATAAAAATCTTGCTAACTCAATGCATAGTCTCCGCCTGCTCCGAAGCCGTAGAGAGAATAACCATCCATGTGGCTATGGTTGAGTACATACTACATGGCTTGGGTGCGCTGATAGTCATCGGCGCGACGCTGGCACCTCCGGCGCTCACGATTCTTGCTTACTGGGAATGGCCGAATCGGCTCGGCAAAGAGCTTCATAGCTTAGGCTCAAGGAGTAGACCGTGGCCTTCCGCGCAATTTGGTCGCAAGACAGGATCTATCTGTTGCCAGTGATTGCGGTGCTTTTGGCGATTCCTGTGGTCACGGTTCTTGCTTGGCGAGGATGGGCCAAGCGCGTCCGAAAAGACCTACCGCGCTGGCGCAACGTTCTCGCTGTGATCTCAATCTTGAGCACATTCGTCAGCTGGCTAGCCTTCCTCAGTCCGTTTCTCCTCAGTCTAATAGGTATCGACACTCACCGTTTTGCAGATGCCTGCCTGAGTGCCGCGTTTTTAATGATGTTTGCGGGAATACCTCTAGCCTTCGCGTTGAGGGGCACATCGCGAGTTCGAACACTTCTGGCTGGCCTACTGATGGTTGCACTCTGGTTTGCAAGCGTCGTCCATTGATGAACATGCATCCTGTCGTGCCCTCCTTCAAGCTGGGGAAGCTTGTCAACCTATTCAGCCCCGAGTTTTCGTTGACGGTCGGGCGGCGTAATGACTTAATGGAACGGGCACTAGGGGGGATGTCTATCGCAAATAGATTCGGGACAAGTGGGAAGAGCCAGGGTGCGAGGTCTAAACCAAACCTCAGAGGAAGTAGGATTCCATGAGAGCGACCCGCCCGATCCGAAGCCTTAAGGTACTTTTTCCCTGCTTCGTCATATCCTTTGCAGTTGCATGCCACAGCTCGCGACCGCAGCGCAAGTCTGACCCGAATGCAGAGGAGCATGTCCGACAGCTGATAAAATCCCTTCCTCCGGGCAGTGAGATCCGGCACAGGCTTGAAGTGGGTGACCGCGGTGACGGGCTGCATTACACTTGGATGGATGACATGCGCGGCCAGGGGGTTAAGCGCGCTCTCGTCGAGAGTCATTTTGTCTGGTTTTTTCGTCCTCTACACCTGCAGGTCGTCCGGGTCATGTATTGTCGCGAGTATGATTGCGCCGATGTCCAAATTACCGATCCCCTGAAGCTTCAAAGAATCCGTGACAGCGGATTAGAGCAGGAGCTGAAGCAGGTTGCCATGCAACAAACCAAGGGATCCGGTTGGTGGTTCGAGGTGCCGAGGCAACCTCTTTGCAAACATAGCGCCAGCTACGTTTGGCTGTCAGACGATGAATGGCTACCTGAGTGGCGACCACGGCTTGTACCAATTGATCGTGACGCAACGCCCCTGTTTGATGCCGCCTCTTTGGGGGATGAGGCTGGCGTTGCAGAATTCCTGTCGAGGGGCACAGATAGGAAGGATCGGAACGACGCATTGTGGGCTGCCGCTGCGGGCCGCGATACAACCGTCCTCAAGTTATTGATAAATGCAGGCGCGGACGTGAATTCTGCGGGCCCCCAAGGTCAAACACCATTGGTGTTCGCGGTTGGGTCCGTTAGGCCTGCTAACGTAGAAATCCTGTTGGCAGCCGGCGCCAAACTGGAGGCACGAGACCCATCCGGGGAGACCGCGCTCATCTTGGTTCAACACTACGTCAATACCAGCGCGATGAGCGAACTCCTACTAAACGCCGGTGCCGACCCGAACGCTGCCAATCAAACTGGTCTAACCCCTTTGATGGAAGCCGCGCGCAGGCAACCCGGTTCGGTCGTCCGTTCTCTGTTGAGCCATGGAGCGCGGTTGAACGCAACTGATATCAGAGGCAATACGGCTCTGATGTGGGCCGCAAGAGGGGGGAATACGGAAGCTGTGACGGCGTTATTGGCAGCTCATGCTGACCCGAATGCCAAGAATGATGATGGTGAGACCGCGCTGTCCATCGCCTCTCGCAAGGGCCACACTGAAATCTTAGATCTACTCAAGAGTCTTCAATCTCAGCATTGATCACAACCTGTCTTCCCGGGTCCCTCGACAACAAGTCTGTGGGGCAGTCCTTCAGGTGGTTTGCTGAGACTGACGATGTGTCCCGAAACTGGTCTAGGGCAAGCGAGACGGCTGGCCTCTGTCGTTGTGGAGAAATGTAGAGGTGCGTTGTCCGTGAAGCAAGATAACCAAACAAGACCACCATGGCGACGCACTGTAAGTTTGCTGGCGTCTGTGGTTTTGATGCTTGCCTCAGCGTGGTCAGCGCTCATTTGGGTCAATGCTGTCGGCAGCCTCAGCTCTTGGGTTGGCCTGCCGATTGACCCTGAGGTGGTGAAACGTGTTGAGTTCCGGGCTAGTGTTTGCGAGAAAGTTTCACTCATTTTGCTTCCGATCGCTGCATGGCTGATGCGCCTCCCTGAGAGTTTGGCCTCTCTTTCTATCCAACAACCGTTCCTTTCCAACTTATTTGATTTTGTTTGGGATGTCCGGAACAACTACTTCATGCGTCTGGGACTCACGGTGGTGTTCACCTTTATTTTACTTGTTGTGACAGTCCTAGCCGCCCCTCTCTTTTTTTATTTCCTTTCGTTGGCGAGGTGATTGACCAGCCCAAGTTACAAATTGGGTGCCCTGATTTTCACCCGAGAGGGCCACGGCATCGCGCGGAAGAGACGCTAACAGGCAAGAAGTGAGGCGTGAAGAGGCAAAGCCAAGGAGGAAATTCTGAACAGCCGCGAACCGGCAACGGATCCGGAAACGCCATTATCAAGGATCGCCTGGAAGCGAGCGTGTTTGGCTCTCCTGCTTGCCGAAGTGATCCTGGTGTATCCGCTCGGCCCCTATACTCTTTCTGCGGTGTGGCATCTTGCCCACGGCAACAGAGTGATCGGTCTAGGCCTCAGCACACCAGTTCCGCTGGGTTGGTTTGCCCGTTCTAAGAGTGAGGGACTTTCTCTGGTCAAGGTCTCGCCTGTTGGCATACCTCTTATGTTCCGGTTTGAAACAATTGACCTCCGCCCCTTGCCGCGTAGAGAGGGTCTATCGCAGGAAGAGATCGAGGATCTGTGGAGATCCGGTGCGTTCCACAATCAAATCGGCGAGTTCGTGGTCAAAAGGTCTCAAACTCTCAGAGTTGCGGGGCGAGAAGCAGTGTGCCGCGAAACCATAGCGGTTGGTCCGAAAGATAGGTTGGAAGATAGTTTGGCCGCCGTCTGTGTGATTCGAGGCACAATCGCCGTGTACTTCTGGGGCGAGCGCAATCGGATCCCGGAGTTCTGCAATCTGCTGGAAGGTATTCGGGCCTTGCCCGAAGCTCCGGGTTTATGAAGACAGCTACGACCAAGCTAGTGCACTGTCGCTTAGGCTCAAGGAGTAGACCGTGGCCTTCCGCGCAACTTGGTTGCAATCCACATTCTATCAGTTGACATCGATTGCGGTGGCTTTGGCGATTCCTGTGCTCACCGTTCTTGCTTGGCGAGGGTGGGCTAAGCACGTCCGAAAAGACCTGCCACACTGGCGCAGTGTTATCGGTGTGATCTCAATCTTGATTACGTTCCTCAGCTGGCTTGCGTTTATGGGTCTCTTCCTCCTGGTGGGCCTCGATAGTCGTACTGTTGATAACCTTGTGGAAGCCTGGCTGAGCGCCGTTCTTCTAATGGCGTTCATCGGAATATCTCTAGCCTTCGCGTTGAGAGGCATCTCACGAGCTCAAGTAATTTTGGCAGGCCTGCTGATGGTTGCACTCTGGTTTGCAAGCATCGTCCATTGATGAGCGCGTAGCCCCCAAGTTGAGTTTCCTAGGCCGTCCATGTTTTGGGACAGCTTAGAAACCCGAGAAGCTTCAGCGGCTGAAGCCGCTGAAGAGACATTGGAAATTGCCCGACTTGTGGCACGCCTGAAGGCGTGCCCTGACGAGAAACTTGAGTTTTCACACAGACCCTGAAGGCCTGAGGGGACTTGCGGGCAGCCGAGACCTAACCGCTAAGGCCAAAAGGGTTTGCGGATTTCGTGCGGCCCGGTGACCTTGTGCAGTGCGAAGAGCAACAGAAGAACAACGCCAATCCCGAGCCCTGCGCGGGTGTTGGGCGGCATCACCATCAGATTACCTTATGTCACGACGCCTGCGGCGATGGCAGGCAGCTAAGTCAGGGGCCGTTCAGGCTGGAGCAGGATTATGGGGGAGTTGGAACGTCTTCTTCCCGATAACTTGAGGAGCGCCGCCGTTTCTTCTGGACATGAACTTGTGCTTCCCTATGCCGAAGCACTGAGAGCAATTGGGATCGCGACCGAGCATCAAATCGCTATCCTGGGCCTGGAAGCGTTCGAAGTCCAAAAAGAAGGCTTGCTGACTGTCGACTATACTGGATATGACCGCGACATCCCGTTTACGGGTGACTGGAAGGCGTATGTCGCCAGGAGCCAAGAGTGTTTAAACTGGGCGCGAGGGGATCGCTGAAGCAGGGATAGGAGGTCAAAAAGCATGAAACGGGTTGCCTCTGTCCTCCTGGTTATCGTTTCCGCTCATCTCCTGCTCTTCTATCTGAATTTCGCTATCCGATACAGTGCCACTGTAGGAGTAGAACAAGTCGCTCGCGA